>WJIQ01000286.1 GCA_014730255.1 bacterium | reverse complement strand
CTATTAACAAACCTCCCCAACTGATCATCAAAATACCGCGCCCGGAAATACATCAACCCGGACTCCGAATCCAACCGCCTCCCCGTAAACCCATACGCATGCATGCCAGACTGATCCGTCTTCAAAACCCCAACATCATCCCGGACGTATCGCTTACCGTATGCGTCATATGTATACCGTTCAACTACGACGCCCGAGTCGTCGGTAATCGCAGTGGTGCTATAGAGGTGATTCCGATGATAATAGTAGTCCTGGTCCGCTCCGGTGCGTAGCATCAGGGGTTCGTCGATGTAGGAGCCGTAGACGTAGCTCTTTTCCAGTTGCGAGCCCGCGGCGGTGTATTCCTCGATCACCTGGGCGCCCGCGAGGGCGTAGTCGGTGGTCTCGCCGCCGGCGGTTTTCCCGACCCGGCGGCCGAGGGCGTCGTAGGCGTAGGAGCTGGTGATCGGCGCCTCGGGGCGGGTGGCCATGGCCGCGACCTCGGCCGGCGTGAGGGCGTAGCCGAAGACCTGGACGTCGTCGAGCAGGCCGTCCCAGGTCTGGCCCTTGCAGGCGCGGCCGAGGAGGAACTGGTCGACCCCGGTGATGGTGCCGCCGAGGGCGCCCTCGTCGTAGGTGGGGGTGGTGGCGACGCCGTCGATGTAGAGGGCGAGAGGCTCGCCGGAGCGCCAGACCATCACCAGGTGCTGCCAGGCGGTGGCCTGGACGTCGTTGGCGCTCTCGATGGCGGTCTGGCCGGCGGTGGTCTTTATCGAGCACTTGATCAGGTTGCTGCCACCACCGCCCCAACCGGACTTGTCGTAGCGCAGGTTGAGCTCGTCGTCCTGGCCGTCGGCGGCCTCGGTGTCGAGGATGCCGCGGTCGACGTTGGTCGCGTCCGCCTTGACCCAGACGGCGACGCTGATCGCCGAGAGGCCGTTGAGGTAGGTCGGGGCCTCGCTCTGCACGACCGCATCATCCGTGCCGTCGAAGGCGAGACAAGCGCCCGCCCTGCCCGTCGCTGCCCAGGTGGCGCCGCTGATCGCACCGTCGCGGACGGTGGCGGTGGCGGCGTCGCCAGCGGTCGCCCCCGCGTCCTCGTTGAGCGGCCAGTGGACCAGGATGGACGGATGCGCCGGGTTGGCCACGTGGGCGAGACGGTTCTCGTAGTCCCAGTAGTAGCCGCTGCCGCGCTTGGGATCGTAGGTCAGATTGCCCTTGGCGTCGTGCTCGACGTTGGTGACCGCGCTGTCGATGGCGTCGATCTCGTGCACCGGGTTGTGCTGCCGGTCCTCGGTGACCGCGTCGGTGGTGATCAGATCCATGTCGCCGACCAGGCTCAGGTCCCACTGCTGGCTCTGCGGGGCGTCGAGGTCGGTGCCCACCCGCGACCAGTCGGTCAGGCGATCCGCGGCGTCGTAGCCGAAGTCCTGGGCGTAGCCGGTCAGGATGGCGTCGTCCTCGTCGGTCTTGCGCTTGTTCGCGTCGTAGGCGTAGGCCAGGTCGACGACGCCCGGGCAGACGATGGTGTCGGCCAGGTTGTCGGCGCGCCAGGTCCGGGTTGCGGTCAAGCCGTTGCCCAGGGTCCGGTCGGTCTCGCGGCCACCGGCGTCGTAGACGAAGCTGGCGATCACGTCGCCGGCCAGCTTCACCTGGTCAAGCTGGCTGCGCACCGTGTAGCCGATCTCGCAGACGCGCGCCGACGGATAGGTGGTGGTCTCGCGGCGACCGGCGGGGTCGTAGGTGTAGCTGGTCGTATAGGTCCGACCGGCCACGGTCAGCACCTCATCCTCGACCTTGCCGGCCGGCGTGTAGGTGCGGTGCACCGTCGCATCGTAGCGGGGGCAGACCGCATCCTGCAAGCGGCTGGCGAGGTCGTAGAGGAAATCGTCGTTGAGGCCATCGGGGTACTCGCGCAGCGCGAGGCGACCGGCCAGGTCGTAGTGGTAGACGGTCTGGTCGCCGGCCTGATCCTCGCGCATGACGAGGCGACGTGCGGCGTCGTAGGCGTAGTCCTTCCGGTCGTAGCCCGGATCGCCCGGGACGCTCAGCGGATCATGGCCGGGGAAGCTCTCCGCGTCGAGCAGGTTGCGCGGGTCGTAGGCGTAGCGGGTCGCATGCCAGGTCGGATCCAGGGCCGGCGGGACGAACTGTTCGCCGACGACGCCGGTGTGGCCGAGGCGCTCGAGCTCGTCGGCATCGACGATGGCCACCTGGTTGTCGTTGTCATCGTAGTAGAAGGCGGTGATGCCGCCGTTGCGATCCACCGTGCTGATCCGACGGCCCTTGGCGTCGTAGGTGTAGGTGGCCGGGACGCCCAGGCCGTCGCGGTCGCGGACGATGTTGCCGGCGGCGTCGTAGTCGACGTCCTGCACGGTATCCAGGGCGGTATCGACGCAGAGGGTCCGACGGTTCAGGCGGTCGTAGGTGCAATCGGTGCCCACCGCGTTGGGGTCGCGGACGCTGAGGCGGTTGCCGTTGGCATCGTAGGTGCTCGCGGTGGCCTGGTTCTCGGCATCGATCGCGCTGCGGACGTTGCCGGCACCGTCGCGGTGCATTTCACTCGTCAGGGCCAGGCCCGTGTGCCCGGTCCAATCCGGGTCCACGATGCTCCGGGTGACCACCAGGCCGGCGCTGATCAGGTCGAAGTCGGTCAGGACCACGTCGCCATCGGCGTCGATGGTGATGACTCCGCGCCCCAACCCGTCGCTGATCCGGTAGCCGACCTCGCCCTCGGGGTTGGTGATCGCCACCGCCGAGCCGGTGCAGCCGGCACCCAGGTTGGCCAGGGCGATGATGGGCTGCAGTCCGGTGATCGCATCGATGCCGACGCCGTCGGTCAGGTCGTCGTCGTATGCCCAGGTCGTGGTCAGGCCCGAGCCGGCCGGGTGGGTGGCGTTGGCCACCGGCACGCTCGTGCGGTCGGCGATCGGCACGTTCAGGCCGCCATTGGAGTCGTGCGGATTCGACAGCGCCGCCAGGAAGTCGTGGGGCGTCTCGAGCCAGACGGTACGGGCCACGGGGCGGTGCCGGGCGTCGTAGCGGGTGCTGGTTTCGGCGAGCGTCCCGGTCGGGGCGTGGGGGTTGGTCTGACCGGCCACATCGGCCACCTGGGCCTGGTAGATCCGGTTGCCGTACTGGTCGTTGTTGTAGATCGTGCCCGCGCCGGTGGGGTCGACGTCGGCCAGGGGGCGGCCGCAGCATTGGTGCCACAGCCGCTGCCAGTCGTTACCGCGCCCGTCGTTGGTGGTATCGCTCCGGCCATCGACGTGGTAGGTGTAGGACGCGTCCGATGCGGCCGGCGAACCCGGGGCCCGGGTGGTCGTGGCGGTCAGGTTGCGACCGTTCGGGTCCATGGTCGTGGCGGCGAGTTGGTAGCCCGTGGCATCGGCGGGGTCGAAGTAGCGCGGACCGCGCTGCTCGATGACGTTGGAGGCCGCATCGTAGACCTGCTCGCTCTTGCCCTGCAGCTCCTCGTCGGTGATCGGCGTCTCGCTGGTGCCGGCCTGGATGTCGGCCACGGTGGCCGAGGCGGGTACGGTCGCGGCGGCCCGGATATGCACCGTGCCCCGTCCCCGCTGGTCGTAGGCCATGGTCATCACGGTGCCGCGGCCATCGACCGACTTGACCCGCTGGCGTTCGGCATCGTAGACCACGTCCTCGATCACGTAGCCGGGGTTGGCGCTGGCGTCACGGGCCAGACCGGCCAACTGGGCCTGCGTGGGCAGGCCGCCGAAGTGCGTCTCGACCGCGTCCGGCTCGAGCTCGCGGACCGTGCGCACCCGGTAGTCGGTGTCCACGTCGTAATAGAAGAAGGTTTTCCGGCCGTAGGCATCCTGGCGGTAGGCCACCCGTCGCGCCTCGTCGTAGACCGTGCTGTCGGTCAGGGTGGTCGCGGTGTCCGGTGTCCGGGCGCTGGCCGTGCGGCGATTGCGGTAATCGTAGGTGTAGGTGGTGGCGCTACCGGCCCGGGTCACCGCGTCAGGCATGCCGGTGCCGGAAAGGTAGGCGTAGGTGGTGTCGACCGCGATGGCGGGGTCGCTGGCGGCGGTGGTCACGGTGTCCCGACGCCCGCTGGCATCGTAGAGGAAATCCGTGCGGTTGCCGTTGCGGTCGGTGCGGCTCGCGAGCAGGTTCGCATTGATACCGCTCTCATGGAAAGTGAAGAGCTCGTGCGAATCGTCGCCCAGGTAATGGATGTCGGTACATCGGTTGCGTGTATCGTAGGCGTACTCGACCGGCCGCCCGCGCTGGTCCTCGCTGCGTTCGAGGCGACCGGCGGCATCGTAGGTCCAGGTGGTCACCCCACGCGGCCCGCCCTCGGTATCGGCGGCTTCGATCTTCTTGACCAGGTAGCCATATCCGTCGAGGTTGGTCGGATCGCCGGTCGAGGAGTATTCGTATTCGGTGATGTGCAGGTCTGGCTTGCTCTGGTCATAGAGCGGATCCTTGGCCGCGGTGACCTGCCCCAGCGCGTTGTACTCCCAGCGATAGGTGGCCGTATCGGCGGTCGGGATCACGTTCTGGGAGCCGTCCAGCGCCTGACCCACCGTCTTGCTCAGCATGTTGCCGGCCGCATCGTAGGTCCAGGTGGTCACGCGCCCCAGGCGATCCTTGCGGTAGGTCGGCTGCCAGTACTCGTTGTAGGCCAATTCCTCCGTGGTCCCATCGGGGTGGGTATAGCGGGTGATGTTCCCCGTCAACACATCGCGGCTGAAATAGGTGTAGCGGCCGAGGATATCCTCCTCCCGGGTTATCATGCGCTGGGTGTTGTAGTTGTATTTCGCAGTGCACTCCCAACTGTAGGTGCTCTCGTCCTGTTCGATGTCCCATGCGGTGGCGATGTCGTCCTGGCAGGGATAGTAGGCATTCGACTTGTGCCGCTTGAGCTTGTTGCCGCCCTCATAGACGTAGATCAGCTCCGGGTCCGCGTCGTCCTGCCAGCCGAGGTAGGTCACCTCGTCGTCGGCATTGGTGATCATCCGGACGGCACCCTCCGGCTGGGACAGGACATTCTGCGGATCATCGGGATCCACCCAGGTGGCCAGGGAATAGTAGGCGGTCTTATTCCGGTGCGTGCCCTCGGCCGCCGCATCGCGATAGGTGACGGTGGTGCACTGGGACAGGTTGTCGACATCGTAGACGAAGGTGCTTGTCGACCCGTCGGCATGGTCCACCTGCTCGAGCTTGCCAGTGGTGCTGCCGTAGGTGTAGGTGACGACCTCGCCGTTGGGAAGGTCGACCTGGGACACGCACCACTGACCGCTGTACTGGACCGAGTGGTAGTGGAAGGTGGCCACGTGACCGTACGCGTCGGTGACCTGATTGATCTGCCAGAGCCTGCTGCGGTCGTAACCGAGCTCCCCGTCGGTCGCGGTGCGACCATACGCGTAGCTGATGGTGGTCGCGTTGCCGTTGCGATCGGCCATGCTGACCAGACGCCCCCATCGACGCCCGGCATCAGGATCGGGATCGGTGCGAATGATCTCGAAGGTGAAGACGGTGCCCGAATGCGAGCGAAGGGTCGCGGTCACCGCCTGACGGTGGTCGGCCACCGGCAAGCCGGCATCGTCGAAGAGCCGCAGGGCCCCGGTGTAGCGGTGCGAGCTCTGCCAGAGCACCCCGTCCTTCGCGGTATCTCCATAATCGCTGTTGGTCTCCTTGAAGCCCAACGGACGGGTGGTGACCACATCATGCAAACCCCCATTGCCGGCACCGTTGGGATCACTGAGGTCGCGATCCAGCCAGACCTTGGTGTCGTATTCGGAGAACACGCCAGGCCCGAAGCTCGACAGGATCCAGGCCGAACGCATGCGGTGGTATCGGCGTAGGGCGAACATCGGCAGACGTGCGTCACCACCTGAGGATCCACCGCAGGAAGCGCACCCCGATGGGGCCGACTCGATCCGGTAATCGAACGCCCAATGGCGGTGAGCGAATCCCACGTTGTTGATGAGGCTCCTGTTGCACGTCGTGGTATTGGCGGTCTTTTTCGGACAATCGACGACCTTCTGCTTGTCGGGATCGTCGGGACAACAACACCCCTCGTTGGGGTTCAGGCAGGTGCGGATAGCGCTATCGCCTGCTTTGTCTCGTCCCTGTTCCGTCGTCACCGCCTCCGCATGGAGTTGGGTAACGGCGGCGCCGCACAGCAAGATCAGAGCGGCGATGGGGGAAGAACGATGGATGGGGAGCATGGCGATTTCCTATTCGACGGGGGGTGTCGTAGGTGCGGGAGGTGGAACGAAGATCATGAAGGTCGCGCGCCCAGAGCAGTATGGCGAAGCGGCCAGGATGTTGACGTCGTTGACGCAGCCGACGGCGGTGAAGGTCGCTCTGGCGATACCCGCATCGTCGGCCTGTACCGTGATGCTGGTCAGTTCATTGGAGAACAGACCCAGGTCGAAACTGGTGAAGGTCACCGGCGCGCCCGGCGCGGCCATGGCCGCGAGGGTGGTCGACTCGCCGACCGCGACCTCGACGCTGGTGTCGGAACGGGCCGAGATCATCGGGACGTCCTTGCCGGGCTGGGCCGGCTGGAAGACGCGGCCCGGCTCGCAGACATCCAGGTAGGCCTGGGGATCCTTCTCGTAGGACGCCCGGTCGAACGGATCGGGCATGGCCAGGGCCGTGCGACGCTCGGGATGCTGCCCGGTGCGGGCCGCCTCGACCACGCTGGCGACCTGCGGGTTGGCATCGCCGGGGACGACCGGCTGCACACCCAGGGGGCTCGGGGAGCCGTCCCCCTCATCGCCCACGACCCCCTCCAGCGGAGGAGCGGGCCTGGCCGGACGGGTCTGCCCGAAGTCGGCAGTCGATGGCCGCGCGGCGTCCGTCCGGGCGTCTCCGCCCTGCGTTCCTGACGCCGGCGTCGACGGGGTGTCTTCGTTGCCATCACGGTCGTCATCGGTTCCCATGGCGACGATGCCGATGCAGATGATCGCACCGACGGCCAACAGCACGGCACCGGACTGGATGAGAAGCGAACGGGTGGCAGGCGCCATCAGGGCTCCATGAGGACGGCGCCGTATTCATAGGATCCGATCCGCTGATAGTCAAGCGGCAATTCGACTGACTGCGCAAAGATCTGGTAAATCGGTGTAAACTATTGCTGAGAAAAAAGTTGTGATTGGCGTGGGCTCTACCCATCATCCCGCACCGTGAAAACAACGAGCCGTTTCCCGCCATTTCCTGGCATTACGGGGATCCATGCGGCAATGGAGCACATCGCGCAAGGTGCCGCCACCACTTTCCTCGCAGCCCCCCTCCACCTGAAATTGATCCTGGCCGGTTCGATGTGAATTGCAGCCTGCAATTGGTCACCTTGTTCCCCCAAAGGCCATGTCTCAAGAGATTCAGGTATGTTTTTGAAGCTGCCAGTTCCCGCGTTTTCTACTGCAATAGCGTCCCCACTCGAACACGCCCGCCCCTGGAGACTGGATGGTCAACCGTATTCCGGGGCCTATTCGGCCAGGAAGAACGCTCGAGCAGTCAGCGTCTTGTAACTGCTGCTACCAGCGCTCATGACGGGCCCGAAGGCAGTGTAGACGGCGGACATCGTGGTTTCCGAGTCGTTGCCGATGGAATCCAGGACCACTATAT
>WJIQ01000285.1 GCA_014730255.1 bacterium | reverse complement strand
TCGGTGGTCGATGGCCTGTCGGTGGGATCGGTCATGGTCGTGGCCTCCGGAGGGGATGGACGTCGGGCACCGCCAGGTCCACGCTACCAGAACCCCGACCGGGAATCCAGGATATCGCTTTGCCGGCCATGGCGGTCTGACGGACTCTGGACGAACGGCGTCCGGCGACTAGGTTTGGCATGAGGACCTGCGAACATTCGTCGCGAGAGGAGCATCGACGATGCCGACCCCCCCTGCATCCAACCGGCGGTACCTGCGGTATCGCGACCCGGACATGCCGGTCGTCCAGCTGGTGAGGCTGGACGACCAGGGCGGCGAGCACGCGACACCGGCGCTGGTGAAGAACGAGAGCCACGGCGGGTTCGCCTGCGTGGTGGTGGGGCCGCCGCCGGGACCGGCGGAGCGGTTCGCCTATCAGGAGAACGAGAAGATCCGCAGCGGCCTGGTGTTGCGACACCATCACGAGCTGGAGGACGACATCCAGCTTCTCGGATTCGAGCTGACCGGCGAGATCACCCATACCTGATCAGTCGCGCGCGGCGGTGACCGGCCACCCCGAAACCCGGGATTCCCTCGCGACGTATCCTGAGGTATCGTTTTCACCGGTCGGCGCCGGAGGGCGGCGCCGCTTCCCACGCCTGCCCGGGGAGGCCCACGATGACGGCACGCGGCTACGGTTCCATGGACCGCTGGTGGGAGATGCGCCGGCGCGAGTTCCTCAAGGTGAGCGCCATCGCCAGCGCGGGCATCGTGCTGGGACAGCCAGCCGCCGCCAGCGACGAGGACACCGGCAAGCCGCGCACGAACGTCGACGAGGTCAAGGATCTGCCTCGTACCGACACCTCCCTGCCGGGCGCCCGTCCGGGCCGGGTGGTGGCCGTGCACGATCCCGCCGTGGGCCCCGGGGGCGAGCCCGATCCCGCCGTGGTGGCCGCCATGTTCGCCCGCGGTCTGGCCGCGCTCACCGGGGAGGACCCGCGGGCCAGCCTCGCCGCGCTGCACATCTGCCCCGACGACGTGGTCGGCCTCAAGGTCAATCCCGTGGGCCCGGGCCTCATCTCCACCCACCACGAGCTGGTGGAGGCGGTCATCGCCTGGCTCGAGCAGGGTGGCGTGCCCCGCCGGAACATCGTCATCTGGGACCGCTTCGAGTCCATGCTCGCCGACGCCGGCTTCACGCCCGACCGCTATCCCGGCGTGCGCATCGAGGCGCTGCAGATCCTCGACGAGGCGGCCTTCGCCGAGGACAACACCGATACCAGCGGCTACCTCGACGCCGACGGACGTCACGTGAGCGCCGACCGGTTCGATCCGGACGTGGTCTACTGGGCCGACTGCGCGGCCCCGCAGGATCCGAACTACCTGAACCAGCACGTGTTCACCGACCGGCGGTCGCCCTTCGGCAAGCTGGTCACCCGGGACCTCACGCGCATCATCAACCTGCCGGTGTTCAAGAACACGGGCAACGGCATCAGCATGGCCACCAAGAACCTGGGCTACGGCGCCATCGCCAACACCGGCCGCCTGCACAAGCCCCTGTTCTTCGACGTGTGCACCGAGGTGCTGGCCTTCCCCGCGATCCGCGACAAGCTGGTGCTCAACGTCACCGACGGCCTGCGCGGCCAGTACGACGGCGGCCCCGGCGCCAACGCCAGCTTCATCTACGACCACCACACGCTCTACCTGGCCACCGATCCCTTCGCCCTGGACATGACCTGCCATCGCCGGCTCGTGGCCAAGCGCAAGGCGATGGAGGTCGAGGTGAACGAGCACCCGCGCTACACCGAGTACCTGCACTACGGTGAACGTCTCGGCCTGGGCATCGCCGACCCCGCGCGCATCGAGGTGGTGGAGGCATGACCCGGCGGATCGCCGCGACGGCGCTGGCCGCCGTCGCTCTCCTCGGCGGCGCCACCGCGGACCGCGCCGCCGAACCCGACCTGCACTTCGAACCCCAGGGCCTCTACGGCCACATCAACGGGGGCGCCGAGCTGTTCCTCGAGTTCGGCTTCGCCGGCCTCGACGTGTTCCACCACGCGGCCAGTGGCGAGCGGGCCGGCGATCCGGGCGAGGCGGTGCTCGACGTGGAGGTCTACCGCATGGACGACCCCGCGGCCGCCCTCGGCATCTACCTCGCCAAGTGCGGCGACGAGCGGGCGTGGCTCGAGGTCCCCGCGCGCAACACCGGCAGCGCGTACCAGCTCACCGCGGTGCGCGGTTCGTTGTTCGTGCAGATCAACAACTTCGCTGGCGACGCGGACGCGCGGCCGGCCATGGCGGAGCTGGCCCGTGCGTACCTGGCACCGGAACCCGAGGCCGAACCGCTGGCCATCTGGGACGACCTGCCGACCGACGGCCTCGTGCCCGGCAGCGAGTTCCTGGCGCGTGGCCGGTTCGCGCTGGAGCCGATCTACACGCTCGGGGCGGGCGACGTGCTCCGGCTCGAGACGGACGGCGCCCTGGCGGCCGGCGCCCGGTACGACGTGGGCGGTGCGACCGTCAAGCGGCTGGTGGTGCGTTATCCCGATGCGGCGTCGGCTGCGGCGGCGATGAGCCACCTGCAGGAGAATCTCGACTCCTACCTGACGACCGTGCACGCGGACGAGCGCGCACTGGTCTTCCGCGACTGGCAGGACCGGTACGGCCACGTGCGGCGCGACGGCGCCCGCCTGCGGATCGGGCTGCAACTGGTGGAGCGGCCGACGGCACCGCGGTGACCGCGCGACGCCTCGCGACCAGAAACGGTTCTCAAACAGGACCACTTGTGTATCCTGTACGGGATCCCGATCATGATCCCGAGGCCCGACCCCGACCGGCCAGGATCCTCACCGAGACATCTCGTTCTTCCCGGCGGGAGCGCACGTGGACGCGGGTCAGACCCTCAACCACTACGAGATCACCGGCAAGCTCGGCCAGGGCGGCATGGGCGAGGTGTACCGCGCGCGGGACACGAAGCTCAACCGCGAGGTCGCGATCAAGGTGCTGCCCGGCGTGCTGACCGACGACCCGGGGCGGCACGCGCGGTTCCATCGCGAGGCGCAGCTGCTGGCGGCCTTCGCGCATCCGCACGTGGCCTCGATCCACAGCCTGGAGGAGGACGCCGGCGTCCATTTCCTGGTGATGGAGCTCGTCGAGGGCGAGGACCTCTCCGGGCGGATCGCCCGCGGCCCCGTGCCCGTCGCCGACGCGCTGGAGATCGCCCGCCAGGTCGCCCTGGCGCTGGAGGCGGCGCACGGCAAGGGGATCGTGCACCGCGACCTCAAGCCACCCAACGTCAAGATCACCCCCGACGGCGAGGTCAAGGTGCTCGACTTCGGGCTGGCGAAGGTGCGCGAGGAGAGCGTGCCCGAGCCTGGCGACAGCACGTTCCACGACTCGCCGACCCTGCCGCCGGACGTCACGCGCCGCGGCGTGATCCTCGGCACGGCGGCCTACATGAGCCCCGAGCAGGCGCGCGGGCTCCCGGTCGACCGGCGAGCGGACATCTGGGCCTTCGGCTGCGTGCTCTACGAGATGCTCAGCGGGCGCAAGGCGTTCGCCGGGCAATCGGTGTCCGACACCCTGGCGGCCGTGCTGCGCTCGGAGCCGGACCCGACGGCCCTGCCCGGGACGGTCCCGGTGTCCGCCCGGCGCCTGCTGCGTCGCTGTCTGCGCAAGGATCAGCGCCAGCGTCTGCACGACATCGCCGACGCGCGCATCGCCCTCGAGGACACGCTGGCCGAGCAGGATCCGGCGAGCGTGTCCGACCTCGACGCGTTCGGGGCCGCGATCGGCACGACCGGCACCGGCGTGGTGGACCGGGGCGCCCGTTCGCGCGCGGCGCGCTGGCCCGCGGCGGCCGCGATCCTCGGCTGGTTGCTGGTCGTTCTCCTGGCCGTCGGACTGATATCCGGCGACGAGCCTGGGTCCGCACCCGCCCGCGTCGAGACGCTCACGTACTCTGGTCGCGACTGGAGCCCCGATGCCTCGTCCGACAACGACTTCATCGTCTTCGCCTCCGACCGGACCGGCGTCTCGCGGATCTGGCTCAAGCAGCTCGCCGGCGGCAGCGAGGCCCCGATCACCGACGGCCCCGACGACCTGCCGCGCATCTCGCCCGACGGTTCACAGGTGCTGTTCGTGCGCGACGAGGGCGCGGGGCGTCATCTCTACCGCATGCCGGTCCTGGGCGGCGAGCCGCGCAAGATCCTCGACGACGTCAGCGAGGCCGACTGGTCGCCCGACGGCGACCGCGTGGCGTTCCTGCGCATGGAATCGGACGAGTCCGGCGACAACGTCTTCCACCTGGGCATCGCCGACGTGCAGTCGGCCCGCGAGCGCGTCGTCACCCGCTTCGTCAACCGCACCAGCTACGGCCTGCGCTGGTCACCCGACGGGTCGCGCCTGACCGTGTGCCTCACCTCGCTGACCGGCAACGTGGCCGAGTCGAGCGAGCTGGCCGTGATCGACGTCGCGGACGGCGCCGTATGGGTTCCGCAGTTCTCGCCATGGACCGGACCGTTCTCGGCGCCGGAGTGGTCGCCGGATGGCCGGTCGCTCATCGTCGGCCAGGGGGCCGAGCCCTTCTCGCACGTGTCCGACCAGCCCGGCCAGATCATGCAGGTCGATCTGGACAGCGGCGAGGCCCGGCCTCTCTTCTGGTCGCCCATCCGCATGCCCCGCAACGGCTGGGCATTCTCGGCCTTCACGGCGCTGGACGCCGACCGTGTCGTCTTCGATCAGAACCGCGCGCGGGCGAGCCTGTACGAGATCGACCTGGAGGATCCCCAGGGCCGGCGCGTGCCGACCCGGCTGACGCACAGCCTCGGCCGCGACCGCCAGCCGGCCTACTCGCCGGATGGGCGACGCATCATCTTCTCGTCGAACCGCAGCGGGAACATCGACCTCTGGACGTACGATCGACAGACCGGCACGGTCCGACAGCTCACCGACGACCCGAGCGACGACTGGGATCCCGCCTACTCTCCCGATGGCAGGGAGGTCCTCTGGAGTTCGACCCGGAGCGGACCGCTCGAGATCTGGGCCGCCAACGCCGACGGCAGCGCGGCCCGTCAGGTCAGCGATGATGGCGTCGATGCGGAGAATCCCACGATGACGCCCGGTGACGGCTGGGTCGTCTATTCCAGCACCAACGACACCAAGCGTGGCATCTGGCGCATCCGCCCCGACGGGACCGACGCCACGCGCATCTACGAGGGCTCGAGCCTGCTGCCCGAGGTCTCGCCCGATGGTCGCTATGCGCTCTTCGTGGTCTTCCGGAACCTCAATTACCAGATCCGGGTGGTCGAGATCGAGACGGCCGAGCTGCTACCCTTCCGCATCAGCATCGACACGATCGAGCGGCACCAGTCGCTGGTGTATGGCCGGGCGCGATGGACGCCCGATGGGACGGGCATCGTCTACATCGGGCAGAACGAGGCCGGGTTCTCGGGAGTGCATGTGCAGGACTTCGCGCGCGAGGGCGACACCACGGACTCGCGCCGCGAGCTGTTCGGCTTCGAGCGTGGTCTGATCGTCGAGTCGCTCGGCCTGTCTCCCGACGGCCGCCACCTCGCGGTCTCGGTGGTGGAGCAGCAACGGATCCTGAAGCTCGTGCGCGACGTGGGCCTGCGCGGCTGGGACCAGCCGTAGCCAGTCTCAGCCACCGAGCATCGCTTCCGCCTCGATCTCCACCCGCCAGTCGGGGTCGATCAGCGAGGCGACACCGACCATGGTGGCCACCGGCCTGGCCTCACCGAAGACCTCGCCGTGAACGCGGCCGACCGCTTCCCAGTCCTGCATGCTGGTCAGGTACATGCGGGTCCGCACGACGTCGGCATGGCTCGAGCCCAGCTCGGCGAGCGCGTGGCCGATGATGTCGAAGCAACGGCGGGCCTGGCCCGCGGCGTCGCCTGGCGCGAACGTCCGACCATCTTCTCCGATGGGTGCGGTGCCGGCGACGAGGATCCGGTCGCCCGTGCGGATGGCGCGGCAGAAGCCGAAGAGCTCCTCGTAGGGGCTGGCCGAGGTGACACGAGGATGGCTGGTCATGGCGGGGTCCTTTCGGAGATGGTCACCGGATGTCCCGGCCAGCGGACGCTAGCGATCGATCTGACCGCGGTCAATCCCGGTCGAGCATCGAGGCCGGTTGATCGGTTCATGTAATCATGATAGAATCAGTCTTGGTATTCGTCGGCGGCTCGTCACCGCCGGGCGCCGGACTCGGCGCCTGCGGCCGGGGCTCCGAGCCCGCTCTCTTGAGGAGGTCACTGATGTCTCGCCCCGCTCGCCTGATCGCCGCCGTGTTCTCGCTCGCGCTGCTCGACCTGGCAGCACTTCCTGCTCTCGCCGCCGAGGTACCGACACGGCGCCCAGCGACGCCGACACCACTCCGTGCTCCCGGTGCGGGACCGTTCCTCGACGCGGCATCCGATCTGCGGGCGGCGCCTTCGCCGGTACGCTCGACATCGCGCGCACCGCTGTCGCGGACCGCTGTCCCCATCGCCAAGGACGGCCTCAGGAGCGACTTCGGCGGCGCGGACGTCCAGGTGGGCGAGCGTGTCGAATTCGGCCGCGGGCTCGTGGAGGTGGACGACGAGGGGCGCATCTTCGTCGCCGTGGGCTACCAGGTGGATGGCGATCCCAGGGTGCGGGTCTACCGCTCCACCGACCACGGCACCACGTTCTCGCTCTGGGGCGAGCTCGACCAGGACGACGGCCACCAGCAACTCGGAGACCTGGACGTGGCCGGAGGGGACGTGCCGCGCGTCTTCGTGACCACCATCAGCGCGCAGGTCGGCGACGTGCGCATCAGCTCGGCCGACCCGGCCGCCGACAGCGCCGTATGGTCCTCCCAGATCGTGATGTCCGACCCGTTCATCATCTTCCGGAATCCGCAGCTCGATCTCGACGACCGCAGCTTCGACGGGTACTACGGCTACCTCGTCGCCTCGGGCAGCGACGACGACGGCCGCGACATCTGGTTCGCGCGCTCGACGGACCAGGGGACGTCCTGGGCGGCGCCGTACCGCATCGCCAGCCTCTCGACCAATCCCGATTCGGCCTACCTCGAGCCCCGGATCAGCTATGGCTGGGGAGGCGTGCTGCACGTGGCCTTCACGCTCCGGTTGACCATGCAGGGGGGCGGCGAGGGTGGTGTGCTCTACCTGCGCGCCATCGACTACGCGAACGAGCCCGCCGACTGGCAGGCCAGCCCCACCCTCATCGCGTCGGTCAACGACGGCGTCGACGACCTCGCCCTCTCGCTCGCCGCGTCCCTGGACGACGCCACCGTCGTGATGGCCGTCGCGAGCGATCCCTTCTCGAGCGACCGCGAGGTCCGGCTACGCGCCTCGACGGACGGCGGCATCCAGTGGCCCTCGGGCAACGAGGCGCTCCTGCCCTGGAACGGGCAGGCCTCGCTGGCCTACCGTCGCGCCGGCGCGGAATTCGTGGGTTGCGGCATCGTCGACGTCGCGCCGTTCGACGAGGCGGTGGTGCTGTCGCGCGCGAGTCTGGGCGCTCCGTTGACCTGGAGCACGCCGGAGCGATATTCCGATTTCGACGTCTTGTACTCGGATCCGGACCTCGGTCTGGATCCCGCGCGGAACGAACAGGCGGCCCTCGTCTTCTCGCTCGAAAACGCCTTGCAGGACGACATCTTCCACGATGCCGAATGGCGTGACGACCCGGGATTCCCCAACCCGGAGCCCTTCTTCCCGAAGCCCCTGGACGCCGCGGCGGTCTCGCCGCCCGCCCTGGCCGACGTCGACGGTGACGGCGACCTGGAGATCGTCTTCGGCGACGCGGACGACCGCGTGCAGGTGCTCCACCACGACGGCGAGCCCCTGGCAGGCTGGCCGCGGACCGTCCCGGGCCTGGCCCCGACGCCGGTGGCCGTGGGCGAGCTGCGGTCGGGCGAGGTCAGCGTCGTCGTCGGCACGGTCGACGGCGCGGTCCACGCCTTCGACGCCGGTGGCGACCTGCGGGACGGCTGGCCGGCGACGCTCGCGACCAGCGCGCCGACCGCCGTCTCCATCGGCCACCTGGGCGGGCCGCACCTGCGCGTCGTCGCCGCGGCGGCCGGCGACCGGCTGGAGTTCTTCGACGACGAGGGCACCGCGCCCGAGGGCGCGCCCGGCTGGACCTTCGACACCGGCAACATGGACACCCCGCCGGCCATCGGCGACATCGACGACGACGGCGTCAACGAGGTCGTGGTGGGCACCGGATCGTGGATCGTGGGCGTCGAGATGATCGGCGGCGTGACCGACGTGGTGCGCGGCTTCCCGGCGGCGGTGTCGGCCGCGGTCAGCCTGGCCGACCTCGACCTCGACGGCCGGGCCGAGATCATCGTTCCGACCGAGGCCGGCGTCCTGCAGGTGGTCGACGACGACGCCGCCGACCACCCCGGCTTCCCCTTCACCTCACCGACCGGGTCCCGTCTGACCGCCGCGGCGGTGGCCAACCTGCTGGGCAATGCCGAGCCGGAGATCGCGTTCAGCGCGCGCGAGTGGACCACGCACCTGCTCTACCAGGACGGCGGTGAGCAGAGCGGCTACCCGGTCGAGCCGGGGACGGGCTGGTGGGCCGTCGCCGCGCCCATCATCGGCCTCGTGGACGGGGCGAGCAGCGACGTCGTGACGGTCTCGCGCGGGGGCGACGTCTTCGCCTTCGACAACTTCGGCGGCCTGGTCGACGGCTGGCCGCAGCCGGTCACGCCGCAGGACCAGATGGAGCTGTCGCCGGCCATGGGGGACGTCGACCAGGACGGACGCACCGAGATCGTGACCGTCGATCAGAACCTGATGGTCATCGACGTGGGGTCCGAGCCGAATGCAGCCGCCAGCACCTGGGCCATGTTCGCCCACGACGCGCGCCGCAGCGGCTGCGCCGACTGCCCCGAGCCCGTGGTCACCGGCGTCGATCCCGACCAGCCGACCGCGGTCACGCAGGTGCGCTTCGCCGGGGCCTGGCCCAACCCGGTGGCGGCCGCCAGCAGCGAGTTCCGTTTCGCCGTGCCGGTGCGGGCGACGGCCGTCCTGACCGTCCATGACGTCCGCGGTCGGCGCGTGCGGTCGTTGCTGCGTGGCGAGATTCCGGCCGGCTCGCACACCGTGCGCTGGAACGGTCGCGACCAGGAGGGCCGCCGTGTGGCCAGCGGCCAGTACCTCGCCCGCCTCGAGGTCCACGG
>WJIQ01000054.1 GCA_014730255.1 bacterium | reverse complement strand
TCCGAGGCACCGCCCCGCTCCCGATGGTGGCTACTCTTCGCGCACGTACGTCTGGATGTTGGTGTCGCCGAGGGACTGGTCCGAACCGAAGCCGGTATCCGGCGTCCGGGGCACCGCACCGATGTCGGGCACCGTCTGCACGGCCTCGAGCAGCAGGATGTCCGGGTTGCCCTCGGTCACCTGGATGATGCCCTCCTGGGTGAAGGCCGGGTAGATCAGCTCGATGGCGTGGACGTCGCCCGTGGCGCTCTCGGTCACCGCGTAGGTGCCCTCGGTCGTGGTCCAGGCGCCGCCGTCGACGTGGGTGTCCAGCCGGACGGTCTGATCCTCGTTCATCCAGACGCGGACGCTGTCGTAGTTGAAGACGGCCACGAGCAGCGGCGCGACGTTGTCCCCGGCGCTCAGCCACTGGCCGACCCAGGGATCGACCTGCGGCGGATCGGTCCCGCCGTTGTCGTCGTCGTCATCGTCGTCGCTGCAGGCCATGAAGCTGACCATCGCGGCCATCATCATCAGGATCATGAACAGCTTGATCGCGTTGCGCATGGGTCTCCTCCATTCGAGGGGTCAATCCAGCTCGGCGAGCTGGAGGCGGTCGATCTTGCCGGCCTGATTCACTGGCAGGTCGGGCAAGACACGGACATGCTTGGGGATCTTGTATCGCGCGAGCTGACCATCGCAGTGGGCCTGCAGGCTGGCGAGGTCGAGCGTCCGCCCCGGATGCAGGCTGACGAACGCCTTGCCCACCTCGCCCCACCGCGGGTCGGGAACACCGATCACGGCCGCCTCGCGCACGGCCGGATGGGCCTGGATGACGTGCTCCACCTCGGCGGGGTACACGTTCTCGCCGCCGGAGATGAACATGTTCTTCTTGCGGTCGACCACGAAGAAGAAGCCGTCGGCATCGCGTCGGACGACGTCGCCGGTCCGGAACCAGTCCTCGTGCTTCGCCGCGGCGGTCTCCTCGGGCTTGCGCCAGTAGCCGGGCGTGACGACCTCGCCCCGCAGCCACAGCTCGCCGGCCGCATCGTCGGGGCAGTCCCGGCCGTCGGGATCGACGACGCGGGCCTCGAGGTAGAAGTTCGGCTGGCCGATGCTGCCGCGCTTCGCGATGGCGTCGTCCTGGTGCAGCGAGAAGCAGTTGGGACCGACCTCGGTCAGGCCGTAGCCCTGGCGGATGCGCACGCCCTTCTCGTGCCAGGTGTTGATCAGGGGGATCGGCATGGGCGCCCCGCCGACGATGGCATAGCGGCAGGCGTCGAGGTCGGCCGCCGCGAACCGGTCGGTCTCGCTGAGCATGCGCATCATCGTCGGCACGCCGAACAGCAGGGTGGTGCGCTCGGCGTCCATCAGCTCCATGATCAGATCGGCGTCGAAGCGCTCGAGGATCGTCGTGCTCGCGCCATGGTGCAGGAACGGCGTCAAGAGGACGTGCCAGCCGCCGGTGTGGAAGAACGGCGCGTAGCTCTGCGTGTGGTCGCCGCTGGTGATGTCCAGCCGCAGGGCGGTGTTGATGGCGTTCCAGAGCACCATGCGGTGGGTGATGATCGCGCCCTTGGGCAGGCCGGTGGTGCCGGCGGTGTAGAGGATCATCACCGGGTGGTCGAGGTCGGTCGGAGCTGCCGGGCCCGCCACCGGCGAGACGTCCTCCACCAGGAAGGGCGTCACGTCGGCGAGCGGCAGACGGCGTCCCGGAGGCGCGGTGAGGCGATCGGCGACCTCGCCCTCGTCCGCGCCGACCAGCAGCAGCCGCGGCTCGCAGTCGGCCACCAGGATGTCCAGCTCCCGCGAGGTCAACCGGAAATTGAGCGGCACCAGCACCGCGCCCAGCCTCACGCAGGCGAGGTAGAGGAAGACCGTCTCGGCGCGGTTCTGCGCCAGGACCGCGACACGGTCGCCGCGGGCGATGCCCAGATCGTCGGCGAGGTGCCGCGCCAGCGCCGACACCCGTCCGTCGGCCTCGCCGTAGCTCCACTCGCGGTCGCGCGCGTGGTCGCGCAGCATGCGGGCCGAGGGCGTGTACACCGCCCAGCGCGCGAGCCAGTCCACCTGCGGCTGGATCATGCGGACGACCTCCTGCGGACGAGATCGATCCCGAGCGCCACGACCACCGACAGTACGATGGCCACGGCCGCCGCGACACCCGGATTCTGACCGGTGCTCGCCGTTCCGGGCACCGGCAGGTCGAGGTAATGCATGGGGAAGTGCACGGCGACCGCGGTCACCGAGGCCGCGATGACCGACGCCCGGCAGGCACCGGTGCGGAACATGCCGAAGAGGATCGGCACGAACGCCGCGGCGAAGAACGCGTAGACGCCGTTCTGGGCGAAGATCGCCACCGAGAGCTTGGGGTCGAGGAGCTGATCGCGCGAGAGCACGCCGGCGGTGACGGCCAAGAGCGCGATGGCGGCGCGATTGGCCCGGATCAGGGCCCGGTCGCGAGCCGGCCCCTCGGGCGGCAGCCAGCGGCCGGCGAGCGGCTCGACCAGGTCGGCGGTGATCGTGGTCCCCAGGGACTGGATCAGGCCCTCCAGCGTGCTCAGGCCCGCCGAGATCAATCCCAGCACCACGATCAGCCCGATCCAGACCGGGAACTCGGCCACCACGTAGGCCGGGATGATGTCGTCCATGGCGAGGGTCTGGCCGCCGGCGGTCAGGTCGGGGAACGCCAGGCGGGCGAACAGGCCGGCGATCACCACCGAGAAGAACAGGAGCTCGACCACGACGCCGACGGTGAGGTAACGGTTCACGTCGCGATCGGTCTTCAACAGCAGGCTCTTGGTGATGATGTGCGGCTGGCAGACGATCGCCACGCCGACGACGACCTGCGCGAAGCCGATCTCGAACCAGTCGCGGAAGAGGAAGCTGTCGGGGTTCGGCACGGCGGTGAGGTCCGGGTCGATGGCCCGCAGCTGCTCCAGGAAACCGCCCACGCCGGCGGCGAACCGGTCATGCCCGGAGGTCAGCAGGACCACCGCGACCACGAGCATCAGGCAGGCCTGCACCGTGTTGGTGTAGACCATGCTGTTGGCGCCGCCGAACATCATGTACCCGAAGACGAAGGCGACCAGCACCCACAGCACGATCATCTGATCGACGGCGAGCGTCGCGCTCAGCACCTTCGTCAGTCCGACCACGATCAGCACGATGAAGGTCACCAGGAGCAGCGAGAGGACGGCGAAGAAGTAGGCGTAGCCGCGGCTCTGCCAGCGCGTGCCCATCCACTGGGCGAGGCTGAGAGCCTTGACCGTCTGGCCGTGCCGCCGGAAGCCCTTGGTCAGGACCACCAGCGAGATCATCGCCGCCAGCGGCAGGACGACCGCGAACGAGACCACGCCGGCCAGGCCGTACAGGGCGATGAACCCCGGATTGATGATGAACGTCGCCGCCGAGGTCATCGACGCCGCCAGCGCCAGGCCGACCGCCACGGGGGAGAACGCCACCGAGCCCAGGGCATACTCGCCCACCGAGTGCGTCCGGCGCGCGCCGCGGATCACGATCGTCAGGATCACGACCACCAGCGCGGCCACCAGGACCCAGCCGGCCAGCACCATCTCGCGCGAGGCAAGCGACGTCATGCCCTGCTCCTAGATCCGGAAGGCGCAGCAGGCGAAGGCCAGCCCGCCCCCGGAGCCCATGAACACCACCAGATCGCCGGGCGCGATCTTGCCCAGCTCGGTGGCCTCGGCCAGGCACATCGGGATGCAGGCCGAGCCCGTGTAGCCGTAGCGATCCATCACGCAGTGCGTGCGGTCCTCGCCCAGGCCGAGGCTCTCCAGCGTGGCCCGGATCGACCCGATGTTGATCTGCGTGAAGAGCACCTGGTCGATGTCGGCCACGGTGTGGCCGGCGTCGGCGACCACCTCGGTGACCATGCGCGTCCAGGTCTCGGGGTTGATCTCGGGCGGGAACTTCTTGACGAACTTCAGCTTGTGGTCGCCACGGGCGACCGACTCGACGGTCGAGGGGGCCGCCGTGCCGCCGCCGTAGATGCCCATCCAGCCCGCGTACTGCCCCTCGGTGTGCAGCCGCGCGGCGAGCCAGCCGCGGCCGGGCTCGTCGGTCGCGCCCAGGAGCACGCCCGCCGCACCATCGGCGAAGAGGTTGGACGTCTTCATGTCGGTCAGCTCGACGTGCTTGCTCATGGCGTAGGCGCCGATCACCAGCACCCGCGCGTAACGCGGGTCGGCCTGGATGTACTTCGCGCCCAGATCGAGGGCGGTCACGAACCCGGCGCAGGCGGTGTTGAGGTCGAAGGTGCCGCAGCCGGTGGCGCCCAGGCGGTGCTGCACCTCCGACGCGGTGGAC
>WJIQ01000284.1 GCA_014730255.1 bacterium | reverse complement strand
TACGGCGAGGTGCGCAACACCCTCGCCGCGAACCTCGACGCCCAGCTCAAGAACCACGTCTTCCGTGCCGAGGCGCGCCGCTACGACGGCTGCCTGCACGCGGCCCTGCACCCGGACGCCGTGCCGGTCTCGGTCTACCACAATCTGATCGCCGAGGTGCGCGCCAACCTCGCGCCCGTCGTCCACCGCTACACCGCGCTCAAGAAGCGCGTGCTGCAGCTGGACGAGCTGCGCGAGTACGACCTCTACGTACCGGTGTTCCGGGAGGCGGCGTTCACCTTCTCGTACGACGAGGCCCGCGAGATGATGCTCGCGGCGCTGGCGCCCCTGGGCCCGGAGTACGGCGAGATCCTCGCGCACGGCTTCCGCGAGGGCTGGATCGACGTGCACGAGAACGCCGGCAAGCGCTCGGGCGCCTACTCCAGCGGGGTCTACGACACCCAGCCCTACATCCTGCTCAACTGGGCGGGGCAGCTGTCGGACACCTTCACCCTCGCCCACGAGCTGGGCCACAGCATCCACACCCACCTCGCGACGCGGAACCAGCCGTACGTCTACGGCGACTACCCGATCTTCACCGCCGAGGTTGCCAGCACGTTCAACGAGCTGCTCCTGCTCGACCACCTGCTGGCCGGCACCGCAGACCGCGCCCGCCGCCTGTTCCTGCTCGACCATCACCTCAACGGCATGGTCGGCACGGTCGTCCGGCAGACCATGTTCGCCGAGTTCGAGCTCACCGTGCACGAGCTCGCCGAGCAGGGCGAGACCCTGTCAGCCGACCGCCTGGACGGGATCTACCTCGGCCTGCTCGCCGACTACTGGGGTCCCGACGCGGTGCTCGATCCCGCGCGCAGTCCGCGCACCTGGAGCCGCATCCCGCACTTCTACTACGACTTCTACGTCTACCAGTACGCGACGGCCTACTCGGCCGCCGCGGCGCTCAGCCGCATGGTGCTCGACGGCGGAGACCAGGAGCGGGAGCGGTACCTGGACATCCTGCGCTCGGGGTGCAGCCGCTACCCGGTCGACACCCTCGCGACCGGCGGGGTCGACATGACCACGCGGGCGCCGTTCCGCGACGTCTTCGAGCTGTTCACGCGCCGGCTCGACGAGGTCGACCGGCTGCTGGCCGGGGAGGCGTGAGCATGGGGACGAGGACCTGGCCGATCGCGCTGTTGGTGACGACCTCGCTGATGCTGGCGTTCGCCGGCGGCTGCGGAGGCGGCGGCGACGACGCCGCGAGCGGCGGCCGGACCGACACGACCGCGGCGGGGACGGCGGCGGACACGGTCGCCATGGCGGCCGCGGACACCGTGCCCGCCCGCCCCTCGCCCGGGGCCATCGCCGCGCTGCCCGGACGCGTGCAGGACCATCCCGAGGCGAGCTTCAGCATCTACTGGCCCGGCGGCTGCGACCGCATCCTGCAGAGCACGTCCGCGGGCGAGACCAGTCTGGCGGCGAGCGAGATCTACTTCGAGTGCGACCTCGACACGGTCTCCTACACGGTGCACTTCTTCGACGAGGCGCACGACGTGAACGGCGATCCGGCGCACCCGCGCCTGGTGGTCTCGATGATCGAGGAGCGCCTGGCCGCCGGCGAGATGCACACGCTCCGGCAGCGGCCGCTCGAGGCGGGCGGGGTGCAGGGGATCGACGTGCACGCCGAGGCGCGCGGGGGCGAGACCTTCGCCTGGTTCCGGGCGCTGCTCGTCGGCAGCGACATCTACCTGATCCAGGTCGAGGCCGGCGGCGAGTGGATCTTCGAGCGGGCCGAGCCGCGCGACTTCGTCTTCTCCTTCCAGCTCGACGGCGGCTGATTCGCGTCCCGGCCGCCCTCTGTGCTATGATCACCGGCGTCCGCGACGTTCGAGTCCGCAACGCCGGGAGTTCCACCATGCTGCGCCTGACCCTCGCCCTCTCCCTGGTGCTGGCCGTCGCGCCGGCCGGCGCCCAGATCGTCGACCCCATCGCCCTCTATGACGGCGGCCGCGTCGCCTTCAGCTACGAGCAGACCCCGTTCCCCGGCTACAGCGGCGATTTCGAGGCCGAGGGCGACGGGCTGAACGAGGACGGCACCCTGCCGCCCGGCGCCACCGAGGCGGTGACCGGCGGGCTCATCCCCGCCGCGAACGACAGCGTGCGCACGGCGTTCTTCGCCGTCGTCGACAACCAGGACGGCACCTTCGACGCCGCCCTCGGCGCGGTCACCACCCTCGGCGAGCCCACGCCAGGCACCTACCCCGTCGACCTCGTGGGGGGGACCTCGCTCTTCGGCTTCATCGACGACGCCACCAGCTTCGACCTGCCGGACACGCTCAGCCAGGAGGCCCTGATCGCCTGGCTCACCGACCTCGAGGCCGCGCACAAGCTCGTCTCGACCTCCGGCGCGATCACCCTCGCCGGCGTCGACGCCGACACCCTGCACGGGACGTTCGGCGGCACGACCATCGACCTGGACGACGTGCTCTTCTTCGTCAACGTCGAGGGAGGCGAGTTCGCCCTCTCGGGCGCGGACGTGGTGTCGTCGGTGCTGCCGGCGGCTCGCGACGCCAGGCTGACCGCCGCGCCCAACCCGTTCAATCCGCGGACCGAGATCCGCCTCGCCGTGCCCCGGGCGGGGGTCGCGGCGGTGCGCGTGTACGACGCGGCGGGGCGCCTGGTGCGCACCCTGCACGACGGCGCCCTGGCGGCGGGCGAACGGCGGATGGCGTGGGACGGTCGCGGCGACGATGGACGCGCGGCCGCCGCGGGCACCTACCTGGTGCGGGCCGTCGGCGCCGGAGGCTGGCGCACGGCCACCAAGGTCACGCTCGTGCCGTAGCCGCGAGCGGATCTCTCGTCAGTGCAGCGACCAGCGGGGCCCGTCCGGACGATCCTCCGGGCGGGTCCCCTTGTCCACGTCCAGCAGGAGCCGGCCGCGCCAGGTCCGGTGCTCCTCGCCGCGGACCAGCACCAGCTGGAGGGTCCCGCTGGTCTGGCCGCTGCCGTGGCCGGCGTGGAGCGTCTCGGCCCCCACCCGGCAGCGCTCCTCGACGATGCTGCCGTCGGGCAGTGGCGACCATGGGCGTTCGCGGCGGTCGTGGCGCGTCTCGAGGTCCACGGCGCGGCCGGTGGGATTGACGTAGGCGCACTCGTCCCAGGCGATGCTCCAGTCGTGGCCGCTGCGATTCTCGACGACGATCTCGAGCATCCGGGTCCCCGAGACCTCGGCGATCCGGACGTCGATGCCCGGGATCGCGTCCAGGGTCTCGACCCGACGCACGGAGACGGGGCTGCAGGCGGCGGCGACGCCGAGCACGACGAGCAGGCCGCACGCGACGGGGATCGGGCGATGACGGGGCGATGGTCCTGGCATGGCGGGCCCTCCTCGCGATGATGATCCCCGATATCCAGGACGGCGTCAACGACGGCGGCGCCCACCTGACGGCGGCGCCCACGCTCGACTCCCCGTATCTTCGGCGGAGCGAACTTTCTGCGCTCACCCACGTACTGGACCGGATCCACTCGCTCGACGACCGTCTGCAAGGAGCCCGATCCGATGAAGATCCTGTCCTGGTTCACCGTGGGGACCGCCATCCTCGCCGCCCTGGCCGTCACCGTCGGCTGCGGCGGCCAGCCCGGCCCGGAGGTCTCCGACACCATGCCCCCGTTGCTCGACCGCGAACTCTTCTTCGGCGACCCGGAGATCTCCGGCTCGCAGCTCTCGCCCGACGGCCGCTGGATGACCTTCCAGAGGCCGTACCAGGGCGTCCGCAACATCTGGATCAAGGGCGCCGACGAGCCGTTCGACGCCGCGCGGCCCCTGACCGCCGACCAGCGGCCGGTGCCGGGCTACTTCTGGAGCCGGGACAGCCAGTACGTCCTCTACGTGCAGGACAGGGACGGCGACGAGAACTACCACGTCTGGGCCGTGAATCCCGCCGAGGCGCCCGCGGCCGACACCGGCGTACCGCCCGCGCGCGACCTGACGCCGGTCGACGGCGTGCGCGCCCAGATCCTGTCGGTGCCCAAGAACCAGCCCGATCTGATGATCGTCGCCCTGAACGACCGCGATCCCAGCTTCCACGACGTCTGGACGGTGCGGATCTCCACCGGCGAGCGGACCCTGCTGCGCGAGAACACCGACGGCATGGCCGGCTGGCAGTTCGACCTCGACGGCCAGCTGCGCCTGGCCTACAAGACGCTCCCGGACGGCGGCGCCGAGATCCTGCGCGTCGACCTCGACGGCTACACCAAGCTGGCCGAGTCGAGCTTCGAGGAGACGCTGGCGCCCCTGCGCTTCCACCGCGACGGCCGCCACTGCTACGTCGAGTCGAACGTGGGCGAGCCCGACCTCACCCAGCTCATGCTCATGGACGTCGAGACCGGCGTGATGCAGTACGTCGAGGCCGATCCGGAGGGCGAGGTGGACTTCGGCGGGCCGGTCTTCCATCCGGAGACCGACGAGCTGATGGCCACCAGCTACCTGGCCGACCGCGTGCGCGTCTACCCGAAGACCGACGAGGCGGCCCGCCTGTGGGAGAACCTGCAGAAGGCGCTGCCCGGGGGCGAGATCTCGATCACCAGCATGACCCGCGACATGAGCCGCATGCTGGCCGCCGTCACCAGCGACGTCGATCCCGGCTCGGTCTACCTCTACGACGTGGCCACCGGCGAGGCCACCCTGCAGTACCGGTCGCGGCCCGACCTGCCCAGCGAGCACCTGGCGCCCATGAAGCCGGTCCGGTTCACCGCCCGCGACGGCCTGACCATCCGCGGCTACCTCACCCTGCCACGCGGCAAGGAGCCGCGGAACCTGCCGACGGTGATGTACATCCACGGCGGCCCCTGGGCGCGCGACTACTGGGGCTACGAGCCCTACTGCCAGTTCCTGGCCAACCGGGGCTACGCCGTCATGCAGGTCAACTACCGCGGTTCGACCGGCTTCGGGCAGTCGTACCTCAACGCGGGCAACCGCGAGTGGGGGATCGGCGCCATGCAGCACGACATCACCGACGCGGTGAACTGGCTGATCGACGAGGGCTACGCCGATCCCGAGAAGGTCGCCATCTTCGGCGGCAGCTACGGCGGCTACGCCACCCTGGCCGGCGTCACCTTCACGCCGGACCTCTACGCCTGCGGCATCCCCTACGTGGGGCCGTCGAACCTGCTGACCCTGATCGAGAGCTTCCCCGACTACTGGAAGCCGTTCCTCGAGGGCAGCTGGTACCGGCGCGTCGGCAACCCCGAGGTCGAGTCCGACCGGCAGGACCTGATCGCGCGGTCGCCGCTGTTCCACTGCGACCGGATCACCGCCCCGCTGCTCGTGGTGCACGGGGCCAACGATCCCCGCGTCAAGCAGCACGAGAGCGACCAGATCGTCACCGCGCTGCGCGGCAAGGGCAAGCCGGTGGAGTACATCGTCGCCCCCGACGAGGGGCACGGCTTCCGGGCGCCGAACAACCGCAAGGCGCTCGCCGTCGCCATGGAGAAGTTCCTCAGCAACCACCTCGGCGGCCGCTTCCAGGAGGAGGTGCGCGAGGGCACGCAGCAGCGCCTGGACGAGATCACGGTCGACGTCTCGACGGTGACGGTGGAGCTGCCGGAGGAGTAGATCGCGGCGGGCCTCCGTCGCTTGCCGGAGTTCTCGCGTGCGGTCCGTGCCCCCGGGGGTGCGGGCCGCTCGTAACCTCGGGGGAACTTGCGGCACCCATGTTTGTTGATAACGTTTCTCGAAAACATGGCCCGAACGGAGGTTCATCATGCCCCGCACGCTCCCCATCCTGCTCCTCGTCGTCTCGCTCGCCGTGGCCGCCGGCGCCACCGAGCGGGAGGTCGCCCTCGACGAGTTCGATCTCGCCGAATACCGCGGCCAGGTGGTCGTGGTCGACTTCTGGGCCAGCTGGTGCCCGCCCTGCCGCGAGGCGATGCCGTTCCTGTCAGACATGCAGGACAAGTACGGCGATCAGGGGCTGGTGACCGTCGCCGTGAACGTCGACCAGGACCCGAAGGCTCCCGGCAAGATGATCGCCCGCCTGCACGACGAGATCATCGTCGTGCGCGACCCCCGGGGCACCCTCGCCCAGGAGCACGGCGTGCGGGGCCTGCCCACCGCGCTGGTGCTCGATCGCGAGGGCAACGTGGTCGCGACCCACGTCGGGTTCCACGCCAGCGAGAAGGGGCCGCGGGAGAAGGAGCTGCAGCGGCTGCTGGCGACCGGGGGCCCGCAGGGCTGAGGGGTCCGCCACGGCCAGCCGATGGCCGGTTGCCTGCGCCAGGCGTCTCGATGGCCCGCGCTCATCACGAGGCGGGCCGTCTTCTTGATTCGAATGTCGTCGAATGAGATCTCGGCGGCGCCGCTGGTGGCGCTCGACGCGGAATCGCCGGCCAGGCCCGGGAATCGCGGGGCTGCATGCGCCGAGAAAACCCTTGTGCCGGCACAATGATTCGACTAGAGTCGAATCGAAATCGCGGCCACCGGAGCGTGGCGCATTGATTCGCATCCTATCGAATCAGTTCTCGAGATGCCTCGGACCGACTCGCTGTCCCTCTTCAAGGCGCTGGCCAACCCGACGCGGTTGCGGCTGCTGAACCTGCTCGCCGATGAGCCCGCGTGCGTCGAGGAGCTGGCCAGCGCCCTGGACCTCGCCCCGTCCACCGTCTCGCATCACCTCAAGACCCTGACCCGGGCCGGGATGGTCGAGGCGCGGCGCGTCCAGTACTACG
>WJIQ01000283.1 GCA_014730255.1 bacterium | reverse complement strand
GTACTCGAGCCAGAGCGCCGTCGTGCCGCCGCGGAACTCCAGGCCGGCGCCCCGGACGCGGACGTCGTTGTTCGCCTCGCCGCCGCTGCTCGCCGCGTCCGGGTACTGCGGGTACCAGGGCTGGGGCCCGGGACCGAGGTTGGCGCCAAAGCCGGTCTCCTCGTTCCGGTTCCAGCGACGACCGTAGCTCACGTGCAGGCGCATCTCGGGCAGCGCATGGTCGCGCCACACGCGCAGGGAGAGCGTCGCGCCGGCCTCGGGCGAGGTCGCGCCCTCGCCGAGGTCCTCGCCACCGACGGCGAGGTTGCTGCCGGCGTAGCCGACCAGGCCCAGCCAGTCCGGCAGGCCCGGCACGGCCACCGCCAGGCGCCAGTCCCCGTCGGCCAGGCCCAGGCCGCTCGCGCCGGCGTCGGCCGACGGCCAGGCGGGGTTCGGCAGGTAGTTCGACCACGCGCGCAGGTTCTGGCCGACCGAGAGCGCCACGCCCGGCCAAGGGGTCCAGTGTCCGTAGAGGCGGGCCTGCACGACGCTGTACTCGGCGGGGCTTCCGGTGGGGTCGTACTCGGGCGAGTAGCGGCTGAGCGCCATCCCGGCGGTGACCAGGCCGTCCGGCGGCAGGAACCCCGGGGTCAGCCAGGTCAGCCGGGGAGCGTCCTGATGGACCCCCTCACGCGGCTCGGCCGCCGGCGACGCGGCGGCCAGGGTCACGATCACGAGGAGCGCCAGGCCGCCTCGCCTCACGAGGACGCGCCTTCGCGGCCGTCGTCGCCGGCGCCGTCGTCGTCGTCCTCGCTCGCCGGCTCGTCGCCGCGCTTCATCTCGTCGAGGTAGTTCATCTGCAGGTCCATCACCGCCTGATCGAGCAGCTTGACCAGATCGTCGGGCGTCTCGTGACGGCACTTGGCCTTGAGCATCTCGAGGATGTCGATGGTCGCCCGCGCGGCCTGCAGATCGCGCGAGGGCTCGCCGGTCGTCGGGTCGACGATCTTGCCCAGCTGAACCATGGTCGCGCTCTGCAGGTGCATCACCAGTGACAGCAGGACCTGGTCGTGCTTCGACATCGAATCGGTCATGGCGAATCCTCCGGTTGATCGAACTCGTCGGCGATGGCGCCGGTGACGTTCTCGATGAGGTCCTCGAGGGTGAGGATGCCCAGCGCCCGGCCCTCGCGATCGACCACGGCCGCCAGCTGGGCCCGGCGCGCATGGAGCTCCTCGAACAGTTCGTAGGGCGACATGTCCGCGTCCACGAGGACCAGGGGCCGGACCAGCGCCGATGGCACCGGTCCGTCGACCTCGGTCTGCCCCTCGGCCAGCAGAAGATCGCGAACGAGGAGATAACCGTCCAGGTCGGCGTGGGTTCCTCGCACCGGCAGCCGGCTGTATCCGCTCTGCGCGGCCTCGGAGAGGGCCTTGGCCACGGTGATCCCCGGCGCGACGGTGGTCACCTCGGCCAGCGGGCGCATGAGGTCGCCCACGCGCCGCTTGCTCAGCTGCAGGAAGCGGACCATGGTGCGCTGGAACCGACGCTCGCCGCCGGTCCCGGCCGTGCTGGCCAGCCACGAGGCCAGCGCCACGCGGTCCAGCCGCGGCGAGGCCGCCTCCTGCCCGCGGCTCAGCCGCGCCAGCAGCACGGCGTACGCCCCGAGCACCCAGCGCACCGGTGCGATCAGCCAGCGGAACACCGCCAGCGCCGGCAGCGAGCCCAGCATCAGGCCCTCGGGGTACTCGCGGTAGAGGATCTTGGGCAGGATCTCGCCCAGGACCACCAGCACGAGCGAGGCGAGCAGGACGGCCAGTCCCTCGCCCGAGGCCCCGAGCAGGGCGCTGAGGATCGCCGCGGTGACCGCGCTGGCGAGCACGTTGCTCAGGTTGGTGCCTACCAGGCAGGTGAGGATCGCGTCGTCGAGGTGGGCAGCGAGGCGCTCGAGCCGCCGGACGCGGCCGTCGCCGTCGCGGGCGCGGCGAGCCAGCCGGACGCGGCTCATGCTCATCAGCCCGGTCTCGCAACCGGAGAAGAACGCCGAGCCGAGCAGCGCCGCGAGCAGCACCAGCGCCACCATCTCGGGCCCCCATTGCAGGACGTCGGCGGTCAT
This sequence comes from bacterium, assembly GCA_014730255.1. Taxonomy (GTDB): domain Bacteria; phylum Krumholzibacteriota; class Krumholzibacteriia; order LZORAL124-64-63; family LZORAL124-64-63; genus Glo-17. The sequence goes on along the minus strand of WJIQ01000283.1, from coordinate 2,351 downwards.
GAGCCGGCCTCCGCGGGCTGGTCGCGACGGTTGATGCGCAGCCGCAGGACGCGGTGGCCGGCCATGGCGACCACCGCCAGGTCGGCCGACGGCAGACGCACCCGGTCGCCCTGCCGCGGGATGCGCCCGAGCGCCGCCATCACGAAGCCGGCGACGGTGACGTAGTCGCGCGACCGCGGCAGGCTCAGCCCCGTCTCCTCGTGGAGCTGCCGCAGATCGAGGCTGCCGTCGACCAGCCACACGCCGGGCGCCAGGGCCACCGTCGGCGGCCGGCCGGTGCCGGGATCGCCCACGCGGCCGATGAGCGCCTGCAGGCAGTCGGCGAGGGTGACCACGCCGGCGAAGTCGCCGTGCTCGTCGATCACCGCGGCGAGGTGGCCGTCGCCGGCCCGCATCCGGGCCATCACCGCGGCCACGTCGTTGGTCTCCGGCACGTACAGCAGCGGGCGCAGACCGCCCACCAGGGGGCGCTCGCTCGTGCTGGTCAGCAGGTCCTTGGTGTGGAAGAGGCCGACCGGCATGCCGTCCTCCTGCTCGACGACGGGGAAGCGGTTGAAACCGGCGTCGGCGATGTGGGCGACGATGCGCGCGCGGTCCCAGTCGCGGTGCAGGGTACGGACGTCCGGCCGCGGGGTCATCACGTGCTGGACCTCCAGGTCCTCGAGCTGCAGCAGGCGCGCGAGGAAGTTCCCCTCGGTCTCGGTCAGCACCCCGTCGGCGGCGGCGAGGTCGCAGGCGAGCTGCAGCTCGTCGGTGCTCAGGGGACGGCTGCCGGAGCGGTCCACGGGCAACCGGGCGAGCACGCGCTCGATCCCGCCGGTGAGCGAGCGCACGAGCGGCCCGGTGAGCCCCACCCACAGGCGCAGCGGCGCCTGCAACAGCCGCACCAGCCGGACCCGTCCGCGCAGGGCGACCAGCTTCGGGGTGATCTCGCCGACGACCAGCAGCAGCAGGGTGGCCGCCGGCACGGCGATCGCCACGCCGCCGGGCCCGAAGAGCTTCAGGCAGATGCGCGTCGACACCGCGCCGATGGCCACGTTGACCACCAGGTTGCCCAGCAGGATGGCCGACAGGAGATCGTTGGCGCGGTCGATCAGAAGGGCGGCGCCACGAGCGGCGCGGCCGCCGGAGCGCAGCGCGTTGCGCTCGGTGGCGGAGAGCGCGAAGAACGCCGTCTCCGAGCTCGAGAACGTGGCCGACAGCAGCAGCAGGGTGACCAGGAGCAGGATGTCCAAGTGTGGGGCCTCCGCGGTGGCCGGAGCATAGCCCCTGGCTTGACGCCCTGCAAGCCAGCACCTAGCCTTGCGCGATCATGAACTCGGTCCTGGTCATTCGTTTCGGCGCCCTGGGCGACCTGTGCCTCGTCGGCTGGACGCTGACGCGGCTGGTGACCGCCGCCGAGCGCACGGCCGGCCGCATCACGCTGGTGACCAAGGCCCGCTTCGCCGCCCTGGCACGCGAGTTCCGCGGCATCGACCGGGTGATCCCCCTGGCCGAACCCGGCCGCGCGGTCGACCTGTGGCGCCTGGCCCGCGAGCTGCGCACCGACCCCGACGACCTGGTGATCGACGCCCACCGGGTCCTGCGCAGCCGGCTGCTCGCGGGCCTGCTCGGCCGTTCGCCCCACGTCCGCCTGCGCAAGGACACCACCGCGCGCCTGCGCCTCCTGCGCACCGGCGAGGCCGACCCGCGCCTCTCTCGCCACCTGCGCGACCGTCTCGACGCCCTGCTCGACGACGTCGGCCTGACGACCGGCGAGGCGACGCCACCCCTGGCCCACCTCGCCCCCGAGCTGGGACGGCCGGCGGTCCTGGGCCTGGCGCCCGGCGCGCAGTGGGACCCCAAGCGCTGGCCGGTCGTCCACTGGGTCGCCCTGCTCGAGCGCGGCCTCGCATCCGGGGTGCGGATCCGTCTCTTCGTGGGCCCCCGCGAGGAGGCCTGGTTCGAGGGCAGCGACCTCGCCCGCGCCACCGCAGGCGTCAGCGAGGTGGAGACCGTCCGCGGCGCGTCCCTGACCGAGGTGGCCCGCGAGCTGGCCGCCTGCCGCACCGTGGTCTGCAACGACAGCGGTCTGCTGCACCTGGCCGAGGCCACCGGCACGCCGGTGCTGGCCTTCTTCGGCCCCACCGTGCGCGCCTTCGGCTACACGCCGCAGCTCGAACAGAGCCGCCTGCTCGAGCGCCACGACCTCGACTGCCGCCCCTGCTCGCGCAACGGCAAGCGGCCCTGCCACCGCGGCGACCTCGCCTGTCTGGTGCGCATCGAGCCCGACACGGCCTGGCAAGCGTTGCGCGCGATGCCCGCCTGGCAAGAGGAGCTGGCATGACCGGCGCCCTGGCCGCCTACCGCGC
>WJIQ01000282.1 GCA_014730255.1 bacterium | reverse complement strand
TCTCGTCGGGGTCCTCGCCCGAGGCCTCGTCGCCGTCGGTCGAGCTGGCGGCCACGTCCGCGAGCTCGTCCAGGAGGCTGTCCGTGGCGGCCGTCAGGTCGTCGATGTCGTCGCCGCTGGACTCCGGAGACGGATCGGGTCGCGACTCCGGTTCCGGCGCCGGCTCGGGCCCTGGGGGCGGCTCGGGGACGGCGGTCTGCGCAGGCGGCGCAGCCGGCGGTTCCGGCGTCGCCGCTGGCTCGGGAGCAGGCGGTGGCGGCGGGGCGGCGGCCTCCGGCGGTGCTGCGGGTGTCGGCGCGGCCTGGCCCTGTGGCTGCGGCTGGGGCTGGGGAGCCGGAGCCGGAGCCGGCGGGGGAGGCGCGGCCGCCGCCGGCGCTGGCGCCGCCGCTGGCGGTGGGGACGGGGCGGGGGCCGCCGGAGCCGGGACCGGCGGGGCCTGGTACGCCGGGCCGGCGTGGCCCTGGCGCGGCGGCTCGAGCATCAGGTCGCCGATCTGGGCGGCCACCTTGCGCACGGCGCTGACGTTGCGGATGACCTCGCCGATGGCGTGCTCGTACTGCCGCTGGTTGGCGAGGACCTCGTCGACGGCGGCCTCGATCTGCTGGGTCGACTGGCTGGTCGCGGCCGCGAGCTGACCCACCTCGTGGGCCATGACGCTGGTGAAGGCGGCGCCGGTGGCGCCGGTCTCGGCGGCCTCGGCCTGGATGCGGTCGGACACCTCCTGGCTACGGGCGGCGAGGTCGCGTACGCGGGCCATCACGTCGCCCATCTCGCGCGCGGCGTCGAGCAGCTCCTTCGCGGTGTCGGCGGTGTAGACCGCCGCGTTGTTCGCCGTGCGCACCAGGCGCGTGCCCTCGTGGGTGTCCTGGGCCATCTCGTTCAGGCTGAAGAGCATGCCCTGCAGGGCGGAGGCGACGGTGTCGACCGCCGCCTGCATGCGTTCGGTGCTGCGCGCGACGGTGAGCATGTCCACCGACACGCGGTCGACCGAGGCGCTCATGGTCGACAGGTCCTGCTGCGGGTCGAACGCCTCCAGGGAACGGCGGGGCGGCATGGCGAGGTGGCGCGACGTCGCCGGTCGGGGCGTCGGCCGGGCGTCATGGGGTCGGGGGGCCTCGTCCTCGACGCTGCGCGGGGCTGGTCGGGGCGCCGGCTGCGGCGCGGCGGCCGCCGGACGCCGGGGCCAGAACGCCACCAGCGCCAGCAGGAACGTCGAGGCGCCGAGCACCATGGCGGCGGTGCGGGCGTGGCGCCCGAGGCGGCCGTCGCGCAGATCGGCCGTGCGCAGGGCCGCCGAGACGGTCTCCAGGCTGGTACGCATGGACCCGTGGCGCTCCTCGAAGGCGGCCAGGGTCTCGCGTCCGGCCGCGCTGCTCGGGGCGAACTCGCCGGCGGCGAGGTCGGCGAGCTCGAGGCCGATGCTGTTCCAGCTCTCCTGCACCTGGCGGGTCGCCGTGCGCGCGTCGCCGCCGCCGACCGACTCGACGAGCGTCAGCAGCTCCTGGTCGAAGGCGAGGACGGTACGGGCGAGGTCCTGGCGCATCTCGCGCGCGGCCTCGATGTCGCGGGCGACCACGAGATCACGCGACTGGCGGAGCATGAGGTCCAGGGAGACGGTGAGGTCCTGGGCCAGCTCCTGCTGGGCCGGCCGCACGTCGCGGCCGCTGCTCGTGTGCACGAGCACCCCCAGCGAGGCGACGAGCAGGACCGCGCTCACCGTGGTGATGATGGTCAGGATACGACGCGACGCCATGGTTGCCTCCGCTTCCCTGCGTGGGCAAGGGTTGGAATCTCGGTTCGACGCGTTCTCTTGTTCGGCAGTCGGCTGGATCGATTGAGCGTTTCCTGCGCACGGCGGATGCGACGGCGAATCGACGGCGATAGTTTTGGAGGACGATTTCCGTCCCGTTCGCTCGCTCTCTGGAGGTTCCAGGATGTCCCCTCGCGAGACCATCGCCCCGCACGCGCACCCCGGCCGCACGCCCTTCATCCCCACGCTCGACGAGTACCACCGCCTCTACCGGCTGTCCCTCGACGCCCCGGAGCACTTCTGGGCCGAGCAGGCCGAGCGGCTGCAGTGGTTCCATCGCTGGGACACCGTCTTCGACAGCGACTACGAGGAGACGGACATGGGCTGGTTCCTCGGCGGCCGGCTGAACGCCTGCTACAACTGCGTGGACCGGCATCTGAACGACCGCGGCGAGCAGGCGGCGATCATCTGGGCGAAGGACGAGCCCGGCGAGTACGAGACCATCACCTATCGTCAGCTCAAGCACCACGTGGCGCGGTGCGCGAACGTCCTGCTCGAGCACGGGGTGCGCAAGGGCGACCGGGTGATCATCTACATGCCCATGATCCCGGAGCTGGCGTACATGATGCTCGCCTGCGCGCGCATCGGCGCGGTGCACTCGGTGGTCTTCGGCGGCTTCTCGGCCGAGGCCATCCGCGACCGCATCCTCGATTGCGGGGCGAAGCTCGTGGTGACGGCCAACGAGGGGCTGCGCGGCGGGCGCGTGCTGCGCCTGAAGGAGACGGTCGACCGCGCGGTCGACGGCCTCGACCAGGTCGAGACCGTGCTCGTGGCCCGGCGGACCGATGCCGAGCCGACCATGCGGACCGGTCGGGACGTCTGGCTCGACCAGGAATGCCGCCGCCAGCGCTCGACCTGCTCGGTGGAGTGGATGGGCGCCGAGGATCCGCTGTTCGTCCTCTACACCAGCGGTTCGACGGGCAAGCCCAAGGGCCTGGTCCACACCACGGGCGGCTACCTCGTGTACACCGGCTTCACCCACCGGGCGGTCTTCGACTACCAGGACGGCGACGTCTACTTCTGCGCCGCCGACTGCGGCTGGATCACGGGGCACAGCTACATCATCTACGGGCCGCTGGCCAACGGGGCGACGACGGTGATGTTCGAGTCGACGCCCATCTACCCCGACGCGGGCCGCTACTGGCAGATCGTCCAGGACCTGGGTGTGAACATCTTCTACACCGCGCCGACGGCGATCCGCGCCCTGGTGCGGGCCGGCAGCGAGCACGTCGAGCGGTACGACCGCAGCTCCCTGCGCACCCTCGGCACCGTCGGCGAGCCCATCAACCCCGAGACCTGGCTCTGGTACCATGACGTGGTCGGCGAGGGCCGCTGCAACGTCGTCGACACCTGGTGGCAGACCGAGACCGGCGGCATCCTGATCACGCCGCTGCCCGGGATCACGCCCATGAAGCCCGGCTCGGCCACGCTGCCGTTCTTCGGCGTCCGGCCGGAGATCGTCGACGACGAGGGGCGGGTGCTCGAGGGCGCGACCAGCGGCAACCTCGTGCTCAGCCATAGCTGGCCCGGGCAGGCCCGCACCATCCATGGCGACCACCACCGCTTCCACGAGACCTACTTCGAGCGCTTCCCCGGCCGCTACTTCACCGGCGACGGGTGCCGTCGCGACGAGGACGGCTACTGGTGGATCACCGGCCGGGTCGACGACGTGATCAACGTCTCGGGCCACCGCCTGGGCACCGCCGAGGTCGAGAGCGCGCTCGTGGCCCACGATGCGGTCACCGAGGCGGCCGTGGTCGGCTTCCCGCACGAGATCAAGGGCCAGGGCATCTTCGCCTACGTGATCCTCGACCGGCAGTTCGAGGATCTGCGTCCGGACGAGCTGCAGGGGCTGCTGAAGGAGCAGGTGCGCCACGTGATCGGTCCGGTGGCCACGCCCGATGCGATCCTCGTCGCGCCAGGCCTGCCCAAGACGCGCTCGGGCAAGATCATGCGCCGCATCCTGCGCAAGATCGCCGCCGGCGAGTATGGCGACCTCGGCGACGTCACGACGCTGGCCGAGCCGGGCGTCGTGGAGGACCTGATCGCGGCGCACCGGGCGCTGGCGGGGTAACGCGTCCCGGTGCGGCCGGGCAGTTGCGGGGCCCCGGAGATCGGTCCTAGGTTCGGTCATGGAGAGTGGTGGCTCCGGTCTCGCTGGCGAGACCGGGGCCTGGACGTGCTGATGGAAGGTGTTCCGGACATGACGACCGAAGCGAGGATCACGACGCCCGACCTGCGAGATCGCCGGGATGAGTTGCAGGCCACGGGGGACCATGCCCGCCGGCTCGCATCGCCCTTGACCGCTCGCCAGCTCTGGTGGCGACCGTCGCCGAGGCGGTGGTCGATCGGCGAGTGCCTCGACCACGTCGTGCTGGCGGGCGAGGCGTACCTCGACGTCCTCGATCCCGCGATCGCCGTGGGCTGGGCCGAGGGGCGGACGGCGCGCGAGCGGGCACGGCCCGGTCTGTTCGGCCGCGCGCTCCTGCGCGGGCTCGAGCCCCCGGCGAAGCTGCGCATCCCCGCCCCGTCGCGGATCCGCCCGCGCCGGCCCGATCCCCAGGAAGCGGAGGCGGGGTTCCGACCAGGGTCGCAGGCCGGCCCGCTGAAGAGATTCCTGGAGCTGCGCCCTCGCTTCACGCAGCGCCTCGAGGCCGCCGACGGTCTCGACCTCCGGCGGGTCCGGGTCCGGTCGCCGTTCGTGCCGCTGGTCACCATCGACCTCGACACCGCCCTGCGGATCCTCCCCTCGCACGAGCGGCGCCACCTGTGGCAGGCCGAGAACGTGCGGCGAGACGACGATTTCCCGGCCGAGGACACCGCTGCGACGATGTCGGCCTGACGGGCGGGTCCCCCGCCGCCGGGCGTCGCTGCCACGCCGTGCCCGACGAAGAGAGCGCTCCCCCGGGGGGGAGCGCTCGTTCGCGATGTCGGTCGGGGATGGGATCGAGCGGCTAGAACTGGGACTTCACGTCGCTCCAGTTGGTGACCTCGGTCGCCACGCTGCTCGGGTGCAGGGTCACGACGGTGCCGTCGGGCAGGGCCACGTAGAGGCCGAACTCGGGCAGGTGCGGGTAGTCGCCGAAGAAGCCGGCGGCGAACACGACCACGCCCAGGCCATCGAGCAGCGACAGCGGGGCCTCGAAGGCGGCCACGACGGTGTCGTTGTCGCCACCGGGGGTGATCTCGAGCACCAGGTCCACCGCGGGGGCGGTCAGGTAGCCGTCGAACATGCCGTAGGTCAGGTCGTCGACCAGGACGCCCACGCCGGGCACCTGCACGTCGACGGTCGGCGCGCTGGGCGAGCCGTGGTACACCAGGGCCTCGACCTCGCCGGTCATGGCGCTGCTGGTCTGGGGCGCGAAGACCTTCAGGGTGAAGGCGGTGTCCTCACCGTCGGGGTTGCCGGGCAGCGAGCCGTCGAGCACGCCGGTGGCCATGACGACGTAGCTCTCGCCGTCCATCAGGGTCACGGGGAAGGTCGCGATGATGTCCTCGGGGCCGGCGCTGTTGCCGGGCGCGACGCCGATCACCAGCTCGGTCTCGGCCGGCAGCTCGATCACGGGGGTCGCGTTCAGGAACTCGAAGTCGGGGATGGCGATCTCGTCGTTGATGTAGACGTCCACCATGGCGGCGGCCGGGTCGGGGCTGTTGTGGATGACCTGCACGGTGGCGGTCTGGGCGATGGCCGCGCCGGTCATGGCGGTCATCATCAGGGCGATGGTCAGGAGCTTCTTCATGGTGGTCTTCCTCTCTATGGGGTCGGCGT
>WJIQ01000281.1 GCA_014730255.1 bacterium | reverse complement strand
TCGACTGGCTCGGCATGCGCCACCTGGTCGCCGGCCACGACGTGCACCTGGGCGCCGGGCGCCGGGGCGACGCCGCGGCCCTGGCCGAGCTGTCGGGCGAGCTCGGCTTCACCCTCGAGGTCCTCGACCCCACGACCTGGCAGGGCCGGGTGGTGAGCAGCTCGGCGATCCGTCGCGCGCTGGCCGGGGGCGACTGCGAGACGGCCACGGGCATGCTGGGCCGCCCGTACGCCCTCTGGGGCGAGGTCACCCCGGGCGATGGCCGCGGCAGCACCATCGGCTACCCCACCGCGAACGTCTCGCCGCTCGACCACCACAAGCTCCTGCCCGCGCCCGGCGTGTACGCCTGCCGGGTGCAGATCTCCGACGACGTCTCCACCGGCGACGGCGACGGCAGGCTCGGGTACACCAGCGAGCCCCTGCCCGAGGTCGATCGCTGCGGCGACATCCTCTCGCCGGGCCACGGCCGCTGGCGCCTCTACGGCGGGATGCTCAACTTCGGACGCGTGCCCACGTTCCACGACGGCGGGCTCGAGCTGCCGCGCATCGAGGTCCACCTGTTCGACTTCCACGGCGACCTGCGCGGGCGGACCATCAAGGTCGAGTGGCTGTCGCGCCTGCGGGACGAGAAGCGATTCGACGGCGTGGAGGAGCTGATCACCCAGCTCCGGGCCGACGCGGAGGCGGCGCGGGCGGTGGTCGCGAGCACGTCACCACGCGCCTGATTCGCCGTTGAACGCCTCCAGCGGGTCGCTTATGCTCCGGCTCGACCGGTCCCGAACGTTTCATGGAGGAAGCCGCGTGACCACGCCACACCTGACCGCGATCGGCCGGCGCCTGGTGGCGCTCGTGAGCCTGTTGATCGCGGTGTCGTCGTTCCAGATGGTCCCCGCCCAGGAGCTCTCGCCGGAGATGCTGCGCGAGGCCGCGCGGCGCAGCGGCCTGAGCGAGGAGGAGATCCTCCGGCGGTACCAGGAGCAGCGCCGGGACGGTGCGGGGGCGGACACGTTGCGATCGCCGGGGCGCACCGATCTCGAGGGGATCGACGACCGCATGGCCGGCCGTCCGGACTCGGTCGCCGTGCCGGCCGGACGCGGCGAATCGGCGTACTGGGCCCATCGTCCCGACGTGGTCCTGCCCATGTCCGACACCGCGCTCGAGGCCTCTCTCGGCGACTCGCTGCTCGCGACGATGGCCGACTCGATCGCCGCGGCGCCCGAGCTCTACGGCCGGTCGTTCTTCCGTCTGCCCGCGGGCGTGTTCCAGCCGCCCAGCTTCGGCCCCGTGCCGTCGGACTATCTCATCGGAGTCGGCGACGAGATCGTGGTCGATGCCTGGGGCGAGGTCGAGTTCCGCGTCGAGCGGGTGGTCGACCGCGACGGGGCGATCATCCTGCCCCGCGGCGGCGAGGTCGTCTGCCAGAACCGGACGCTGGCCGACGTGGAGGAGGCGATCCGCGGCCGCCTGTCCCGCAGCTATGCCGGCATCAAGGACGGGTCCATCGAGATCGACGTCTCGCTCGGCCGGCTGCGCGCGATCCGGGTGTTCGTGATCGGCGAGGTCGTCCAGCCGGGCGCCTACGAGATGAGCTCGGTGGCGACCGTGCTCACGGCGCTGTATGCCGCCGGCGGACCCGGCGAGCAGGGCAGCCTGCGGCGTGTCCGCGTCGAGCGGGGTGGCGAGACGATCGGCATCCTGGATCTCTACCGCTATCTGCTCGAGGGCAAGCGCGACGGCGACGTGGTCCTCCGCGAGGGCGACACGGTGCTCGTGCCGCCCCGTGGTCGGACGGTGCTGCTGACCGGCGAGGTGCGCCGGCCGGCGTTCTACGAGCTGCTGTCCGGGGAGACCCTGGACGATCTCATCGAATTCGCGGGGGGCTTCACCGCCGCCGCGGCGATCGAGGTCGTGGGGGTCGAGCGCATCGTGCCGCCGGCCGAGCGCGGTCCGGACCAGGCCGACCGCACGTTCGCCGACATCGAGCTCGACCCGGCGACCGGCGAGGTCCTCGACCCGGAGGCGGGCCGCCTGCTGGACGGCGACGTGGTGACGGTCGACGCCATCGGCGAGACGCTCTGGGGCTGGGTCGAGATCACGGGCCACGTCAAGCGTCCCGGGCTCTACGAGTACGCCGACGGGATGACGGTGCGCGAGCTCGTCGCCCGCGCCGGCGGCCCCTGGCCGGATACGCTGATGGACCTCGCGGTCATCGACCGGACCGACGCCATGCAGCGCCTGTCGACGCTGTCGATCCCGCTCGGGGCGATCCTCGACGGGACCCGGCCGGACGTCGCCCTGCAGGAGCGTGACGTGCTGCAGCTCTTCGACGCCGGGGCGATGATCGAGAAGGAGACCGTGCGGATCTCCGGCGAGGTGCGCGAGCCCGGCGTGTTCACCTTCCGCAGCGGGATGACGCTGCGCGACCTGATCGCGCGTGCGGGCGGGGCCACCGCCACGGCCGACCTCGCGCACATCGAGGTGCAGCGGCTCGAGGAGGAGAACGTGCTGTCGGCCGCCGCCGAGCCGCCCTCCGGTTCGATGGTGCGCACGATCACCATCGACGTCACCACGGAGGGGCTCGCGGGCCGGACGACCATCGTGCTCGAGCCCTGGGACCACGTGGTCCTGCGACGGCTGCCATGGTACGAGCGACAGCGGCTGGTGGAGATCCGTGGC
>WJIQ01000280.1 GCA_014730255.1 bacterium | reverse complement strand
GCGGCGACTCGCTCCGGCAACCCCCATGGCCGGCCGGGCCCTGGCGCGGCTGGTGCGCCTGCACCTGCGGCGGGGCCACTGGGATACCTGCCTGCGTGGCGGCCGGCGGGCCCTGGAGAGCGAGGACGGCCTCGCGGCGGCTGATCGGTGCGAGGTCCTGGCCGCCATGGGCGTCGCCGCGGCGAGCCTCGGGCGACTCGACACGGGCGCGGAGCACCTCCGGCGCGCGCGCCCTCGCGGGCCGGCGCCGCGACCGGGCGCTCGCCGCGCGCTGCGACTATCTGCTGGCCGCCAACGTCCATTACGTCCGCGGCGATCTGGTGGAGGCGCTCGCGACGGCGCGACGGGCGCGCGACCTCGCCCGCGCCTGCGACCTCGGCGAGCTGACCTGCCATGCCGAGGGCGTGGTGGGCTTCGTCCTGGCCGCCCTCGGCCGCGAGGCCGACGCGCGCGAGCCGCTGCTGCGCGCGCACCGGCGGGCCGAGGCCATCGGGTACCGGCTGATCGCGGGATACTCCCGCTACACCCTCGGCGAGTGCGACCTGCTGGCCGGCGATGCGGCCGCCGCGCACGAGAGCTTCGCGGACGCCGCCAGGACCGCGCGGGAGCTGGGCGAGGAGGCGCTGCTCAACCTGGCCTGCCTGGGCACCAGCGAGGCGGCCCGGCGCCTGGGCGACGTCGACGAGGCCATCGCGAGCGCATCGGAGGCGCTGGCGCTGGCCGAGCGGCGTGGGGACCGGTTCTTCCGCGGTCGCGCGCTGGGGCTGCTGGCCCGTGCGCGGGGCGATCGCGACCAGGTGGCGGCCGCCGGGGGATTCGATCGCGCCGAGCGTGTCCTCGCCAGGATCGGGGCGACGATGGAGCTGGCGCGCATCCGTCTCTGGCGAGCCGAGCTGTCCGGTCCCGAGCAGCTCGAACGCGAGCGCCGCGTGATCGCGGCCGGACCGCATGCGGGTCTGCTCCGGCAACTCGGTCTCGCCTCCGGCGCCTCGCGCGGCGGGCCCGACCCCTCGCGGAGCGTGACCGCAGCGGCCAGCGGCCTGGTCGTCCGCGTCCTCGGCACGGTCGAGGTCGACCGTCACGGCGAGCCCCTGGTGCGCGGGACATGGCGCTCGCGCCGCGCCCGAGGTCTGTTCAACGTGCTCGCCGCCGCACGCTTCACCCCGGTGCCGCGCGAGCAGGTCAGGGAGGCCCTCTGGCCCGACGCCGACCCCGCGCGGTCGGCGACCAGTCTGCGCCAGGCGGTCTTCCAGCTCCGGCGCATCCTCGATGCCGGCGCGGTCGGCGGTGCGAGCGTCCTGCGCACCGACGGCGAGACGATCACCCTCGTGCTCGACGGACCCGACGCGTGCGATCGCCTCGTCTTCGAGCGTCGCATCGGCGAGGCTCGCGACGCCCGGCGCCGGCGGGACCACGGTCGCGAGCTGGATCGGCTGCTGGGTGCGGTCGAGCTGTGGCGGGGGCCGTTCCTGGCCGACACGCCCTACGAGCGCACGGTCGAGGACGCGGCCGTCGCTCTGCGGCAGACGTACCTCCCGGCCATCGAACGTGCGGCGCGGCTGCTGTCCGACGCCGGGCGCTGGGACGAGGCACTGGACGTCGCGCTGCGGGGCCTGCAGGAGGATCCGTTGCACGAGCCGTTCGCGGTCCACCAGCTGCAGGCCCTGCTCGCCCTCGATCGCCGCGGCGAGGTCCGCCGTGCGTACGACCGGTTCGCCACGCGCTTCCGGGAGGAGCTGGACCTGCTGCCCTCGGACACGCTGATGGCCCTGGCCGAGGGGCGGGAGCGGGACACGGCCCCATGAGACGAGAAGACCGGCCGGGCACCAGAGCTCCTGGTACCCGGCCGGCCCGTGTCCGGGATCGTCGGTTCGTCCGATGGATTACTTCACCTCGATCCGCCGCGGCATGGCCTTCTCGCTCTTGGGCAGCGTGACCGTCAGGACACCCTGCTCGAGCCGGGCCGACGCCTTGTCGGTGTCGACCGCCGAGCCGACGGTGAAGCTGCGGCGGAACTGCGCCTTGCCGACCATCTCGCGCCGGCGCGACTGATAGCCCTCGGGAACTTCCAGGTCCCGCTCGGCCTTGATGGTGAGGACCTCGTCCTCGAGGCTGATGTCCAGATCCTCGTTGCGGACACCCGGCAGATCTGCCACGATGCGGAAATCGGTCTCGCTCTCGAGGATGTTGGTGCGCGGCACGAGCTGGGTGGTGCGAGCCACGTTGTCGGGGGCGCTGGTGTCGGTATCGAGAGCGGCGTTGAGCAGCTGAGCGATCGGATACATGTCGTTCCTCCTCGTTCGCGTCGTTCCGGTATCGGTTCCGGTTCCGTCCGGGTCGGTGACCCGTCCGCGTTGCTTCACCCCCACCTATTACAACTGGCGTGCCCACGGGTCCGGGCATCCGCGAAAAGCCGCCAAGCGCAAGTGAAGCAGATGTTTATGACGAAGACCGCTGGGGCGACCGGCGACCCTCTCCACCGTCGTGCGAGTTCACTGGCAGACGCTGTCTGTCAGATTGGCGCGCGCGCCGCCGTCAATGTCATGCTCGGCGTGACAGTCTGGCTCGTTGCCGGCGCGCCCGCGACCGCCGACGGGGCCGGACCGGCGCCGGCCGACACGACCCTGCGGGTCGGCACGATCACCCTGGAGCTGGACGACATCTTCACCGAGCGCGAGGTCGCCGAGGCCACCGGCCTGAACCGGACCCTGCGCCAGACCCTCAACTCGCTGCACGTGAACACGCGCCCCTGGGTGGTGAGCAAGGAGCTGCTGTTCCGTACCGGCGAGCCCTTCCGCCCGTATCTGCTGGCCGAGTCCGAGCGCAACCTGCGCAGCCTCGGCTTCCTGAACAACGTGGCGGTCGTGCCCACCGACACGACCGACGATGGCCGCGTGAACATCGCCGTGCGCACCCGCGAGACCTGGACCCTGAGCGCCGAGTTCAGCTTCGCACTGGCCGGCGACGGCGAGGTGCGCTGGGACGCGTCGCTGAGCGACAAGAACTTCCTCGGCTACGGCCTGGAGGTGCGCGGCTCGGTCGGTCACGAGCTGGACGCGAGCTACGGCGGCGTGTTCCTGAAGATGAACCGGGTGCAGCACACCCCGCTGTCGGCGTGGCTGAGCGTCGACGAGCGCAGCGACGGGCACAACCGGTCCTTCCGCGTCGCCCTGCCCTTCCGCTCGGACGATCAGCTCTGGTCCGCCGGCGTCCAGGTCTGGGACCAGCACGTGAACGTGCGCTGGTACCTCAGCAACGGCGGCCCTGCGGGCATCGACCCGACCTCACAGGAACGGCTCTACGCGCTCCTGCCCCGGGAACGTTCGGGGATGCAGCTGGACCTCATGAAGCGGATCTCGGCCCCCGACCGCGGCCGCCTCTGGCGCCTGGGCGCCGGCCTGCGCATCTCCGAGCTCGACTACCTCGTCTCCGGCAGCGGGTACACGCTGTCGGACGATCGGCCGCTGGACCTGTCCTACCTCGACACGCCGGGCGAGACCCTCGCCCGCGACACCGGCACCGAGGTCTGGCCCTACCTCGTGATCTCGAGCAAGGGCCGGCGCTGGGCCGAGACGCGGTTCCTCCTGCGCTACGGCAACGAGGAGGACATCCCCCTCGATCCCGCGTTCGTCCTGCAGGTCGGACCGGCCGCTCCGGCGCTCGGCACGACCACCGGCGAGGGCACCCGTGCGATCCTCGAGGGCGAGTTCCAGAACTGGGTCCGGCTCGGCCGCAGCTTCCTGCTGCAACGCCTCGACGGCCGGGTCGTCCTGGGCCAGATCGAGGACCGCCACCATCGGCTCGACGCCCTGCTCGGCGCCATCGTCCGCGTCGGAGCCGCCGAGCATCCGTTCACCGTCAAGACCTACGTCGAGGGCATCCACAGCGAGGGCCTGCGTGGCGACGAGGTGCCCGTCCTCGGGCTCGATCGCGGCCTGCGCACGCTGGGCCTGGACGGCATGGCGGGCGAGAAGCTGCTGCGCTGGTCGACGGAGGTCGGTCAGGGCATCGACTGGACGCCGCTCGGCCTGGTGCGCATGGGCTGGGGGGTGTACTACGGCGGCGGCCTCGTGCACTGGACCGACGAGGCCCGTGATCTCGGCGACGCCCGGCACGAGGCCGGGGTCGGCCTGCGCCTCGGCTTCACGCGTTCGGGCAGCAGCCCGGTCGCCCGCATCGACGTGACCCGCGATCTGTCCGGCGAGGACGGCTGGGTCCTGACCACGGTCACCGGCGGATTTTTCTAGCGATGCGCGGCGGGCCGGTGCCATCATGGCGCCGATCGCCTTGACCCGGGACGAGGAGCGTCCGTGACCGCCACCCGCAGCGTCGCCAAGAACACCGTCCTGTTGTCGGTGGGCCTGCTCGGCGGCCGGCTGCTCGGGCTGTTCGTCGCCAAGAAGATGACGCCCATCCTGGGCCCGGAGGGCCTGGGCATCCAGGGCTACGCCACCGACATCGCGATCATCATGCTCACGGTCATGAACTTCGGCCTGGGCGTGCTCCTGACGCGGGAGGTGGCGCGGCAGCGCGAGCTGAGCTGGCCGCTGCTCTGGTCGACGCTGCGGCTGCGCTGGCTCCTGGGCGCGGTCGCCTTCCTGCTGCTCGTCGTCTACCTGCAGGCCACCGGCAAGGACCAGCTCACCACCCTCGCCGTGGTCGTCACCGCCCTGGGCCTGTTCTTCGAGACCAGCGCCATGGCCTGCGACAGCGTCCTGCAGGCCCACGAGAAGGTGCAGTACCAGACCGTCGGCCAGCTGGTCTCCGCCGTGGTCTACTTCGTGCTGGCGTGGACCTGGCTCGACGCGGGCTGGGGCCTGATGGGGGTGATCTGGGCCAACGCCATAAGCCGCGCGGTGCGTCTGGCGGTGATGGCGCCGCTCATGTTCTGGAAGACCGGCCCCTGGCGCCGCGCGCGTACCGGCGAGACCCCCATCGGCATGCGCACCATGTTCGGGCTCGGCTTCTCGCTCTGCCTGGCGACCACGCTCGGCATCATGAGCTTCAAGATCGACACCATCATGCTGACCGAGATGGTGGGCAAGGCGGCCACGGGCATCTACGTGCTCGGCCACCGGGTGATGGACTACATGCTGATCGTGCCGAATCTCTTCGCGACCGCGATGTTCCCGGCGCTCGCGCGCTACACCCGCGAGTCGGCGGCCGACGCCCGGCGCCTCGGCGAGCGGTCGCTGCGCTACATGCTGGTGGTGATCCTGCCTGCCACGTGGTTCGTCGTGCTCGCGGCGCGTCCGATGATCGAGTGGTTCGCCCGCGGCAATCAGGACGCCGACCCGGCGCAGTTCGCCGCCTCGATCGCCGTCCTGCAGATCGTGGTCTGGGGCGTGCCGTTCCAGGCGGCGAACCACGTCCTGAACCGCACGCTCATCGCCGCGGGCCGCGAGCGGGTGTTCGTCTGGATCGGCCTGGCGGCCGTGGTCGCCAACGTGGGGCTCAACCTGCTCCTGATCCCGCGCTGGGGCTACTACGGCGCGGCGGCCGCCACGGTCTACTGCCTGGCGCAGAGCCTGGTGCTGCACGTATGGAACGTCCAGCGCACCGAGTACCGGATCGCCGTGATGCGGGCGCTGCCGCTGCCGCTGTTCGCGCTGGCCGCGAGCTGGTTCGCGGCGGCGGT
>WJIQ01000279.1 GCA_014730255.1 bacterium | reverse complement strand
GTCGAGGGGCACGAGCATCGGCCGGTGATCGGCATGCCGTGGCAGCCGCCGTACTACCTGCAGCACCTCGAGGCGTTCGGACTCGCCAAGGCCAAGGACCTCTTCGCCTGGGACTTCCACGTCACCGACGGCCAGATGCCCGCGCGGTTCGACCGCTTCGCCAGGCGGTTCCAGGAGCGCATGGACTTCACGATCCGTCGCTTCCGCATGGACCGTTTCTGGGACGAGGTGGAGATCGTCCGCCAGATCTACTACGAGGCCTGGAAGGACAACTGGGGCTTCGTGCCCATGGACGCCGAGGAGTTCCGGCACTCGGCCAAGGACATGAAGAGCATGGTCGACCCCAACTTCCTGCTCATCGCCGAGCGAGAGGGCGAGCCCATCGGCTTCTCCATGACCACCCAGGACTTCAACGAGGCGCTGCATCCGCTCGGCGGCAAGCTGCTGCCCTTCGGCTGGCTCCGGTTCCTGCGCGCCAGGCGGAACCTGCACGGCTGCCGCACCCTGCTGCTGGGCGTCAGGCCGGAGCACCGGCAGCGCGGCATCGACGTCATGCTGATCCACCGGACCATGGAGTACGGCCTCGCCCACGGCTACAACCGCAGCGAGTGCTCCTGGATCCTCGAGGACAACGAGACCATGAACCGCATCCTCGAGCGCAACGGCGCCACGCTCAAGAACGTCTACCGCATCCTCGAGAAGCCGGTCCGATGAGCGGCCCGATCGCGGTCACCGGGGCGACGGGTTTCCTGGGCAGCCACATCTGCGACCTGCTGCTGGATGCCGGCCACCAGGTGCGCGCGGCCCATCGCGAGACCAGCGACCTGCGCTGGCTGTCCGGCAAGCCGCTGGAGCTCGTCGCGACCGATCTGGACGATCCGGCCAGCGTCGACCGGCTGCTCGCCGGCTGCACCGGCGTGGTCCACTGCGCGGGCGTGGTCATGGCACCGGACGAGATCTACCGCCGCGTGAACGTCGACGGCACCCGGGCCGTGGTCGAGGCCGCCGCCCGGGCGGGCACGGTCGAGACGGTCGTGCACGTCAGCTCCCTGGCCGCCGGCGGTCCGGCCAGCCTGGACGACCCCCGCGACGAGACCCACGAGGATCGCCCGCTCACCGCGTACGGGCGCAGCAAGCGCGACGCCGAGGACCTCGTCGGCGGCGAGCGGCCCTTCCGCGCGGTGATCCTGCGGCCGCCGTCGCTGTACGGCCCGCGCGACCGCGAGTTCCTGCCGCTGTTGAAGGCCGCCTACCGCGGCTGGACCGCCCGCTTCGGCGACACCATGACCGGCCTCAGCCTGGTCCACGGTCGGGACGCCGCGGCGGCCGCGGTGGCGCTGCTCGAGACGCCCGGCGCCACGGGCGTCTACCACCTCGACGACGGTCCGGGCCTCGACGGTCCGCGCGCGCCGGGGCGCCGCTATGCCTGGGGCTACGACTGGGACGAGCTGCGCGACGTCCTCTGCACGCTGTTCGACCGCACGGTCAACCGGCTGACCATCCCGCTGGGGCTGCTGCGGCTGGCGAGCCGGCTGGCCGGCCCGGCGCGCGAGCGGTCGCCGGTGCTGCATCCGGACCGCATCCGCGACCTGGACACCGTCGGCTGGGTCTGCTCGGCGGCGCGCCTGCGCCGCGACACCGCCTGGCAACCGCAATTCGACCTCGCCACGGGCCTGCGCGACACCCTGGCCTCGTACCGCCGTCGCGGCTGGATGTGATGACGAGCTTCCTGCGAGACCTCGAGCCGTGGCGGCGGCCGTACGACTGGTACGGCATCGTCTACGCGCTGACGAGCGCCTGGTACCCCTGGCTGAACCCCGCCTGCTTCGAGGTGCTCGCCGACCCCGGTCCGCTGCAGAACCCGCCGGGCCACACCCTGCTGCACCTGTTCCTCGCGGCGGTGTTCTGGCTGCTGCCGCCGATCGTGCGGCGCCGTGGCGGGGCGGCCGGCCGGGTGGTCGGCCTGGTCTACATGCCGCTCCTGTTCGGGACCTTCTACGCCCAGATCGAGTACCTGGGCGTGATCTTCCGCGACTACGGCGACCCGTTCGATCCGGTGCTGATCGACCTCGAGGCCGCCATCTTCGGCATGCAGCCCAGCCTGGAGTGGTCGCGCGCCTGGCCGTGGCCCTGGCTGCTGGAACTGATGCAGTTCGCCTACTTCAGCTACTACTTCTTCCCGCTGATCGGCCTGCTCGTGATCTGGCTCGCCAGCGGCGCCGACCGGCCCACGCGCTGGCGCTGGAGCGAGGCCTACATCCGCGACCTCACCGCGGTGATGCTGACCTGCTACGCCTGGTACGTGTTCGTCCCGGTGTGGGGCCCGAAGTACTTCGACTACCTGGGCGTCGCCGGGACGATCGCGAGCGAGGGCCTGCACGGCTTGATCTTCACCGACGTCATGCACTGGATCCACGCCCAGGGCGCCCTGCACGGGGCGGCGTTCCCCTCGAGCCACGTGGCCGGCAGCATGGTCGCCTGGTGGTGGGGCTGGAAGACCGCGCCGCGGCACCGCGCCTGGCTGACCGTGCTCTGGGGGCTGCTCTGCCTGAGCATCGTCTACTGCCGCTATCACTACGTGGTCGATCTCGTGGCGGGCGTGGCCTGGGGCGCGCTGATCATGGCCCTGACCGCGAGGCTGGTCAGTCCTTCGTCGTCCGCGACTGACGCACCGCGGCCTGCAGACGCCCCCTGAAGTCGACCCACTTGCGTTCGCGCGGCGTGGTGAGCGACCGCCAGACCAGGAGCCAGCCCAGCCGCAGCTGATCGCGCAGGACCCAGAGCCGGCGACGCCAGCGCGGCGGCTCGTGGTCGCGCGCGCCCGCGGGGACGTCGTACCCCAGATCGGCGAGCGTGCCGCCGGCGAGGTGCTCGAGCCTGCGGACTCGCCCCGGCGAGAAGAAACCGGCCCAGTTCGAGGCCTTGCGGGTGATCGACCGCTCGTTCTGGCCGGTGTGCACGCGAGGCCGTCCCGGGGTCAGCACGGCCGGATCGAACGGCACCTCGAGCAGCTCGCAGACCTGCCGCATCTCCCGTTCCGGATCCTCGGTCAGACGCTCGTAGAACACCTCGTGGTAACGGGCGCCCGAGGCGGCGGCCTGCGCGCGGGCGGTGTGGATCAGGTTGCGCCAGCGGTAGATCGTGCGCTCGGGGTGATAGCCCCACCGGCGGTTGAACGAGGCGGCGCAGGAGCGGCCGTCGCGGATCATGTGCACGAAGCACGCGCCAGGGAACAGCTCGCTCAGCGCAGCGATGTGCTGGGCGTGCATGGGGGTCTTCTCGCACCAGCGGTCCTTGCCGTGGTTGCGCGCGTAGTAGTGGAACGTGGCGTCGACGATGGTCGCCAGGGTGCGCGGCCGCGACCGCCAGTCGCCGGGCAGGGGCGGCGGATCGCCGCGGTTCAGCCACCGGAAGCAGGAGAGGTTGCGGAACTCGTTCCAGAGCGCCTCGAACCGGTCGTCGTCGGCCAGGTCGCCGTAGCTCGCGAGGTTGGCGATGTAGTGCGGGATGATGAGCGTCTCGCGCGGATAGCCGTAGAGCTCGGGGTGCGCGTTGAGGCAGTCCAGCATCATCGTGGTGCCGGAGCCGTTCATGCCGACGACGAAGACGGGGGGCTGCCGCATGGGTCTCCTCGGGGGCTCGACGGCCGGGCGTGACGGTGCCGGGCCGGCCGCGGCGATGATAGCCCGGGAGCCGTCGTCGCGCCAGGGCCGGTTGGGCCGGCCGAGGCGCCGCGCACGCACGCAGGAGCGCCCGCCGTGGGGCGGGCGCTCGCGTGATCATCGTCTCGAGGGGCGGCTCCCGGCCGCCGACGCTCAGACGCCTCAGGTGAAGCCGCCGCTGCCGCAGCCGCCCACCGGCGCGGTGCCGCCGCCACCACCGGTCCCGGTGGCGAACGACGAGAGGTTGCGCTGGACCTGGCTGGAGCCGCAGCCCGGACAGGCAGCCTCGCCGGCCTCCATCTGCGCGAACGTCATGAGCTCCTCGAACGTGCGGCCGCACTGGCCGCAGACGAACTCGAAGATCGGCATCTCAGGTCCCTCCCACGCGTCGCGAGGCTAGTCGGCCTTCTCGACGGTCTCGACCTCGGTCCGGGTCTCGGTTTTCGCGTTCTCGTGCGGGTCTCCGACCTCGCAGGCGTTGGTCATTCAGCCGCCCTTGATGCCGAACCGTGGCAGGACCACGTTCACCAGCACCAGGTAGGCGATGACGAACAGGGCAACCTCTAGCATGCGGGCCCTCCAGCCTCGTTTCATATCTGCAGAACTCATTGACTACAAGGTAACCCCGACCGGTGCGATGTCAAGACGTCCGCGGCCGATTCCCACCGTCGCGGAATCGGTCGCCGATCGGCCCCCGGAAGCGGGAATCTGCTGGCTCGATTCCCTCGATGCACTATGCTTGGCAGCGTCCCGAACCGTACCGCGCATGCCCGGAGGCTTCGACCGTGAGCGAAACCGACTTCCGCCGCACCCTCGTCACCGCCGCCCTGCCCTACGCCAACGGCCAGATCCACCTCGGCCACCTCGCCGGGGCCTACCTGCCGGCCGACTTCTACGTGCGCTACCTGCGCCTGCGTGGCTGGCCCGTGCTGTTCATCTGCGGCACCGACGAGTACGGCGTGCCCATCACCCTGACCGCCGAGAAGCTGGGCATCTCGCCCAAGGAACTGGTCGACCGCAACCACCAGTCGATCGAGGATTCGTTCGCGGGCCTGGGCATCGAGTTCGACAACTTCTCGCAGACCAGCCGCGAGGTCCACCGCGAGACCGCCGCGGCGTTCTTCCGCGACCTGCACGCCCACGACCGCCTCGTCCAGAAGACCACCCAGCAGTTCTACAGCCCGAGCCAGCAGCGTTTCCTGGCCGACCGCTACATCGAGGGCACGTGCCCCAAGTGCCAGTCCGAGGGCGCGCGCGGCGACCAGTGCGAGAACTGCGGCAGCTCCCTCGACCCCACCGAGCTGATCGATCCCCACGACGCGCTCAAGGGCGAGCCCCTCGAGCTGCGCGAGACCACGCACTGGTACATCCCCCTCGGCGAGTGGCAGGAGCGCCTCGAGGCGTTCATCGCGAGCCACCCCGAGTGGAAGGAGAACGTCAAGCAGTACTGCCGCTCCTGGTTCAACGACGGCCTCGGCGACCGTGCCGTCACCCGCGACATCGCCTGGGGCGTGCCCGTGCCGCTGGACGATCACGAGGGCAAGGTCCTCTACGTCTGGTTCGACGCGCCCGTCGGATACATCTCGGCCACGCGCGAGTGGGCCATCGACCAGGAGGACCCCGAGGCCTGGCGGGTCTGGTGGCAGGACGAAACCACGCGCCTGATCCACTTCATCGGCAAGGACAACGTGGTCTTCCACACGCTCATGTTCCCGGCCATGCTCATGGCTCACAGCGAGCCGTTCGTGCTGCCGGACAACGTGCCGGCCAACGAGTTCCTCAACCTCGAGGGCCAGAAGCTCTCGACCAGCCGGGGCTTCGCGGTCTGGCTGCCGGACTACCTCGAGCGCTTCGAGCCCGACCCCCTGCGCTACGTCATCGCCCGCGGCCTGCCCGAGACCCGCGACATGAACTTCACCTGGGAGGGCTTCCAGGCGCGCAACGACAACGAGCTGGGCAACAACTTCGGCAACCTCATCAACCGCGTCTTCACCTTCGTGCACAAGTACTTCGATGGCCTGGTCCCGGAGTGGACCGAGGACCAGCTCGAGGACATCGACCACGCAGTGCTGGCCGAGGTCGCCGAGCTGCGCGAGCGCTGGGCCTCGCACATGGACCGCTTCGAGGTCAAGGCGGCCATGGAGTGCGCCTTCGCCGCCGGCCAGGCCGGCAACCGCTACTTCGACGAGTCGGCGCCGTTCAGGACGCGTAAGACCGACATGGTCCGCTGCGGGGTGAGCCTGGCCGTGGCGCTGCAGGTGCTGCGTCAGGTCTGCCTGATGCTCGCGCCCATCTGCCCGTTCGGCATGACCCGCCTGTGGTCGTGGCTGGGCATGGAGACCCCGCTGTTCTTCGGCGGCTGGGAGGAGGGCCTCCGCGACATCGAGGCCGGCCGGCCGCTGGGCCAGCCGGAGATCCTCTACCCGCGGCTCGAGCCGGAGCTGATCGAGGCCGAGGTGGCGCGGCTGCGCGAGCTGCTCGAGCCGGGCGACGGTTAGACCGGCCCGGCCATCACGACGTCAACGCATCGAGCGTCCGGGCGATCGCCTCGGGGTAGGGCGTGGCCGTTCGCGGTCCGAGCAGGTTCACCAGGTGCGTCGCATCGTAGGCGATCGGACCGAGGTAGTCGTCGAGGATCGGCCGGAAGTCCCTCAGGTCGGACGAGACCAGGCTCAGCGTCTTCAGCAGCCAGCCCGGTGCGCCCCGGACCTTCACCTCGCGACCGAGGTGCGCGCCCGCCATCGCGGCCGCCTCGCGGCCGGTGAGCGGTCCCGATCCCGGCACGATCCAGCCGTCGCCGTAGGCCTCCTCGCGCAGGGCGAGGTCGGCGACGATGCTCATGGCGTCGGGCACGAACACGTACTCGCGGGGCGTGTCCGGCGACCCGATCCAGTTCATGGTCTTGCCCGCGGCGGCCTCGCGCAGCGGCATCTGCAGGGTGCTGGTGTGGACGAGCGGACCGAAGAAGTCGGGCAGGTGCACGACCGCCGCGCCGGCGGCGAGCATCACGTCCTCGGCCTCGCGGCGGGCACACGCGTAGCGGTTGCCGCCGTGGCGCGGGTGGATCTCGGTCAGCGGCAGCTCGCGCACCGGCAGGAACGACCAGAACGAGGATACCTGCAGCAGGCGCGCCTCCGCCCGCTCGGCAGCCGCGACGAGGGTGTGCGCCGTCGCCGCGTGCTCGTCCATGCGCGACGGCGGCAGGCCGATGCAGTCGACCACCAGGTCGCAGTCGCGCACGGCCTCACCGACCGCCGCGGCGTCGAGGGCGTCGGCGGGCGCGATCTCGGCCTCGACGTCGGCGAAGGTCCTCTCGAGATGCGCCCGCGAGCGAGAGATCACCCGCACCGCGGTGCCGCGCCGGATCAGCTCCGGCACCAGGTTGCGGCCAGTCGGGCCGGTGGCGCCGACGATGGCCACGCGGCCGAGGGTGATGTTCATGCCGGCTCCTCGCGTTCGGGATCGTGCGTGGTCTTTTGCCCACGCGTACTCGCGTCATCAAGAGCCGGCAAGTCGCGGGTTGTGCCTGGAAAATTGTTGCTTGCCCCTCATTGCCGCCATAAACGACTATCATGAAAGCAGATGGGCCGGATCGGCGGGCTCCTCCTCCTCTCCGGTCAAGGGCCTGTCACCACTGGTTGCCTGGCGTCGTCGGTCCGGCGAGACGCGGTCCTCGCCAAAGGCGCATGGGGGTGATTCCGAGCTTCCCCGACCACCGACGTGGTTGTCTCCTCCCGTTGTCG
>WJIQ01000278.1 GCA_014730255.1 bacterium | reverse complement strand
CGGGTCACGACGTGGTCAGCATGCCGCAAGAAACCGGAGCTGTCCATTCCTCGATCCGGATCCGAGCGTGCTACCCCACCGCCCGCACGCCGTCGATCACCGTCCCGTCGACCCACTTGATCGCCGCCACGACCTTCTCGCCCAGCTCGGGCCGGGCCGGCTTGCCGCCGCAGATCCCCTCGACCTCCTCCTTGAGCTCGCGGATGCCGACGATGGGCAGCGACGACCCGTGCACCGCGCTGATCAGGTCCTTGCGCAGCGGGTTGATGGCGATGCCGCGCTCGGTGACGATCACGTCGATCAGCTCGCCCGGACCGCACAGGGTGGTGACCTCGTCGACGATCACGGGGATGCGGTCACGGAAGCTGGGGATGGGCAGGATGGTGCACCGGGAGAAGAGGCAGTTCTGCCAGCCGCCGATCCCGTGCAGCAGCTTGCCGTCGGAGTGGGTGACGACGTTGGCGTTGAAGTTCACGTCGACCTCGGTGGCCCCGAGCACCACGGCATCGAGCATGCTCGCGAAGTTGCCCTTGCCGTGCCAGTTGTAGCTGGTGAAGGGCGAGGTGTTGACGTGGCCGGGGTTCTCGCGCATGGAGCGCACGCCCTCGAGGTCGAAGGTCTGGCCGTCGAGGATGTAGTCGGTCAGGCCCTCCTCGAGCATGTCGACCAGGTACTGGTTCGAGCCCCCGCGCACGAAGCGGGCCTTGATCCGGCGCTCGCGCATCAGGTCGCGCAGGAAGATGGCGAAGGCCAGCGACGTGCCGCCGGCGCCGGCCTGGAAGCTGAAGCCGTCCTGCACGATGCCCACCTCGTCGCAGAACCGCGCCGCCAGCTCGGCGATGAGCAGGCGGTCGGGCGACCGGGTGATCTGCGTCGTGCCCGAGACGATCTTCGACGCGTCGCCGATGCAGTCCATGACCACGACCTGGTCGACGTGGTTGCCCTGGATCTGCCACGGCACGCAGGGGAACGGCACCAGGTTGTCGGTGACCGCGATCACGTGGTCGGCGTACTGGCTATCGGCGAGCGCGAAGCCCAGCAGACCGCAGGCGGTGGGCCCGCGATCGCCGGTGCAATTGCCGAAGGGGTCGGCCGTGGGCGCGGCGATCACCGCGATGTCGATGTGGACCTCGCCGTCCTGGATCGCCTGGTAGCGACCGCCGTGCGAGCGCAGCACCGCCATGCCGCGCATCTCGCCGCGCGAGCAGTAGTCGCCCAGCGGACCGTTCATCGAGCCCTCGATGTGGTGGATGACGCCGCTCTCCAGGTGCGCGATCTGCGGCTCGTGCACCGGGAAGCTGGCCGACGGGAACCAGCGCAGGTCCTCGACGCCCAGCTCGGCGGCCGCGGCGAACACGGCGTTGGCCACGAGGTCGCCGTTGCGCAGGTGATGGTGCGTGGAGATGGTCATGCCGTCGCGCAGGCCGGCGTTCACCAGGGCGGTCTTGATGTCGGCGACCACCTTGTCGCCGTCGGCCGGGTAGTCCTGGCAGGCCCGCAGCGGCGGGGCGGCCTTGCGGCCGGTGGGCACGTGCTTGCCGACGCCCTGGAACGGGGTGGCGGCCTCGCCGTTGATCTCGGCGGGGACCAGGCGGCCCGCAGCGTTCTCGACCAGCTTCATCATCGTCGCGCCTCTCGAAGGTCCGGGTCCTGGGTCCGGCGGCCCATCCCGCCGGCGGTCCGGCGAATATGCGGCGGTGATCGCGCGCGGTCAACATGGCCGCTGGACCGCGACCGGGGCCGAGATCGCCCCCCATGAAGCCACCAGATCGTGTACAATTGTTTTTGAACAATCATCATCACTACGAGTATCGGGAGTCACCACTGCCTCCAGGAGTCGCGCCATGAAGACCATCGCCGTCGCCGTCCTCGCCCTGGCCTCCGTCCTGCTCGCCCCGGTCGCCCAGGCCGGGTGGTCTCACGATCCAGCCGAGAACACCCGCATCCCTTACTTCCCCGGCGACGCCTACGCCGGCAGGATCATCAGCCCCGGTCAGGGCGAGACGCTCATCGCGTGGATCGCCGCGCAGGGCGACGACCAGCGGATCTTCGCGCAGCGTCTCGACGCCGACGGCACCAAGCTCTGGGGGTCGACCGGCCTGCAGGTGGCCGATCCGGGCGGCTGGATCTCCGATCTGGAGATCACCGACGACGGCAACGGCGGGCTCTTCCTCTGCTGGATCAACGCGAACGAAGGGGAGCCGGGTCTGGCCTACGCTCAGCACGTCACGTTCCAGGGCGATGTCGCCTGGGACCCGGCCGGGGTGCGGGTATGCAACTTCGACGTCGATCAGTACTTCGCCTCCATCGTCGGCGACGGCGCCGGCGGCCTGTACGTCGTCTGGCGCGACGGCGAGACCCCGAACACCAACATCTACGGCATGCGGCTCGGTCCGACCGGCGCGCGCCTCTGGTACGACTCGGGCGTGGCGATCTGCTCGGCTGCCGGCGACCAGTACTCGCCGCAGGTCGCACGCGACGGCGCCGGCGGCATCTACGTCGCATGGAACGATACCCGCGACGGGCTCGCCGACCTGTATGCCCAGCGCATGACGTCCACCGGCACCCCGCTCTGGACCAGCCAGGGACTGGCCGTGGATACCGACGACGGCGCGGTGTACGGACAGCGCATCGCCACGAGTCCGGACCACGAGCTCCTGGTCGTCTACGAGGACGGATTCGGCGTGTCGGCCCAGAAGATCGCGGCCAGCGGGGCCGTGCTCTGGACCGAGGGAGGGGTGGAGCTGCCCGGCCCGTTCTGGTACAGCCAGGCGCCGGAGCTGCAACCGGTCGACGATGGCGGGCTGGTCGCGGCCTTCGAGCACTGGAACTCGGGCGAGACGGAGTCGCGGATCATCGCTCATCGGGTCAGCGACGACGGGCAGCTCCTCTGGAACGCGGAAGGACACACGATCGCGATAGGGGAGTACGCGGGCCTCACCGAACCATGCGTCGAGACGCTGGCCGACGGCAGCTACGTCGTCGCCTACCGGGACGGCTACGCTCGCCAGCAGAAGGCGCAGCGACTGGATGTCACCGGGGCCTTCCTCTGGCCCGATGGTCCGAGGATCTTCACGACGGGTCCGTGGTACGCCGGGACCCCGAAGACCGCGGCGGTTCTCGACGACGCCTTCGTGGCCGTCTGGTCCGACGACCGCTCGGGCGAATCCCAGGTGTACGCCCAGTACGTGGACGCCAACGGATTCTGTGGCGACAACCGCCCGGTGATCACCGCGGTGACCGATCGACCCGCCGATCAGGGCGGCGAGGTGATCGTCGACTGGCAGGCGAGCTGGCTCGACGGGATCCCCGCGCGCGAGATCGCGCGCTACACGATCTGGTTCCAGCCGCAGGCCGGCGGTCGCGGCGTCATCGATCGGGCGACCGACCTGGCGACGTCCCTGGACATGCCACCACGGCGCGTCGCCTCGCTGCTACGCGACGGCTGGACCTTCGGCCTCGAGGTGCCGGCCGCCGAGTTCGACGAGTACGCGGCGTTCGCGCCCACGCTCGGCGATTCGAGCGACACCGGCTGGCCCTGGTTCGACTACCTCGTGATCGCCCATGGTCAGCAGACATGGCGGCTGTGGCGCGCCGACCCGGTGGCCGGCTATTCGGTCGACAACCTCGAGCCGGGCCTGCCCGGCGGTCTGGTCGTGGCCTACGAGTACCCCGACGGCGCGTCGCTCTCCTGGCTACCGAATCAGGAGGACGACCTGCGCGGCTATCGCATCTACCGCGGCGACAGCGAGGATTTCGAGGTCGGTCCCGAGACGCTCGTCGACGAGACCGTCGAGACCGGGTGGACCACTCCGGAGCTTCACGGCTTCTACAGGATCACCGCGGTCGACCAGCACGGGAACGAGAGCCCGCCCGCCGATCCCGAGCAGGTGGTGGGCATCGCGAGCGAGCCGTTGCCCGAGGCGCTGGCCTTGCATCCGTGCACGCCGAATCCCTTCAACCCCACCACGACGATCCGGTTCGACGTGCCCGCGCCGGGCGGTCGGATCCAGCTGGAGGTCTTCGACCTGACCGGCCGGCGCGTGCGCGTCCTGGCCGACGCGTACCACGCCCCGGGCCGCCACGAGGTCCGCTGGACGGGAACCGACGATCGAGGCCGGGCGGTGAGCTCGGGAGTGTACGTGAGCCGGTTGACCCGCGGTGGCAAGACCCGCACCGCCAAGATGCTATTGACCCGTTGACGGCGGTGGGCGCCTCAGCCGCCCGCCACCTTCACCGTGAAGCCGCGCTCGCGCAGCAGCCGCGCGACCTGCTCACGCTTCTCGCCCTGGATCTCGACCACGCCGCCCTTGACCGCGCCGCCCACGCCGCAGGCCTTCTTCAGCTCGCGGGCGAGGTCCTCGAGCTCGCCCGCGGCCAGCGGCAATCCGCGCACCACCGTCACGGTCTTGCCGCGGCGCCCCTTCGCCTCGCGCCCGACACGCACCACGCCGTCGCCGACCGGCGCCACGGCCTCGTCGCCGCACGTGCAGCCGGCGACCGGCGACCCGCAATCCGGGCACGTCCGTCCATCGTCGCTCGACCACACGGTGTGGCGATCGCGCGCCATGCTACGCGTGGTCCTCGCGCCAGCCGGCATCGAGTTTGCCCACCAGCACCGCGGTCTCGACCGTGGTCTGCGCCCGCTTGACCACCGGGGCGTCGATCATCTTGCTACCGAGCGAGACCACGCCCAGGCCCTGGCGCTCGGCCTCCTCGAAGGCGCGCACGATGCGCACGGCCTTCTCGATCTCCGGTCCCGTGGGCGCCAGCGCCTCGTGCACCACCGGGATCTGCCGCGGGTGGATGCAGCCCTTGCCCACGAAGCCGAGCCCCTTCGCCTCGACCACCGACGCCCGCAGGCCCTCCATGTCGGTCACGTCGGAGAAGACGGTGTCGATGGGCTGCACGCCGGCCGCCCGCGCGCCGTTGACCACCTGGCTGCGCGCCCAGAAGCTCTCGGTGCCCTCCAGCGTGCGCTGCGTCCCGATGTCCGCGGTGTAGTCCTCCAGACCGATGGCGAGCGCGACCACCGACGGGTGCGCGGCGGCGATCTCGCGGGCCTTCCAGGCCCCGAGTGCCGACTCGATGATGGGCATCAGGTAGATCTCGCGGTCGGGCGCGAGCCCGGCCAGGCACTCGCCCACCTCGACCACCTGCTCGGGATCCTCGACCTTGGGCACGAGGATCACGTGCACGTTGTGCTCGGCGACCCAGGCCAGGTCGCCCAGGCCCATCTCGCCCTGGTTGATGCGCACCATGCGCTCGGCGCCGTGGAAGTCGACCGAACGCAGGGCGTTGCGCACCAGCGCGCAGGCCGCGTCCTTCTCCGGCGGCGCGACCGCATCCTCGAGGTCGAGGATGATCCCGTCCGGGGCATGCAGGCCGGCGTTGATGAACAGCTTGGGCTGGCTGCCGGGCAGGTAGAGCCGCGTGCGCCGCAGGCGATCGCGCGTGCTGGCGTACTCGCAGCGCGGCGACATCGGCAGCAGGAACTCCTCGGAGCAATCGGGAAGGGCGCGCTTGACGGCGGTCTCGAGCCGGGCGGCGAGGACGAACGGCAATGCGCCCTGGTCCTCGACCTCGATGCGCGCATTGGCGACGCCGAGCTGGCGGCAGCCCTCGACGATCAGCTCACGGATCGAGGCGCCGTACATCGCGGCGACCTTGCCCGAGAGGTCGATCTCGACCCCGCCCTCGTCGCGGATCTCCACGCCGATCCAGCCATCGCTGCGGACCTTCGGCCCGCGATCTCCCGCCTCGCCCCTGGTCGCCATGCCGTCACCTCGGTCTGATGGAACGGTCTGCCCGTGCGTCGCCGGCCGGTCTCGCCGCGCGACGGGAAAGGTGGCGCGTCGTGGACGCCGGGGCAAGCCGCGGAGGTGTCCCCCCACGGCGACGGCCGACTCAACGCCTTGCGATCCCCGCAGTTATCCACACCGGATTGATTCCAGGGCGAACAAAGGGGCACCGGGGCGATGGAATCGTCTTTTTGCATTTCGTCACAGCGGAGCAACCCACTGTCCATTGGCGACTTACGGCTGCAAATGGTTTCTTGGCGAGCGCCGGGGAAAACCCGCGAAAGCTGTGGATAACCTGGGGGCAACTCCCCGGCGATCATCGAGAACGTGTTTCGAGAAGGTTAACTGCTTGTCAATAAAGGTGTCTTCACCGGTTG
>WJIQ01000053.1 GCA_014730255.1 bacterium | reverse complement strand
CTCGGTGTCGCTGGAGACCGAGCTGCGCCTGGAGCTGAAGACCGCGGCCGACACCGAGGCCATCCGCGTGTTCACCGAGAACCTGCGGGAGCTGCTGCTGGCGCCGCCCCTGGGCGTCGAGCACGACGAGCTTGCACCCGGTGCGGAAACCGGGATCGAGGGCGAGGACCGGCTTCTCGCCCAGAGGCGCGGCGAGGAGCAGCTCGCGCACGTTCTCGGCGAAGACGCGGATGGCCTCGGTGTCGGCCATCTGCTTGAGCTCCAGGCGCAGCTCGGTCTCCAGGGAGATGGACATCAGGCGTTTCCACCCGTCCTGGATGGCCTGCGCGACCTGGCCGGAGGCCGGCCCGCGCCCGCGCAGGAACCGCCGCTCGAGCCGGTGCAGGGCCGTCTCCTCGTCGAGCACCAGCCGCACCGAGAGGATGTCCTCGGCCTCGCCGCGACGCATGGCCAGGACCCGGTGGCTGACGGTGCGGCGGACGGGCTCCTCGAACTCGAACCAGTCGCGGAACTTCTGACCCTCCTGCTCCTTGCCGCGGCGGACCTTGCTGCGGACCATGCCGCGCTCGCGCAGGAGATCGCGCAGCTCGCCGCGCGCGTCCGGGTCCTCGCTCACCCGCTCGGCCAGGATGTCGCGCGCGCCGGCGAGCGCGGACTCGACGTCGGGCACCTCGCGATCGGGGTCGACGTGGGCCATGGCGGCCTGCGCGGGATCGGTGGCGCGGTCCTGGGCCCAGAGCAGGTCGGCCAGCGGCTCGAGCCCGCGCTCGCGGGCGACGGTGGCGCGGGTGCGGCGCTTGGGCCGGTAGGGCAGGTAGACGTCCTCGAGGGCGGTCATGGTCCCGGCGGCCAGCACGTCGCGCCGCAGCTCGTCGGTGAGCAGCTCGCGCTCGGTGAGCGAGGCGAGGATCGCCTCGCGCCGCTGATCGAGCGCGGCGAGGTCGGCCAGCCGGTCGCGCACGGCGGTGATGGCGACCTCGTCGAGGCTGCCGGTGCGCTCCTTGCGGTAGCGGGCGATGAAGGGCACGGTCGCGCCCTCGGCCAGCAGCCCGGCGACCGCGGCCACGCCGCGGCGGTCGAGGGAGAGGTCACGGGCGGCGCGGTCCAGGTGCTGGGTCGGGGTCATGCGCGGTCCTCGCGGCTGGGGTGACGATCCGTCCGGGTCGATCATGATGGCGCGCCGGCCGGCGGTCGGCAAGGGTCGCGATAAGGCCGGCGGGTCCGGCGCTTGCAATTCGGGCCTCGAGAACCGCCTCCCGGCAGGAGAGCCCGCCCGCATGTCCCGCCTCATCGAGCGTGTGCGCGCGACGATCCGCACGCGCCACTACAGCCCGAGCACGGAGAAGGCGTACGTGACCTGGATCCGCCGCTTCGTGCGCTTCCACGGCCTGCGCCACCCCGCCACCATGGGCCAGACGGAGGTGAGCGCCTACCTCACCCACCTCGCGACCGAGGAGAAGGTGGCCGCCTCGACCCAGAACCAGGCCCTCAGCGCGATCATGTTCCTGTACCGCGAGGTCCTGGACCTCGATCTGCCGTGGCTGGACGAGCTGGTGCGCGCCAGGCGGCCCGCCCGCATGCCGACCGTCCTGTCCACCGAGGAGGTGGAGGCCGTGCTCGGCCGCATCGGCGGCGTGCCCGGCCTGGTGGCCCAGCTGCTCTACGGCTCGGGCCTGCGCCTGATGGAGGCCCTGCGCATGCGCGCCCAGGACGTGGACCTGGTGCGCGGCGAGCTGATGGTGCGCCAGGGCAAGGGCCAGAAGGACCGGGTGACCGTGCTGCCCGCGCGCCTGCGCGGCGCCCTCGCCGAGCACCTCGAGCGCGTCCAGCAGCAGCACCACCGCGACCTCGAGGAAGGCGCCGGCTGCGTGGCGATGCCGCGCGGCCTGGCCACGAAGTACCCGCGGGCGATGCGCGAGTGGCGGTGGCAGTGGGTGTTCCCCGGCCGCCGCATCTTCCGCGACCGGGAGACGGGCGAACGCCGCCGCCACCACCTGCACCAGACGTCGGTGCAGCGGGCGGTGACCGACGCGGCCCGCTCGGCCGGCATCACCAAGCGCGTGACCTGCCACACCCTGCGCCACTCGTTCGCCACGCACCTGCTCGCCGCCGGCTACGACATCCGCACCATCCAGGAACTGCTCGGCCACCGGGACGTGACGACGACGATGATCTACACCCACGTGCTGAACAAGGGCGGGGCGGGGGTGCGCAGCCCGCTGGACGATCTGGGGTAGGGGTCAGCCGATGACGCGGGCGATCTGCGCATTCGTCATCCCGAGCGCGAGCAGGGCCCGCAGCAAGAGGTCGATGCTGACCGTCGGATCACCGGCCTCCATCTTGGCGACCCGGGACTGGCTGGAACCGAGCCGTGCCGCGAGCTCGGCCTGCGTCATGCCGCGCTTGCCGCGCTCCTCGCGAAGGCTCGCCCGGAGCGCCAGCTTGAGCTGAACGTACCGCCGTTCCTCGGCCGAGAGGCCGAGAAGATCCTCGGCGTTGCCGACGACCCAGCCCCTGGTCTCGAGACGCCTCTTCCTGTGGCTATCCATCGTCCCGTCCGTTCTCCGAATCCCTGTCGTAGGCCGCGGCCCTGGCGCGGCAGGTCTCGATGACCGATCGCGGGGTCGTGCGTGTCTTCTTGTGGAAGACCGCGAGAACCAGAATGGCGTCGCGATCGATCCGGTAGACGATTCGCCATGTCGTTTCGCCGTCGTCGATCCGCAGCTCATGGCACCGTGGACCGATCCGTGGCATCGGGCGTGAGCGAGGCAGCCCGAGCGACTCGCCGCCCTGCAGGAGACGAAGGAGATAGCCACCCTGCTTGCGCGCATCCTCGCCCATCGGTGGTGTCGTGACCGCACCGCCGAGCCACACCAGGGGCTCATCGCGACGCGTCACGACATGACCCTATGTCGAATATGACATATCGTCAAGGCCCATCGACCTCCTCATCGAGTCAGCGAGGCTGGAGCGGACCTGACTGCAAGGGATGATCCGGACCGGAAGCCGAGATGATAGACCGATCGGTGTCGCGGGAGGACGGAAGGTTGCGCCCGGCGGCCCAGGGTCCTCAGCGCACCTCCTTCGCACGACCGGGATCTCGGCTCTCGTTTTGAGAGCAGGCTATCGAGCTATCCTTGCTTCGGCGCTGTCTATACTGGTAGACTCATACAGGGGAACGAGTATCTTCTGGTTGTCGGATGGAATCCGAGCCGGATACCATCGCGACGCGATCGACCAGATGGCGATTATTACTCGTTTATCCACCGAAGTAGAGAATTGGAAATGGTGTTATGTGGACTGAAGCTGGCTCCTGAGCCAATCCCATGGTTGTTGCATCGGGCGCGCCATGAATCCGGGACGGTCTTCGACGGGCGATGCCTCGGTCCGCGGCCTCGCCGAGTTGCCTCGAGCGATCAGATCGGTCGACGGGTGATAGGCCGCGAAGCTCTTCTTCCAGGCGAGGCCGACAAGTATACTCGT
>WJIQ01000277.1 GCA_014730255.1 bacterium | reverse complement strand
TGGCGATCGACCGCGACCTGGACCCGTCCCAGGTCCGCAAGGACCTCGCCCTGGCCGGGGCGCACGGCCAGCGCAAGCTCGGCTACCCGGTGGACGAGACCATCGCGGCCATCGAGGACTTCCTCGGCTGGCATCGTGAGCGCGAGGCGTTCCTCGTCGGCGCCGGTCACCTCGGCACCGCGCTGCTCGGCTTCCAGCCCCGCTACAACCCCGGGATCCGCATCGTGGCCGCCTACGACAGCGATCCCGCCAAGGCTGGCAGCACGCTGCACGGTCGCGACGTCCAGCCCATGGACCGCCTGGTGGACGACGCCCGGCGGCTCGGCATCAAGGTCGGCGTGATCACCACCCCCGATCCCGCGGCGCAGAACGTCGCCGATCGGCTCGTCGCCGGCGGCATCAAGGCCATCTGGAACTTCACCAGCGTCGCCCTCGACGTGCCTGACGACGTCCACGTCGAGCATGCTGGCCTGCGCGCGAGCCTCGCCACGCTCTGCAGCCGGCTGGAGGCGAGCGAGAACCCGGCCACCGACCACGCCACGGAGGTATCGCCATGACCACGACGACCGTGAGCCGCGACGGGCTGCGCGAGACGGTCCGCGGCATCCTCGACGATCACGGCCGTGACCCCGGCCGCCTGATCCCCATCCTGCAGGCCGTGCAGGAGGAGTACCACTATCTGCCGGCGCCGGCGCTGACGACGGTGGCCGCGGCGCTCGGCGTGCCCGAGGCCCGCGTCTACGGCGTGGCGACCTTCTACGCGCACTTCTCCCTCGAGCCGAAGGGCCGGCACGTGATCCGTGTCTGCGACGGCACCGCGTGCCACGTGCGCGGGTCGCGCGACCTGCTCGACGCCCTGCGCGCCGAGCTGTCCCTCGGCGAGGCGGAGCAGACCACGCCGGACGCCATGTTCACCCTCGAGACGGTCTCGTGCATCGGAGCCTGCGGCCTGGCGCCGGCGATGGTCGTCGACGACCAGATCCACGGCCTGCTCACCCCCGAGGCGGCCGTCGCGATCCTGCGCGACGTGCGCGACGGCGACGAGCCAGGCGAGGAGGTGCCGGCATGAGCAACAGCCAGGACGTGCTGATCGCCGACCTCGCCGAGCTGGCCCGCGAGCACCGGTCGCTCGCGGACACGACGACCCACCGGCTCGTCGTCTGCGCCGGCTCCGGCTGCATCGCCAGCGGCGCCCTCGCCGTGCACGACGCCCTCGTGGCCGCGTGCCGGGCCGCGGGCCTCGACGTCGTGGTCTCGCTCCGGCGCGAGGACGAGCACGCCCACCGCGACGGGGCGGTCCACGTCTCCGGGAGCGGATGTCAGGGATTCTGCCAGATGGGCCCCCTGGTGGCCGTCGAGCCCGACGGCACGCTGTACGTGAAGGTGACGCCGGGGGACGCCGGCGAGATCGTCGCCAGCCTGCGCGACGGCACCGCCGTCGAGCGGCTGCTCTACCGCGAGCCCCGCCATGGGCAGATCTGCCGGCGGCGCGCCGAGATCCCGTTCTACGAGCTGCAGACCCGCCGCGTGCTCGCCGAGTGCGGTCGCATCGACCCCGAGGACGTGCGCGAGTACATCGCCCACGGTGGCTACGCGGCCGCCTGGTCGGTCTGGCACGAGACCGGGCCCGACGAGGTCTGCGCGCGGATCGAGGCCGCCGGGCTGCGCGGCCGCGGCGGCGGCGGGTTCCCGACCGGCCGCAAGTGGCGCCTGACCCTCGACCAGCCCGGCGACCACAAGTGCGTGATCTGCAACGGCGACGAGGGCGACCCCGGCGCCTTCATGGACCGCTCGGTGATGGAGGGCAACCCGCACAGCGTGGTCGAGGGCATGCTCATCGCCGCGCACGCCGTGGGGGCCGACCGGGGCGTGGTGTACGTCCGCGCGGAGTATCCCCTGGCCGTGCGCCGGATGCGCCGCGCGGCCCGCGACGCTCACGAGCTCGGCCTGCTCGGCGACGACGTGATGGGCACGGGCCGGCCGTTCCGGCTCGAGGTCATGGAGGGCGCCGGTGCGTTCGTCTGCGGCGAGGAGACCGCGCTGATGGCCTCGATCGAGGGCCACCGCGGCATGCCGCGCCCGAAGCCGCCCTTCCCCTCCGAGCGCGGACTGCACGGACTGCCGACGGTGATCAACAACGTCGAGACGCTGGCGGCCGTGCCGCTGATCGTGCGTGACGGCGTCGAGGAGTTCCGGCGCCTGGGCACGGCCGGCTCGCCCGGCACCAAGACCTTCGCGCTCACCGGGCACGTGGCCAACACCGGCCTGATCGAGGTGCCCTTCGGCACGACGCTGCGCGAGATCGTCGAGACCATCGGCGGCGGCGTGATCGACGACGACGGCCGGCCCGACGCCGACGGTTTCAAGGCCGTGCAGATCGGCGGTCCGTCCGGCGGGTGCTTGACGGCCGAGCACCTGGATCTGCCGCTGGACTTCGACAGCCTCGGCGAGGTCGGCGCGATGGTCGGTTCCGGCGGTCTGGTGGTGATGAACCGGACCACGTGCATGGTGCAGGTGGCGCGGTTCTTCATGCAGTTCACGCAGAACGAGAGCTGCGGCAAGTGCGTGCTCTGCCGCGAGGGGACCCGCCAGATGCTGGGACTGCTCGACCGGGTCATCGCCGGCGAGGCCGACGCCGCGACCCTGCCGCTGCTCCAGCGGACGGCGCGGGCGGTGGCCACGGCCTCGCTGTGCGGCCTGGGCAAGACCGCGCCGTCGCCGGTCCTGTCGACCTTGCACCACTTCGGCGACGAATACGCCGCGCACGTCGACGAGCGGCGCTGCCCGGCGGGCCGCTGCAAGGCGCTGGCCGTGCCGGAGATCGTCGCCGAGCTCTGCCGCGGCTGCACGATCTGCGCGCGCAAGTGCCCGGTGGGCGCGATCACCGGCGACAAGAAGCAGCCCCACGTCATCGACCCCGACGCCTGCACGCGCTGCGGCGTGTGCGCCGAGGTCTGCAAGTTCGAGGCCGTGGTCGGCCTGTGACCCGCGACAGGAGAGCATCATGAGCGAGACCCCCACGATGATGGTCGACGGACGCGCGATCCCGATCGCAGGCCAGCGCAACGTGCTCGAGCTCTGCCGCGAGGCGGGGATCGAGATCCCGTCGTTCTGCTACCACTCCGACCTGTCGGTCTTCGGCGCCTGCCGGCTGTGCCTGGTCGAGGTCGAGGGACACGGCGTCACCACCAGCTGCACGCTCGTGCCCGAACCCGGCCTGCGCATCCACACCTCGACCGCCGAGATCCGCGACATGCGCAAGGTGGGCGTCGAGCTGCTGCTCGCCAGCCACGACATGAGCTGCCCCACGTGCCCCAAGGGCAGCCACTGCAAGCTGCAGAACCTGGCGCGACGGCTGGGCGTGCGCGAGGTCCCCTTCCCGAGCGCCACGCCGCACCTGCCCGTCGACCGCAGCTCGGACGCGATCGAGATCAACCCCAACCGCTGTGTCCTCTGCGGCGACTGCGTGCGCGCCTGCCAGGAGATCAGCGGCACCGGGGTGCTCGACTTCGCGCACCGGGGCAATCGGGCCACGGTGTCCGCGGCCTTCGGCCGGTCACTCGCCGAGACCGAGTGCGTCGGCTGCGGGCAATGCGCCCGCGTCTGCCCCACCGGCGCGATCATGCCACGCAGCGAGGTCGAGAACGTCTGGCGCGACCTCGACGACCCGCGCAAGACGGTCGTGGTGCAGATCGCGCCGGCGGTGCGGGTGGCCATCGGCGAGGCGTTCGGGCTCGCGGCCGGGACGGTCAGCACCGGGCAGCTGACCGCCGCCCTGCGCCGGCTGGGATTCGACCAGGTCTACGACACGGCCTTCGCCGCCGACCTGACCGTCGTCGAGGAAACCGAGGAGTTCACCCGCCGTCTCGCCCACGACGAGCGTCTGCCCCTGTTGACCTCGTGCTGCCCCGCGTGGGTGCAGTGCGTCGAGCGATTCCACCCGGGTCTGATCGACAACCTCAGCAGCTGCCGGTCGCCCCAGCAGATGTTCGGTTCGCTGGCCCGGCGCCTGCTTCCCGAGCGACTCGAGTCCTCGCCCGAGGACCTGGTGGTCGTCTCCATCATGCCCTGCACCGCCAAGAAGACCGAGGCCCGACGACCCGAGTTCGCCGGGCCCGAGGGCCCGGACGTCGATCACGTGCTGACCACGCGCGAGCTGGCCCGCATGATCGACGAACGCGGCCTGGTCTTCGACGAGCTGGCCCCCGAGCCGATGGATCTGCCCATGGGATTCAAGACGGGCGCCGGTCTGGTCTTCGGCGCGACCGGTGGCGTGACCGAGGCCGTGCTGCGGCATGCCGGGGCGGTGCGCTCCGCCGGCGGCGAGCTGCAGGGCGCCGGCGATCCCGAGCCCGTCCGCACGCTGTCGGTCGCCCTCGGTGATCGGGTCCTGAAGCTGGCCGTGGTCCACGGCCTCGCCCGGGCCCGCGAGCTGATGGAGGAGATCGAGGCCGGCAACCCCGACGGCTACGACCTCGTCGAGGTCATGGCCTGCCCGGGCGGTTGCGTCGGCGGCGCCGGCCAGCCTCCCACCACGCACCCCGGAGCGTGCCGGGCCCGGGCGCGCGGCCTGGCCGAGGCCGATCGGTCGCGGCAGCTGCACACCAGCGGCGCCAATCATCTGGTCCGCGAGTGCTACGACGAGCTGCTCGAGACCCCGGGCAGCGAGGCGGCGCACGACCTGCTGCACACGCGGTACCATCGGCGTCCGCGACCGTCCGACGAGCTGGCCGTGGTCGACGGGCCGGCCGGCGCCTGACCCGCCGCATCGGCGCCTTTCGTGCGCCCGGCGTCTCCGGCGCCGGGCGCACCATTATTCTTGCAACCTACCCCGTGACCGTCCGTATACTCCGGCTCCTCATCCGTCCGGAGGTCCGCACGATGATCACGACGACGACGGTCCGCTAGGACCCCTCGCTCGATCCGTCACCCGCCCGGCCGGTCGCGAACGACCGCCTTGCCGCGCGGCCATCCTCGTGATCCGATCAGGAGCTCCGTCATGTCGACGACGACCCTCGCGCCCCGTGCGTGGCGCCGCTGGCTCCGCCTCCTCCGCGAGGCCTTCGCCGGTGGCGAACGCGACTACACGTCCGAGGCGATCCCGCGCGCGATCATCCTGCTGGCCGTTCCCATGGTGCTCGAGATGCTCATGGAATCGGTTTTCGCGCTCGTGGACATCGTCTGGGTCAGCCGACTGGGCACCGACGCGATCGCGGCCGTCGGGCTGACCGAGGGGATGATGGCCATCCTCTACGCGCTCGCCATCGGCCTCGGCCAGGGCGCGACGGCCATGGTCTCCCGGCGCGTCGGCGAGAAGGACACCGACGGGGCGGCCGTGGCCGCGGTGCACGCGGTGGTCCTGGCGGTCCTGGTCTCGCTCGCGATCGCGATCCCGGCCGGCCTGGCGGCGGCCGATCTGCTGCGCCTGATGGGCGCCTCGCCCGAGCTGATCGCCGGCGGGGCGGGCTACACCCGCGTGATGATGGCGGGCAACGCGACGATCCTGCTGCTGTTCGTGATGAATGCGGTCTTCCGCGGGGCCGGCGACGCCACGCGCGCCATGTGGGTGCTGTGGCTGGCCAACGGCATCAACCTGGTGCTCGACCCCTGCCTGATCTTCGGCTGGGGGCCATTCCCGGAGCTGGGCCTGACCGGTGCGGCCGTGGCCACCACCATCGGCCGCGGGACCGGCGTCCTGTGGCAGCTCTGGCTGCTCGGCCGCGGGACCGGCACGGTGCACGTCCGGCGCCGGCATCTGGCGATCCGCTGGTCGGTGCTCGCCCGGCTGCTGCGCATCTCCCTGGGCGGCATCGCCCAGTACCTGATCGCCACGGCGAGCTGGGTCGTCCTCGTGCGGCTGGTCAGCAGCTTCGGCAGCGCCGCCGTCGCCGGCTACACCGTGGCCATCCGCATCGTGATCTTCTGCCTGGAGCCGAGCTGGGGCGTCGCCAACGCCGCGGCGACGCTCGTCGGCCAGAATCTGGGCGCCGGCCGGCCCGACCGCGCCGAGGCGGCTGTCTGGCGCACGGCCTGGTACAACGCGGCGTTCCTGGCGGTGATCGCGGTGGCGTTCGTGGTCTGGTCGCGCCCGCTGGTCGCGGCCTTCGGGGGCGAACCCGACGTGGTCGCGTACGGCGCGGCGTGCCTGCGCATCCTGGCCTACGGGTACGGCTTCTACGCGTTCGGCATGGTCGTGGTCAACGCCTTCAACGGCGCGGGCGACACCATGACGCCGACCTGGATCAACGTGCTATGCTACTGGCTGTTCCAGCTGCCGCTGGCATGGGCTCTCGCGCACCGGTCAGGTCTCGGAGCCGACGGGGTGTTCCTGTCGATCCCCGTCGCGGAGTCGCTGATGACGCTGGTGGCGATCATGGTGTTCCGACGCGGCCGGTGGCGTCACCGGCGCGTCTAGCCCGGCGTTTCGGTGTGGTGGTGGCGCTCGAGGGTCGACCAGGCACCCACCGGGATCGGAGGTCTGCATGAGCGACGAGCAGAAGATCACCGGAAAGATGGAAGTCGCCGGCATCACGGGCCCCCTGTGGGCCGCGGCCTGGCTGTTCACGGTCGGCTATGCGCAGCTCAGCTTCGGCAAGGGCTTCCTCGCCCTGGTGCTCTGGCCCTATTACCTGGGCCAGTTGCTGCGCGGGGCGGGCGCCGGCTAGGCGCGGCCGCGATCGTCGGGCAACTTCCCCCTTGCCGAACCGCCGCCGCGCGGCCAACCTGAGGGGGCCCCTGTCCAGCCAAGGAGCCCCCGATGTCCCTGACCGTCGAGCCGGTCCGCGGCAAGCGCGACCTCGCCCAGTTCCTGAAGATCCCCTACCGGATCTACGGCAAGAACCACCCGCAGTACGTCCACCCGCTGCTGGCGCAGATGAAGGCGTTCCTCGACCCGAAGAAGAACCCCTTCTTCCGCCACGCCGACACCGAGCTGTGGGTCGCGCGCGACGGCGCGATCCCCATGGGGCGCATCGCCGCCGCGGTGGACCACACCAGCAACGAGTACCACGCCGAGAAGGTCGGGTACTTCGGGTTCTACGAGGCCCTCGAGGATCCGGAGGTCGCCCGGGCGCTGCTCGAGACGGCCGCCGGCTGGATCGCCGCCCAGGGCATGGACACCATGCGCGGTCCCGGATGCTTCACCACCAACCACGAGTACCTCGGCCTGCTCGTCGAGGGGCACGAGCATCGGCCGGTGATCGGCATGCCGTGGCAGCCGCCGTACTACCTGCAGCACCTCGAGGCGTTCGGACTCGCCAAGGCCAAGGACCTCTTCGCCTGGGACTTCCACGTCACCGACGGCCAGATGCCC
>WJIQ01000276.1 GCA_014730255.1 bacterium | reverse complement strand
TGGGCACGACCAGGTCGACCCCGCCCTCGGCGACGTGCCGCCAGACCCGGCGACGCGTCGCCAGGATCGGGCGCAGATGCGTGAGCACCTCGCCGAAGCCCATGATGCTGATCGGCCCGCTGCTGGCGACCATCTCCGCGCCGGCGGCCGCGAGGCTGGCGCCACCCATGGCGCTGATCCGCAGGCCGGGCCGCTCCTGACGCAGCGCGGTGAGCAGGGCCGCGCCGTAGCGGTCCCCGCTGGCCTCGCCGCAGGAGAGGAAGATGTGCTGGCCGGTTCGCTCAGCGCTGGTGGTCGGCATGGGCTGGACCGCGCCTCGAACGCATCAGGATCACCGGACGATGCCGCGCTCGGAGCGCCGGATGAACTCGATGAGGTCCTCGATGCTCTTGGTCAGCCGGCAGTCGCTGGCGATCCGCTCGACCGCCTGGCGGACGTTCAGACCCGACCGGTAGAGCAGCCGGT
Organism: bacterium; assembly: GCA_014730255.1. Lineage (GTDB taxonomy): Bacteria > Krumholzibacteriota > Krumholzibacteriia > LZORAL124-64-63 > LZORAL124-64-63 > Glo-17. The sequence continues at coordinate 16,282 of WJIQ01000276.1, read as the reverse complement.
AGGCCTGCTTGATGTTCGACAGCTCGTCGTCGGTGAAGCCCCGGCGCTTCAGGCCGATGCTGTTGACGCCGGCGACCTCGACCGGATTGCCGGCCACGCGCACGAACGGGGGCACGTCCTGGGGCAACCGGCTGCCGCCGCCGACCATGCTGTAGGCCCCGATGCGGACGAACTGGTGGATCGGCGTCATCCCGCCGATGGTCGCGAAGCTCTCGACCTCCACGTGCCCGGCGATGTTCACCGCATTGGCGATGATCACCTGATCCTGGATGATGCAGTTGTGCGCGACGTGCACGTAGGCCATCAGCAGGTTGCCGTCGCCGACCTTCGTCTTCTCGCCCTGGCCGGCGGCGAGATGGACCGTGCAGAACTCGCGGAAGACGTTGTCGTCGCCGATCTCGAGGAACGTCTCCTCGCCGTTGAACTTCAGGTCCTGCGGGTCGTTGCCGATCGAGGCCCCGTGGAAGAAGCGGTTGCGACGGCCGATGGTCGTGTTGCCCGTGATCATCGTCGAGGGGCCGACACGGCATTCGTCCCCCATGATCACCGAACCGTCGATGACGGCCGACGGTCCGATGAGGCACCCGTTCCCGATCTGAACCTCCGCACCGATCACCGCGTGCGGTCCGATCTGGACGTCGTGTCCGAGCTTGGCGTCCGGATGCACCACCGCGGTGGCGTGGATCTCGGCCGAGCGCACGGGACGCGGACCGGCGGGCCGGTTGAACTTGATGGGTTCCACGATACGAGTCCTCCTTGAGTGCGCGGGCCTCAGGCGTCCACCAGGTTCGCCATCAGCTCGGCCTCGGCAACCTTCTCGTCGCCGACGTGCGCGATCCCACGCATCTTGGCGATCGGACCTCTCACCTTGAGCAATTCGAGATGCATCGTCAGGACGTCGCCCGGCAGCACCGGCCGCCGGAATCGAGCCGCGTCGATGCCACTGAAGTAGACGAGCTTGCCCCGGGATTCCTCCAGGCTCGTGAGCACGAGCACACCGCCGGTCTGGGCGATGGCCTCGATGATCAGCACGCCAGGCATGATCGGATGGCCCGGGAAGTGACCCTGGAAGAACGGCTCGTTCACGGTGACGTTCTTGATGCCGGTCACGCTCTTGCCGGGGACCAGGTCGAAGACCCGATCGACCAGGAGGAACGGGTACCGGTGCGGCATGACCTCGAGGATGGCCGAGATGTCGAAATCGTCGGGCGCGCGCCGCGGGAAGATGCGGCTGCTGCGCCGCTCCAGCCGTGCCAGCCGGCGCGTGAACTCGGCGTGAGCGGCGTGTCCGGAGCGTCGCGCGCGCACGTGCCCCTGCAGCGGCATGCCGAGCAGGGCGAGGTCGCCGAGCAGGTCGAGGACCTTGTGGCGGACGATCTCGTCGGGGAACCGGAACTCCTGGTCGCCGACCAGCTCGCCGTCGTCGATGACCAGCGCCGTCTCCAGCGAGCCGCCCTGGGCGTACCCCATCTCGCGCAGCCGGATCACGTCCTCCTTGAACGCGTAGGTGCGCGCCGGCGCGATGTCGCGCGCGAAGACGTCCGGACGGATCTCGAAGGTGCACTCCTGCTCACCGATGAGCGGATCGTCGTACTGCACCCACATCGACAGGCGCAGGTCGTCCGCCGGTTCGGCGACGATCTCGATGCCGCCCTCGCGGTACTCCACCGGCGCGGCCACCCGGTAGTAGCCCGCGGGCAGGCCCTGGTAGACGATCCCGGCCTCCTGCAGCATCTCGACGTAGGTCAGCGCGCTGCCGCACGAGGTGATCGGCGGCTCGGAGCCCTCGAGCTCGACGATGCAGTTCGTCACGCCCATGCCGTACAGCGCGGCCAGCACGTGCTCGACCGTGTAGACCCTGACATCGCCACGGGCCAGGGTGGTGTTGCGGACGGCCTCGCCGTCGGTGGGCACGTTCTCGATGACCGCGGGGATCTCGGCCTCTCCCGCGGCGTTGCGCACGCGGAAGACGATACCCGTGTTGGGATCGGCGGGCCGGAACGTCAATCGCGTGGCGTCCCCGGTATGGAGCCCCACGCCGGCGACCGACACCGGCTTCTCGACCGTCTTCTGTAACCACAGCAAGGGCCGCTACTCCTCGTCCTGGCCGCCGGCCTTCTCGAGCCGCCCCACCCGGCGCACCAGCTCCGGGAGCTTGCGCAGGGCCGCGGCGATCCGGTGGGACTCCCGGATGTCGAGCGCCGGATAACCGAACACGATGCCTCCGTCGGGCACGTCCTTGTGAATCCCCGACTTGGCGCCGACCTTGGCGCCGTCGCCGACGCGCACGTGGTCGGCCAGGCCCACCTGACCGCCCATGGTCACGCCGCGTCCGATGCTGCAGCTGCCCGAGATCCCCGTCTGGGCGCTGAAGACGCTGTGCTCGCCGATCGTGACGTTGTGACCGACCTGGACCAGATTGTCCAGCTTGCTGCCGGTTCCGACCGTCGTGGTGCCCGTCGTCGCGCGGTCGATGCACGTGCCGGCGCCGAGCTCCACGTCGTCTTCCACGATGACTATGCCAACCTGTGGGATTTTTGACAACCCTTTTGGTCCCGGGAGGTAGCCGAAGCCATCGGCCCCGACCACGCAGCCCGGATGCAGGATCACGCGGTCGCCCAGCCGGCAACGCTCCCGGACGACCGTGTTGGCGTACAGCAGGCAGTCGGCGCCGACCTCGACATCGGGCTCGAGCACCACGTGCGCGCCGAGGCGCGAGCCGGTGGCGATACGGCAACCGGCCCCCACGACCGCGCAGGGCCCGAGCGCCACGCCGTCGGCGACCTCGGCCTCCGGATGGACCACCGCCGTCGGGTGGACCTCCGGCGGGAACAGCCGGTCCAGGGGCGCCGCCAGCGCCGCCAGCAGCCGCGCGAAGGTCCGGTACGGGTCCTCCACGCGCAGGGCCGGCCGATCCGGCTCGACGTCCGCACCGACGATGACCGCCGACGCCTCGCACGCGGCGAGCTTCGGCAACAGGGCCGCCCGGGTCACGAACGTGATGTCACCGGACGCCGCATGCTCGAGGCCGGCCGCCCCGGTGATCTCGACGTCGCCGTCGCCCACCAGCTCGGCCCCGAGCCGCGTCGCCAGTTCGCGCAGACTCACCGGCAGCATGGACGTCTCCTCTGCTCAAGCAACCCCCCCTCTGCCGCGGGCAGCTCTGCCGCGGGCAGAAGGGGGGCTTCGACCACAACCTGCTGAGTCGTGAGAAATTGACTTTTGGGATCGGGATTGTCAACCCTCAACCATCATTCCTCTTCGCCCCGCGCCAGGGCCGCGAGCACCCGGTTGGTGAGGTCGACGGAATCGTCGATGTACAGCACGGTGAACGCCGCGCTGTCGATGATGATGCCGAAGCCCTCCTCCTTGCCGATCCGCTCGGCGATGGTCTGCACCTGGTCGATGATCTCGCCGATCCGGTCGTCGTATTCCTGCTGGACCCTCGCCTCGACCTGCTCGCGGAAGCGGAAGTACTCCGCCTTGGCCTGCTCCAGCTCCTGCAGGCGCTGGGTCCGCGCGGCCTCGCCGAGCAGCATCTGCTGGCTGTCGTAGTCCTCCTGCAGGCGCTGCAGCTCACGCTGCTTGTCGTTGATCTCCTTCTCCATGTCGCGCACGAACTTCTCCATCTGCTGACGGGCGTCGCGCGCGGCATCGTACTCCTCGACGATGCGCTGGGAATCGATCACGCCGAAGGGCTGGACGTCGGCAGCCACGGCGCTACCGGCGCCGGCCACCAGGGCGAGCAACGCGAGGGTCGTCAGGCTGCGCATGATTCGCATGTCAATCACTCCCCTGATCGAGGCCCGGGGCCGCGCCCCGGGATCACGGCGCGATCAGAACATCGTGCCGATGTTGAAGTGCGGTTCCCAGCCCGGGCCGCCGGCCTTGTCGCGGTCGAATCCGTATCCGTAGTCGAACCCGATGGTGCCCATCATGGGCACCTCGACGCGGATGCCGAAGCCCGCGCCCTTGCGCAGATCGAAGAAATCGGCCTCGCCCAGGCTGTTCCACGTGTCGCCCATGTCCAGGAAGGTCAGGAGCTGGACCGCCCGCGACAGGGGATAGAGCACCTCGGCGTTGTAGATGGTGAACGCCCGGCCGCCGATGAACGGCGCGTTGCCGCGGGGCACGACCTCCAGGTCCTGGTATCCCCGCAGGGGGTACAGGCGGTTGCCCCCGAGGCGGTACTTCTCGTAGTCGGGCACGTTCTCGGGTCCGCCCTCGATGCCCTCGATCAGGCCGAACATCCCGCGCAGGTGCAGCGCGAAGCCGAGCGGCAGACGCTGGTAGTAGGACGAGCGGAACATGTGCTCGTGGTAGTCTATCTCCCCGCCCATGGGTCCGCCGGCCAGCTCGAAGCTGTAGCTCGTGTTCGAGCCCGCGGTCGGGAAGAAGGGGTTGTCCGTGCTGTTGCGCCGGAAGCTGAGCCGGACGCTGCTCTTGCTCCTGGGCCAGTCCACCTCGTCGAGCCGCTGGAAGTCGTCGTCGTTGACCCCCACGTTCTCCTCGAGGTTGTCCAGGTAGGCGATGTACGACGAGCTGAAGTTGCTCAGCTCGGTCTCCGAGAGCTCGTACCGCAGGCCCACGCGCGAGAAGCGGGTGCCGGGGATGCGCATGCCGGTGTTGACGGTGAATCCCCGCACGCGGCTCTCGTAGAAGTCGTCCAGGTTGTACTGGTAGCGGTCGAAGATCGACGCGCCGAGCAGGATCGGCCGGCCCAGGAACCACGGTTCGGTGAAGCTGAGGTCGACGTAGCGCCGGCGCGACCCGAACTGCCAGGTGACGCCCAGGCGCTGGCCCTTGCCGCGGAAGTTGGTCTCCTGGACCTGGATGAAGCCCGAGACCGAGGTCTCGGCGCTGTACGCGGCGCCGAACATGAACTGCCCGGTCTGCTTCTCCTTGACCTTGAAGATCAGATCGATGTCGCCGCCGTCGCCCACCGGGCGGAAATCGGGCAGGACCTCCTCGAAGTACCCCGACTGCATGGCGTCGCGCACCGAGTACTCGATGCGCTTGCGGCTGAAGACGTCCCCCGGGAAGATGTGGAATTCCCGCAGCAGGACCTCGTCGTAGGTCTTGGTGTTGCCGGTGATGCGGATGTCGCGCACCCGCGCCGGCTGGCCCTCGACGATGTTGAAGTCGACGTGGACCACCCCGTCGCGGATCTCGCGCTGCGGCTCGACGCCGATGTAGATGTAGCCGCGATCGGCGTACAGGGTCTGCAGGTTCTCCAGCGTGGTGAGGTATTCCTCCTCGCTGAAGACCTCGCCGCGCTGCAGATAGATCTCCTCGGCGATCCGGGCGTCGTCGATCACCGTGTTGCCGGACCAGTTGACGTCGCCGACGTGGTAGCGCCGCCCCTCGTTGATCGTGATGACGATGTCCAGCTCGCTGGGACGGTCGGGCCGTGGATTGAGCTCGATGTCCTCGATGGTCGCGTCGAGGAACCCCTCGTCCTTGCAGTAGGTGATGATCCGGTCCTCGTCCTCCTCGAACGTCGCCTTCTTGAAGGTGCCGCTGCGCAGGAAGCCGGTCGTGCCCTGCTCCATGGCGTCGCGCAGGTCGCCGTCCTCCAGGGTCTCGTTGCCCTCGAAGGTGATGGACTTGACCTTGACCTTCTCGCCCTCGTCGATGGAGACGACGAGGTCCTGCATGTTGCCGGCGTCGACCACCGAGGAGTCGGTGCTGACGGCGACGTTGTAGTAGCCCTTCTCCCAGTACAGCTCGCGGATCGGCTGCAGGTCGCGCTGGACCGCCGACGGGTTGGCGAACTGGCCGACGTTGACCGGGAACGCCTCGCGCAGGTCCTTGTCGTCGATCTCGTCGTTGCCCATGAACCGGATGCTGCGCACCCGGGGGAACTCGCGGAGGTTGACGATGAGCTTGACCCCGCCGGCGGTCGGCTGGCCGTAGATGAAGATGTCGGAGAACTTGCGCGTGGCGAACAGACGCCGCACGGCGCCGGCCGTGAGGTTCCGGCTGAGCGTCTGGCCGGTCTCCAGCCCCGCCCAGGCGATGACCTGGCGGGGATTGACGGTCATCGCGCCGACGACGTCGATCTCGACGACCTCCCGTCCGCTGAGCTCCTCCTGAGCCGCGGCCCGGTCTCCCCAGCCGGCCGTCGCGAGCACGACGAGCGCGAGGATCCAGAGCGTACGCATCCTTTCAGTCATGAAACGGTCGGACTCCCAGGGGATTGGCTCGGCGTGCGACGGGCTGGGGTCACGCCCATCCGGACTTCGTTCTTCAACGCCACCGCGGACGGCTGGTTCCATCCGCCGTCCGCGATCAACGCGGGAATATACTGCATGGTCCGGCGAATGGGTAGCACGGAAACGGCCCCCGGACCGCCGTCCGGGGGCCGCTCGCGAGGGTCGGACGCCGCCGCTCAGACCTCGGCGCCCGCCTTGGGCTGGACCGAGAAGGTCAGCTCGTCGTTGCCCACGTCGATGCGCAACCGGCTGTTGCCGGTGACCTCGCCGCGCAGCAGGCGCTCGCTCAGCGGATCCTCGAGGTAGCGCTGGATCGCCCGCCGCAGCGGCCGCGCACCCATGGCCGGGTCGTACCCGAGGTCACAGAGCATGTCCTTGGCCGCCTCGGTGAAGTCGAACTCGATGTTCAGGTTCTCGAGGCGGTGCGTGACGTCGCGCAGCAGGATGTCGACGATCTTGTGCAGCTCGTCGCGGCCGAGCGACTGGAAGATCACCCGCTCGTCGACGCGGTTGAGGAACTCGGGGCTGAACGTCTTCTTCACGTCCTCCTCGATGTTCGCCCTGTTCTTGATCTGGTTCTGGCGCTCCTGATCCTCGGTGTCGGACGCGAAACCGAGGCTGCGGCCGGAGTGGCTCTTCCGGTTGCCGACGTTGCTGGTCATGATCAGCACCGTGTTGCGGAAGTCCACCGTGCGGCCGAACGAGTCGGTCAGGTTGCCGTCCTCGAGGACCTGAAGCAGGATGTTGAACACGTCCGGGTGCGCCTTCTCGATCTCGTCGAGCAGGATCACCGAGTAGGGGTGGCGCCGCACCCGCTCGGTGAGCATGCCGCCCTCCTCGTAGCCGACGTAGCCCGGAGGCGCGCCCACCAGCCGCGAGACCGCGTGCTTCTCCATGTACTCGGACATGTCGATGCGGATCAGCGCGTTCTGGTCGCCGAAGAGGAACTCGGTCAGCCGGCGCGCGACCTCGGTCTTGCCCACGCCGGTGGGTCCGAGGAAGATGAACGAGCCGATGGGCCGCCTCGGATCGCGCAGGCCGGCGCGGTTGCGACGGATCGCCTTGGAGACCGCCTCGAGGGCCGGATCCTGGCCGACGACCCACTTCTGCAGCTCCTCCTCCATGCGCAGGAGCTTCTGGGTCTCCTCCTCCTCGACGTCGGTCACCGGGATGCCGGTGATGTCGGCGATGACACGGCAGATGAGCTTGTCGTCGACGGTGATGCGGGTCTCGTTCTTCTGGTCGTGCCAGCTCTGCTTGAGGTCGTTGAGCTCCTTCTTGAGCTCCTTCTCCTGGTCGCGGAACCGGGCCGCCCGCTCGAATTCCTGGGCCTGGATCGAGCTCTCCTTCTCCTTGACCACGTCCTCGATCTTGGCCTCGATCTCCCGCAGGTCCGGGGGGATCTCCGTGGCCGACAGGCGGGCGCGGCTGCCGGCCTCGTCGATGATGTCGATGGCCTTGTCCGGCAGCGAGCGGCCGCTGATGTACCGGTTCGAGAGGTAGACCGCGCCGGAGAGCGCCTCGTCGGAGTACTCGACCCGGTGGTGCGCCTCGTACTTGTCGCGCAGGCCGTGCAGGATCTCGATGGACTCCTGCTCGGTGGGCGGGTTGACGATCACCGACTGGAAGCGCCGCTCGAGCGCGCCGTCCTTCTCGATGAACTTGCGGTACTCGTCCATGGTCGTCGCGCCGATGCACTGGATCTCGCCCCGGCTGAGCGCCGGCTTGAGCATGTTCGAGGCGTCGATGGCGCCCTCGGCGCCGCCGGCGCCGACAATGGTGTGCAGCTCGTCGATGAAGATGATGATGTCCGGGTTCTCCCGGATCTCGGCCATGATCTGCTTGAGACGCTCCTCGAACTGGCCGCGGTATTTCGTTCCCGCCACGATGCTTGCGAGATCGAGGGTCACGATCTCCTTGTCGCGCAGGACGCTGGGGACCTTGTGCTCGACGATGCGCGAGGCGAAGCCCTCGACGATGGCGGTCTTGCCCACGCCGGGCTCACCGATGAGCACGGGGTTGTTCTTCTTGCGGCGGCTGAGGATCTGGATGACCCGCTCGATCTCCTTGTCGCGGCCGATGGTGGGGTCGAGCTGACCCTGCCGCGCCATCTCGGTCATGTTGCGACCGAACTGCTCGAGGACCGGGTTCTCCTTCTTCTCCTTCTTCTTGGGCTGCGCGCCGCCGCGACCGCCGGCGGTGCCGAGCTGCTTCATGACCTCGCGCTTGACCGTCTCGTGGTCGGCGCCCAGGCGCGTCAGCACGTCGGCGGCGATGCCCTCGCCCTCGCGGATCAGGGCGAGCAGGAGGTGCTCGGTGCCCACGTAGTTGTGGTTGTGCAACCGGGCCTCGTCGATGGACAGCTCCAGGACCTTCTTCGCCCGGGGCGTGAAGGGGATCTCGCCGATGGAGACCGGCCCGTTCATGGGCGAGACGGTGGCCTCGATCTCCTTCTGGATGCGGTCGAAATCGATGCCCAGGCGGCGCAGGACGTTGGCGGCGATGCCCTCGCCCTCCCGGATGATCCCGAGCAGGAGGTGCTCCGTGCCAATGTACTCGTGCTGCAGACGGCCGGCCTCGTCGCGGGCCAGGAAGAGGACCTTGCGCACCCTCTGCGTGAATCGGTCGTTCATCCGCATCGCCTCCGTTCGTGGCTTCTGGCTACTCCTAGGGGCAAGATACAGCGGCGCGGCGGCCGACGCCACGCCCACGACCACTCCGCCCACCTCCGATGATCGGCCCGGTCCCGGCCGCCTTGAGCGCGGCGACCGGTCAGACGTCCCGGAGCAAGCGGCGCACCAGGTCGGCGCGCACCGCACCCCGCTCGGAGCCGGCGAGCTCGCGATCGAGGGCGATCTGCAGGTGCCCGGACTGGGCCTGCACCAGCACCTGGTTCAGCAGCCCCATGTCGATGCGGGGCAGGACCTCCAGGATCACCCCCATGCGCACCTGGCTGAGGCGGTCGAGCAGCTCCTGATAGGTCAGCACCCGCGCGTGCTGCAGGACCGCCAGCGCCCGGTGGGCGAGGTCCTCGAGGGTGATCGGGTCGCGCTCGTGGAGCCGCGCGAGCGCCATCTGCTCGTAGTGGATCACCTTCGAGACGTGGCGCGCGAAGTCCGTCGCCAGATCCTGCTCGGACCGGCCGAGGGAGGTCAGGTTGGAGACCTGGAACAGCGCGCCACGCACCGCACTGCCCTCGCCCTCATAGCCGCGAACGGCGAACTGCAGCTGCCGCAGCGAGTTGAGCATCTTGTCGACCTCGCCCGAGAGCATCAACCCGGGCAGGTGGATCAGGGCCGACAGGCGAAGGCCGGTGCCCACGTTGGTCGGGCAGGCGGTCAGGTAGCCGATCTCGTCGCTGAAGGCGAGGTCGACCTCGACCTCCAGCTGCCGGTCCGCCTCCAGCGCATCCTGGCAGGCCTGCAGGGGATCGAATCCGGACCGGTAGGCCTGCAGGCGGAGGTGATCCTCCTCGTTGATCATGGCCGCGCGATCCCGCGCCCGGGCCAGAACCAGCGCGCGGCCCTCGGGTTCGCGCAGCAGGTCACGGCTGGCCAGGTGGGCCTCGCGCAACGCCAGACGTTCGAGGGGCTCGAGCACCGCCAGATCGAACGTCCAGGCGTCCTCGAACGCGGGCACGGTCCGCAGGACCTCGGTGAGCTGCTTGCGCGCGTTGTTCAGCTCCGCCTCGTCGAGGCGATGCGGGAAGCCGCGGCCGGCCAGGTTACGGGCCAGCCGGGCGCGCGTGCTGACGACGATGTCGGCGGCGGGCCCCTGGCCGTCGAGCCAGGCCGGCATCTCGTCGAGCCAGCCATCGAAGACCATCACGCGCCCTCCCCGTCATCGCGGCCGGAGGCCTGCTGCAAGCGCTCGCCGAGCGCGGCGATCTCGTCCCGTATGCGGGCGGCGGCCTCGAAGTCCTCGCCGGCCACGGCCTCCTCGAGGCGTCCGCGCAGCTGGGCCATCTCCAGGCGCAGCTCCGCGCGCACTCCGCGCGCCCGTGGCGCCTTTCCGACGTGCGTGCTCGCCCGGTGGAAGCGACGCAGGAGCACGACGAGCCGGTCGTGGAAGTGGGCGTAGCAATCGGGGCAGCCCAGCAGCCCGTCGCCGTGCAGATCCTCGAAGACCGCGCCGCAGGTCGGGCACGGGGTGTCGGCGATCTCGCCGTCGTCGTCGGTAGCCTCGTGATGATCGAGGAAGACCGGCAGGTCGCTTCCGCCGGTGGCGCCGGGCTCGGGAGGCGCCTGCGCTCCCTCCTCGGTCGCGCAGCTCTCGCAGAGCCAGCGGCTGCGCTTGACCCCGTCCTCGATCTCGATGAATTTCACGGACGCCGTGCGCCGACCGCAGCGTTCACACGTCATCACAGCGCTCCGTTCGTTCGCGCCACGGGTTCGAGCCGCCCGTCGCGCAGGTCCAGGATCCGATCGGCACGCGCGGCGAGGTCCGGGTCGTGGGTCACGATGACCAGCGCCACGCCCTCGCGATCGCGCAGCGAGAAGAGCAGATCGCTGAGCTCGGCGCTCTTGCGCCGGTCGAGGTTGCCGAACGGCTCGTCGGCCAGGACCACCCGTGGCCGGTTCATGAACGCCCGGGCCACCGCGACCCGCTGCTGCTCGCCGCCGGAGAGCTCGCCCGGCCGATGGTCGGCCCGATCGGTCAGCCCCATGCGCTCCAGGAGCTCCATCGCGCGCTCGCGGTCCTGCCCGTTCGGGTCGCGCCTGAGTCGGACCGGCAGCAGGAGGTTCTCGCGCGCGGTGAAGTCCGGCAACAGGAAATGATACTGGAAGACGAAGCCGACCACCTCCCGGCGCCAGGCGGTCAGCTCGGCGAGCGACCGCGTGGGCAGCCGCCGGTCCTCGTGATGGATCGTGCCCTCGTCCGGACGGTCGAGCCCGCCCAGCAGATTCAGGAGCGTGCTCTTGCCTGCCCCGCTCGGCCCGATGACCGCGACCGCCTCGCCGGGGTCGAGCACGATGTCGGCCCCGCGCAGAACCTCGACCGTCCGCATGGCCTTGCGGTAGGTCTTGACCAGTCCCTCGGCGACGATCAGCGGCATCCGGCGGCTCCTAGGTGTAGCGGATGATCTCCATGGGATCCAGGCGTGACGCCTCCCGGCTCGGCACCAGGGTCGAGACGAGCGTCAGCGCCATCGCCGCGACGGCCACGGCGACGAAGTCGGTCCAGACCGGGATGCAGGGCATGCGGTCGACGAAGTACACGTCGCCGGGGATCTGGATGCCGAAATGGACCAGGTAGAGGCTCGCCAGCCACCCCAGCAGGCTGCCGATGGCGGTGCCCCAGAACCCGAGCCACAGCCCGTTGAGCACGAAGATGCGCTGGATCTGCCCCGGCGAGGCCCCCATCGCCAGCAGGATGCCGACCTCCCGGCCACGCTCGCCGACCATCATGGTCAGGATGCCCACGATGTTGAAGGCCGCCACCATGATGATCAGCCCCACCAGGAGGAACATCAGCACCTTCTCCAGGCGCACCCAGCGGAAGATCGTGCTGTTGAGCGACATCCAGTCGATCGCTCGGTGCCCCGAGCCGAGCCGGGTCTCGAGGCTGTCGGCGATCGCCGCGGCCTGCATCATGTCCTCGACGCGCACGCCGATCAGCCCGGCCCCCCGCTCGCCGTAGCCGTAGAAGTCGCGCGCGACGGCGAGGTCGAGGTAGACGAAGCGGCTGTCGAACTCGTACATCCCCGACTCGAGGAACCCCGCGACGACGAACGGCCGCGTCTCGGCCTCGAGGTCGGCGAGGGTCGCCTCCTGGCTGGGTGCAGTCACCAGGACGGTGTCACCGAGGCCGGCGTAGAGGCTCATGGCGAGGTCGTGGCCGAGCACGACGCGGGGCGCGCGGCCGGGCCGGTGGCGCAGTTCGTCGCGCACCTCTGGCCCCGGCTGCAGCTGGCTGGTGAACGGCTGGACCGAATCCATGCGGTCCGGATCGATGCCCCAGGTGATGGCCCCGCGGGAGATCGGCGGACCGAAGCGGCGCTTCTTCGAGACCACGACCTCCTGGCGGACGAGCGGCGTCACCCCGATCACCCCGGGTTCGTCCGCGATGCGCGCCATGGTCGAGTCGAGCTCGACGAAGCCCTCGCTGGTGTAGTTGGTGATCGTGATCATGGGCATGGTGTCCACGAAGCTGCGCTGCAGCTCGGCGTGGAACCCGTTCATCACCGCGAGGGTGACGTCGAGGACGAACACGCCGACGGCGATGCCCACGATGGCGATGACCGAGGCGCGGCTCAGCGCCCGGCTGCGCCGACGGCTGCGCTGGTAGCGACGCGCGATGTAGCGTGCGACGGCCATGAGCGGCGGCGGTCCGCCTACGCCTCCTGACCGGCCTGATCGGCCGCCTGGTCGTCGTCGGCCTTGCGCTGCCAGTCCTCGCTGAAGCCCGGCCGCTCCTGGCGGCCCTCCGGGCGCATGGCCGGGAACAGCAGCACGTCGCGGATCGAGTGGCAGTCGCACAGCAGCATGATCAGGCGGTCGACGCCGATGCCGATCCCCCCGGTGGGCGGCATGCCGTGCTCCATGGCCTCGAGGAAGTCCTCGTCCAGCTGCTGGGCCTCGTCGTCGCCGGCGGCGGCGAGGGTCATCTGCGCCTCGAAGCGGCGGCGCTGCTCGCGCGGATCGTTCAGCTCGGAGAAGCTGTTGGCCAGCTCGAAGCCGCACACGAAGAGCTCGAAGCGCTCGACCAGGCCCTCGGCCTCGCGGTGGTCCTTGGCCAGCGGCGATAGCTCCTTGGGGTGGTCCATGACGAAGGTCGGCTGGATCAGGGTCGGCTCGACCAGCTCGGAGAAGAGCTCGTCGAGGACCCGGTCGCGCCCCATGCCCGGCTTGATCTTCACGCCGCGCGAGCGCGCGAGGTCGGCCAGGGCGGCGTCGTCGAGGGCGCCGACCTCCTCGCCGGTGGCCTCGACCAAAGCGTCCATGAACCGGACCCGCGCGAAGGGCCGGCTGACGTCGATGGTGTGCTCACCGTAGGTGATCGTCCCGTCCTCACCGAACCGCTCGCCCAGGCGGCGCAGGAGGGCCTCGGCCAGGTCCATCATGTCGTGGTAGTCCCAGTACGCCGCGTAGGCCTCGAGCATGGTGAACTCGGGGTTGTGCGTGCGGTCCATGCCCTCGTTGCGGAAGTCCTTGGCGATCTCGTAGACGCGGTCCAGGCCGCCGACGATCAGGCGCTTGAGGTAGAGCTCGTCGGCGATGCGCAGGTACAGCTCCATGTCCAGCGCGTTGTGGCGGGTGACGAACGGGCGGGCGGTGGCGCCGCCGTACAGCGGCTGCAGCGCCGGGGTCTCGACCTCCAGGAACCCTGCCTCGTCGAGGTGACGGCGCAGCTCGGTGACGATGGCCGAGCGGCGGCGGAAGCGCTCGCGGGTCTCCAGGTTCATGGCCAGGTCGAGGTGCCGTCGCCGGCTCTTCAGCTCCACGGACATGTCGTGGTACTTCTCCGGCAGCGGCCGCAGCGCCTTGGCCAGCAGCTCGAAGCGCTCGACGTGGATCGTGAGCTCGCCCGTGCGGGTCTCGAAGAGGTGGCCCTCGACCCCGATGACGTCGCCGAGGTCGAGCAGCTTCTGGGCCCGCTTGAACGCCTCGGGGCCGAGGTCGTCCTTCTTGAAGTAGACCTGCAGGCGGCCCCACTCGTCGTCCAGGGGGGCGAACATGGTCTTGCCCATGCCCCGCTTGGCCATCAGCCGGCCGGCGAACCGCACCCGCTCCTGCGACTCCATCAGCGTGGTCGCGGCCGCGCGGATCTCGTGCGAGCGGTGCGTGCGGTCGAAGCGGTACGGGTAGGCGGGCGCCGCCTCGGCCAGCCGCGCGAGCTTCTCCTCGCGGCCGGCGATGATGTTCTCCAGGCCCTGGGTCGCGGCTCCACGGTCGTCGCCCGGCGCCTTGCGGCGGTCGTCCTTCTGCTGATCCGACACTGTTCCGTCCTTCAGTTGGTCTGTCCGCGCGCCGCCTCGCCGCTGCGGTAGCGGAGGTACGCGTCGATGAAGTCGTCGATGTCCCCGTCGAGCACCGCCTGGGCGTTGCCCGTCTCGTGCTCGGTGCGCACGTCCTTGACCTTGGTGTACGGCTGCAGGACGTAGTTGCGGATCTGGCTGCCCCAGGCGATCTCCATCTTGGCGTCCTCGGCCGCCTGACGCTCCTTCATCTTCTCCTCCAGCGCCCGCATGTACAGCTTGGTGCGCAGCATGGTCATGGCCATCTCGCGGTTGCGGTGCTGGCTGCGCTCCTGCTGCGACTGCACCACGATGCCGGTGGGCTCGTGGGTGATGCGCACGGCGCTGTCGGTCTTGTTCACGTGCTGGCCGCCGGCGCCCGACGCCCGGTAGGTGTCCACGCGCAGGTCCTGCGGATTGATCTCGACCTCGACGTCGTCGCTCACCAGCGGGAAGACGAACACGCTGGCGAACGAGGTGTGCCGCCGGTTCTGGGCGTCGAAGGGCGAGATCCGCACCAGCCGGTGCACGCCGGTCTCGCTCTTGAGGTAGCCGTAGGCGAAGGGCTGGTCGATCTCCAGGGTGACGCTCTTGAGGCCCGCCTCCTCGGCCGGCTGGAAGTCGAGCGTGGTGAAGGCCATGCCCTGGCGCTCGAGGTAGCGGGTGTACATGCGCAGGAGCATCTCCGCCCAGTCCTGGGACTCGACCCCGCCGGCGCCGGGATGGATCTCGAGGATGGCCCCGCGCTTGTCCTCCGGTCCGTTGAGCAGGAACTGGAAGTCCAGGCGCGCGATCAGCTTCTCGAGCTCACGGGTCCCGCCGGCGACCTCCTCGGCCGTGGCCGCGTCATCCTCCTCGACGGCCATCTCCGCCAGCAGCGTGAGCTCCTCGGTCTTCTCCTCGGCCAGCGCCACCGGGTCAGTCCAGGTCTTGAGCTGGCTGATCTGCTTGACGACGCGGTTGGCCTCGTCCTGGTCGCTCCAGAAACCGGGGTCGTTCTGCCGCTGCTCGAGCCGGGTCAGTTCCTGGCGCAGCGAGGGATAGTCAAAGACCCTCCTTGAGCTCGTCCAGCCGCGTGCGGAGCGTCTCGAGCGTCTCCAGTGTCTCCTTCATGGGTCCACCCTTCCCTGGGATTCCGGCGCGACGAGCTCGCGCCACAGCTGATCGGCGACGCGGATCAGGTCCGCCTCGTCGCCGGTATTGTCGATGATGCGATCGGCGCGGGACCAGGTCGGCTCCAGGTGCGCCTGCGCCGCCACGCGCGCCGCCGCCCGCTCGGGCGGCAGGCCCGTCGCCTCGAGCCGTGCCTGGCGCACCTCCGCCGGAGCGCGCACGGCGACCGTACGATCGACCGGCGGCGGCCCGGGCAAGAGAAAATACACGGCCGCCTCGAGGATGACCAGCGGTGATCGGCCGCCACGAGCCCGCGCGACGGCCTCGGTGCACGCCCGCGCGAGCCGTGGATGCACGAGGCGGTCGAGCTCCCGTCGCCGCTCGGGCGAGGCGAAGACCCGCGGTCCGAGCCGGCCGCGATCGATCTCGCCGTCCGGCCCCAGGATGTCCGCGCCGAACGCCGCGACCACCGCCGCGCGCACGGCGGCCTCGCGCAGGACCTCGTGGCCGAGCCGGTCGGCCTCGACGACGGTCGCCCCCCGCTCGGCCAGCCGCGCGCAGAGGCGGCTCTTGCCCGCACCGGTGGGCCCGGTGACCGCGATGGTCATGGTCATCGTCCGTCCTCGATCCTGGTCGTGGTCATCAGCCATGGGCCTCGTGCCAGTCCCGGCCGTGATGCACGTCCACCTTCAGCGGCACCGCGAGCTCCAGCGCCCCCTCCATGGCCTCGCGCACCAGCCCTGCCGTCGCCTCGACGTCCTCCTCGGGCAGTTCGAGCACCAGCTCGTCATGCACCTGAAGGAGCATCAGCGCCGGCGAGTCCGCCTCGCGCAGCGTGGCGTCCAGGCGCAGCATCGCCCGCTTGATGAGGTCGGCGGCCGTGCCCTGGATCGGCGTGTTCACGGCGATCCGCTCCTGGAAGCTGCGCACGCGGTTGTTCTGCGAGAGGATGTCCGGCAGCAGGCGGCGCCGGCCGAGCATCGTGGTCACCGCCCCC
>WJIQ01000052.1 GCA_014730255.1 bacterium | reverse complement strand
GAGGCCGGCCTCCTCGGCCGGGGTGTCCTCGTTGACGCGGGCGACGAGCACGCCGGTGGGCTTGTCCAGGCCGTAGTAGTCGGCGATGCCCTGGTTGACCGGCTGCACCTGCACGCCCAGCCAGGCGCGCTGGACCATGCCCTCGTCGCGCAGGGAGTCGAGGATGCGCTGGGTCATGTTCGCCGGGATGGCGAAGCCGATGCCCTGCGAGCCGCCCGAGCGGCTGAGGATCGCCGAGTTGATGCCCACGACCTCGCCGCGCATGTTCACCATCGCGCCGCCGGAGTTGCCGGGGTTGATGGCGGCGTCGGTCTGGATGTGGTCCTCGTAGTCCATCAGGCCTATGGAGCGGCCCTTGGCCGAGACGATGCCCATGGTCACGGTCTGGCCCACGCCGAAGGGGTTGCCCACGGCCATGACCTGCTCGCCGACGCGCAGGTCGTCGCTGTCGCCGAACGTGAGGTAGGGCAGGTCGCGGTCGGTGTCGATCTTGATCAGGGCGAGGTCGGTCTGCGGGTCGGTGCCGATGACCTCGGCCTCGTAGGTCTCGCGGTCGTTGAACGCGACGCGGATGTTGTCGGCGTCCTCGACCACGTGGTTGTTGGTGACGATGTAGCCGTCCGACGAGATCACGACGCCCGAGCCGAGGCTGCGCTCCATGCGCTCGCGGCCCTCGGGCATCTGCTGGTCGAAGAAGCGGCGGAAGATGGGGTCGTCCATGAAGGGGTGCACGCGGCGCTCGACGACCTTGTCGGTGTTGATGTTCACCACCGCGGGCATGGTGAGCTCGGCGACGTCGGCCGGGTCGAGGCGTTCCTCGGCCACGAGCGCGCCGTTGCCCTGGCTGGCGATGGCCGTGGCCACGCCGAGGCGAGCCTCGGGCTCGTCCTCGCCCGCGATCATCAGGCCACCCACGAAGCCGGCGGCCAGCAGCAGCGAGGCGGCCAGCAGGCGGCTGAGATTCCCTCTCGTCAGCATCGTTCGGTCCTCCATCTCGGTCCGGTGGCATCGTTCGAGCGTGCGGCCGGGCGGTCGCCCCGGGGTCGGCGGCCGGTCGACCGGGCGCGGTACTTCCATCAGTCAGGCGGTGTAACCCGCGCCTCTTTGAAAAAGTTTCTCACCAAATCGGAGAATCCGCATCCTCGCTGGCCCGGTCCGCCGGGCGGACACGACGAGGCCGGCCCATGCCGGACCGGCCTCGTGGGGGTCCCGCCGGGGGACCGGCCTCGATCTATTCGTCGCCGTCGTCGCCGATGGCCTCGACCGGGCAGTCCTCGAGCGCGTCGCGGCACTGCTGCAGCTCTTCCTCGGTCTCGGGCTGCTTCTTGACGTACGAGTAGCCCTCGTCGTCGTTGCGGTCGAAGTTCTCCGGCGCCGTCTGGCGGCACAGGTCGCAGTCGATGCAGTTGGTGTCGGTGTAGAACTTGCCGGTCACGTTGCCCGGCACCTTGTCCTGGACGTCGGCCATGGCGTGGTTCCTCCTCGGTGGCCGCAGGGGACGTTCGACGGTCATTGCTCGCTTGTCGGCAGGTATAAACCCACATCGGACGATTGGCCAGCGGCGGAGACGACGGGGACCGGATCGACGGCGACCGTCTCGAACGGCATGGCCCGCGGTCTTCCGGCGATCTCGCGGCAGCGATCGAACACCAGGGTGACCGTCCGGGGCCGGTCCGCCGCGCCGTCTGGCAGGGGCAGGGCGGCGTCGTGCCACTCCCAGGGCGCGCCGGTGGCCTCGAGGGTTCCGATCTCGCGGCCGCCGCAGAGGACCCGGCATCGCGGCGGTCGCGTCGTCGCCCCGCCGGCCGCGTAGCGCAGCCGGAGCGTGGCCGGGCCCTCGAAGGCCGCCAGATGCAAGGTGGCGCGCTCGGCGAGCGCCCAGCGGCCCCACGGCTCGGCCGGGCCCCAGCCCGCTCCGTGCACGAGCACACGGTCGGCCGCCGCGAGCACCGTCACGGTCAGGCCGTCGGCGGCAAGGTCGACCCGACGCACGGTGCGCAGCTCCGGCCGGGCGGCGATGCGGGCGGCCAGCTCCTGCCGCCAGGCGCCGTGACGGGCGATGTCGTCGGTCCACCAGGGCGAGTCCTCGGCGACCTGGATGAGGATGACCCGGTCCTCGTGGGTGGACAGCCAGCGGTCGATCGAGGGGAGCGGTCTCCGGCCCGCGCTCGACCGTCCGGGGTCCTCCGGCGCGAAGCCGATCCGCAGCGGGCTCGCCACCGAGCCCGCCCGCGCCGCCAGCAGCCGCACCCAGCCCGGACTGCACTCGTTGAACGTGCCGACCACGCGGCACGATCCGGGCGCGGCCAGCTCCTCGGCCAGCGCCTGCGACAGGCGCTGCAGCGACGCCTCGCGCCCGAGGTACTGCCGGTGGACCTCGCCTCCGGCCAGGTCGACCGACCGCGCGAGCAACACGACGCCGACCGCCAGACCGGCCAGCCGCCAGGCGCGCCGGGTGAGCGGCCACCGGCGTCGCGCGGTCGCGAGCAGCACGGCCGCCCCCTGGCTCGCCGGGACCAGCAGCACCAGCGCGGCGGCGAAGAGATTGCGGCCAAGCACGTACGGGTGCATCGCGAGCACGATCAGGGTGGCCACGACGTATGTCAGCGCTGCCAGCGTCAGCGCGCCCGGTCGCCGCACCGCCGCCACCACCGCCAGCAGGACCAGGACGAGCGACACCGCCGGCGCCACCACATACAGATGCGCGTGCAGCGATCCGTACCGCGCCAGGCGTACCAGCGGTCCCACGTCGCCGGCGTTGGTCCGGTTGCGGGCGAAGGTCAGGAAGTTGCGCCAGCCGTCCTGCTGCAGCGCCAGGAACGCGGCCACCACGACCACGCCGATCGCCGCGATCAGCAGGAACCGGCCCGCCAGCGCTCGCTCGCCGCGCCACCAGCTGCGGCCCGCCAGCACGCCGGCCACCACGAGCAGGGGCAGGCCGACGTTGTACTTGGTCAACAGGGCGGCCGCGACCAGGAGCGCGGCCACGGCCGTCCAGATCCCGGCGTGCCCGCGCCCGGGCGCGGCGGCGAGGCGAGCCAGGGCCCCGATGGCCAGGAGGGCGAGGATCGCCACCGGCGCCTCGACCAGGAACGACGCCGACAGCGCGAGCAGGATCGGGGTGCCCAGGGTCAGCGCCAGGGCGACCGCCTGCACCATGCCGCGCTCGGGCGCGGCGACCAGCCGGGCGGTCGTGGCCACGGCCACCAGGCCGGCGAGCAGGGTGACGAGCTGGAAGACGAGCCAGCTGCGCGCCGAATCGCCGCAAGCCAGCAACCAGGCGCCCAGCAGCACGGAGTGGCCGGGCGGGTAGAGATCGGGCTCGGTGAGCTGGCGCCCGATGCCCGCCCAGTCGCCCGCGCGGGCCGCCTCGGCCAGACGGCTGGCGCCCAGCAGGTGGTGGGACATGTCCCAGGGCAGGGGGTCGAGGTCGCCCGGTGCCGGGCCGAAGACGACGAACGCCACCGCGGCCGCCGCCACGGCCAGCGCCAGCCAGGGCACGGGTGCAGCCCCGGAATCGAGGTCGTGCGCCAACCGGTTCCCCCTCCGTCCACCGTGGTCGCGTCCATCGAGCGGACGCATGATACACGGGGGGGGGCGCGCTCCGTCAAGCCCCCCGTCGCTAGAACCGGTGCTTGAACGGCAGGAACGTCATGAAGTCCGCATGGTGCACCACGTACGCCTCCGGCGACCGCTTGACCATGTCGCCCTCGCCCGCGTGGGCGGCGATGATGTGGGCGACGCGGTCGGGCACGCCCGCCTCCATGGCCAGGCCCACGCCGGTGAACGGGTGGCGCAGGTACTTGCCGGTGTCGCTCTTGACGGTCTCGCCGCTGTCGCCGTGCGCGTACTCGAGCAGCTTGCCCACGTCGGCGAGGATGGCGCCGGCGATCACGGTGTCCAGATCGCAGTGCAGGTCGGGCGCGAGGAACTTGTTCATCTGCAGCGCGGCGTCGCGGCTCAGGTGCACCACCAGGCGCTTGTGGGCCATGAACGTCACCTGGCAGTCGGGCACCAGCAGGGTGAACGGGATGCGCTCGAGGTCGTCCGGGGTGAGCGGGCTGCGCTCGAGGGCCAGCTCCCAGGTCCTGGCGGTGGCCTCGCGCAGATCGGCGTCCTCGATCCATTCCAGCTCGGGCCAGAGCTCGAGCACGTCGGCGTTCATGACGGTCCTCCGGGGGTGCGGGCGGGTCCGGCGACCCCGACGGCGGGGCGCGGTGAACCAGCGAAAGGAAACCTCCGCGAGGCGGGCGGGCAACCGAGAATCGTGTTCATCCGTGCCCGATGCAACCGGTCCCGCGAGAGGTCGCAAACTGCATGCGCGCCATCGATTTCGGGCTAAAAGACCCCGGATTATCGACCTTCCTCGTGGTTCCTCGTGACGGCGCGTGCGGCCTCGTCGCGACGCCCGGACGGGTGGGCACCTGCCTTGCAGAACCCCGGACGAGATGCGCCGGGCGACCGGCCAGGGAGCGCACCAGCCAATCAGGAGCACATACCCATGACCATGAGGAATCGCACGTTCACCGCGCTCGGCGCCCTGCTGGCCCTGAGCCTGCTGGGTGCCCTCCCCGCCGCGGCCCAGACCGTCCAGGTCGAGGCGAGCTGGACGGCCCCGACCGAGGGTAGTCCCGTCGACCACTACATCCTGCAGATCTCCACCGATGGCGGCCCGTTCACGACCGTGGGGTCGGTCACCGGTCTGAGCTACACGCTCACCCTCGACGTGGGCAGCACCTACGTCGCGCGCGTCGCCGGCGTCGACGCGCAGGACCGTCAGGGTCCCTGGTCCGAGGAGTCGGATCCGTACACGCCGGACATCGGTCCTCCTGGGCAGCCCGGCAAGCCGATGGTCATGTAGCAAGAGAAGCACCGCCGGTGGGGGACGAGGCGGAGGGCCGCCACGGGACGATCCGTGGCGGCCCTTCCTTCGTGATCGCGGCTAGAACCGCGGCAACGCGTACCCCAGCCGCACCGCCGCGTAGTTCCAGGTGTACTCCCCCGGCAGCAGCAGGAACCGCGACGTCTCGAAGCTGCTCGCGTGGTACTCCAGCGCCAGCTCGACCCCCTTCCTGCGCACGCCCACCGACACCATCCAGGAGAAGTCGTAGATCGAGTCCGCGTAGTCGACCTCGTCGTCCAGCAGCTCCTCCTTGTAGCGGTTGTTGACGATGGCCGCGCCCACGGCGGCGAACCCGCGCCAGGCGTCCGGATCGCCCGGCGAGAGGTAGCCCACGTCCAGTCCGTAGCGCAGCGACGACGCCTTGACGGTGTACTTCTGGCCCTGGCCGCCGGTCTTGCCGGTGCGGTCGTCCACGCCGTCGTGATCGCCGAACTCGGTGAACGTGAAGGTCGGAGCGATCGTCCAGCCCGAGTCGAGCAGCCCGCGCAGGCGCAGGCCGAGCCGGTAGCCGGGCTCGGCGCCCAGGCCGGCGTCGGTGTGCGGGAAGCTGGCGCCGAGATTGCCCAGGGGCATGGCCGCGCCGAGGTCGAAGACCACCTCGAGGCCCGGCCTGCCGGCGGCCTCGGCCGCGCGGGCGAGGTCCTCGGGATCGAACGGCGAGGTCTGGGACCCCTGCGCGAGGGCGGAGGCGGCGAGCAGGGCGACCAGGAGGCCGACGAGGCCGGGCGCGGCGCGGAGCAGACGGGGCATGGACGGTCCTTTCGGGGTGCGGGCCGCCCGTCATGATACGCCACGCCCGGACGGCGCGAAACCGCCATTCGCCCGCGTCGTTGCTGGGCCCGCCGGCGCCGTGTATGCTGGTCGCCCGGTCGCCCGCCCGTACCCTCAGGAAGGACGCCATGGTCCCGCGCCTCGTGCTCGCCGCCCTGCTTCTCCTCCCCGGCCTCTCCGCCCTCGCCGACGCCTGGCCCGACGGCAAGGAGCTGACCGGCCGCCTCCTCGACCTCGCCCGGCTCGACCGCGCGACCGTCCACGAGCTGGGCCGGTCGGCGGGCGACCAGACGCTGCGCCTGCTGGAGATCGCGCCCGTGCGCGCGTCCGACGGCGGCGACCCGGCCATCCTGGTGCTCGCCAACCTCGAGGGCGACCTCCCGCTGGCCTCGCTCACGGCCATCGAACTCGCCGCCGAGGCGCTCGCCGCCACCGAGGGCCCGGCGGCCGCCGTGCGCTGGTACGTGCTGCCCCTCGCCAACCCCGACGGCCTCGATCGCTGGTTCGACCGACCCCGCGCGCCCGGCGGCCGCAACGACGCGCCCGTCGACGACGACGCCGACGGCCTCGCGGCCGAGGATCCGCCCGACGACCTCGACGGGGACGGCTGGATCACCTGGATGCTGGTCGAGGACCCGGCCGGCGACTGGTTCCTGGACGACCAGGGTCTGCCCGTGCGGGCCGATCCCGCGCGCGACCATCCCGGCCAGTACCGGCGCGAGCTCGAGGGCACCGACCAGGACGGCGACGGCCGCCTCAACGAGGACCCGCCCGGCGGGGTGGACCTCGCTCGCAACTACCCGCACGGCTTCGAGTATCTCACCGGGGGCGGCCGGTGGCCGGGCGATCAGCCCGAGACGCGCGCGGTCCTCGAGTTCGCCTTCGCCCGCCCTGACATCGCGCTGGTGGTGGTGCTGGGCGCGACCAGCAACCTGTGGACCGTGCCCGAGCCCGAGCCGGAACCCGATGCCGACCAGACCGTCACCCCCGGCTGGCGGCTGGCCCGCGCCCTGGGCCTGGACCCGGGCAGCGAGTACCCCCTGCGCACGGTCCTCCGTGCCGCTCGCGAGGCCGGCTCGCGGGTGAGCCTGACACCGGAGGCGGTGAAGGCGCGCCTGCACCTCGGGCCGCTCGAGAAGCCGCTGCCCGCGGACATCGCGTGGTGGGGCGCGCTCAGCGACCGCTACCACGCCTACCTGCGCGACCACGGCCTGGCCGCGCCGCGCCTGGCGCCCGACCCGCCGCCGCCGGGCGGGGCCGCGCCCTGGGCCTACTTCCAGTACGGCACGCCCGCCGTCGCGGTCGACCTGTGGTCGCTGCCGTGCGAGCCGGACACCGCGGTGATCGACAGCACGGTCGCCCACCCCGCGCCCGCGCCCGACCCGGTGCACGTGCAGCTGCAGCGACGCACCGAGCGCGACCAGCACGAGGGCTGGGACCCGTGGACCGAGGTCACCCTGCCCGACGGCACGCCGGCGCTTGTGGGCGGACCGGTGCCGGGCGCCACGCGCACCCCGGCCGCCTACGCGGCCACGACCCGCTCGCGGGCCCTGGTGCCCTTCTGCCTCGAGCTGGCGGGCTGGCTACCGCGCCTGGAGCTCGCGCCCCTGGTGATCACCGACCGCGGCGGCGACGTGCACGCGGTCACCGCCACCGTGCGCAACCCCGGCCGCCTGCCCTACCCGACGGCCATGGGCGAGGTCAACCAGCGGCCGGCGCCCATCGCGGTCACCCTCGAGGGCGGCGAACCGCTGCAGCAGGATCGACGCCGCACCGTCGCGCGCCTGACCGCCGGCGGCGCGGCCACGGTGCGCTGGCTCGTGCGCACCGACCGGCCCGACGACCTCGCCGTCACCGCGACCGCGCCCAGCCTCGGCACCGTCACCGTGAAGGGAGGCGCGCGATGAACCGCATGCCGATCGACGCGATCGCCCTCGCGGCGCTGCTCGCGTTCGCGGCCGCCGCCACGTCCGCGTCCGCCGACGAGAAGCCCCGCTTCCACTGGGACGGCTACTTCGACCAGGAGGCGGTGACCGACGCCCTGGAGTCCCTCGCCGACGCCTACCCCGACCTCACCGAGCTGACGTCGATCGGCACCAGCGCCGAGGGCCGCGACATCTGGCAGCTGACCATCACCGCCGAGAAGGCCGGCCCCCACGACACCAAGCCCGCCATGTACGTCGACGGCGCGATCCACGGCAATGAGATCCAGTCCACCGAGGTCTGCCTCTACCTCGCCTGGCTGCTCTGCGACCGGTACGGCGAGTGGGAGCGCATCACCGCGCTGGTCGACCGCACGGCGTTCTACGTCGTGCCCACGGTGAACGTCGACAGCCGCGCGCACTGGTTCGCCGGCCCCACGAGCCACGAGGTGGGCCGCAGCGCGCGCATGCCGGTGGACGACGACCACGACGGCCTGGTCGACGAGGACGGCCCGGACGACCTCGACGGCGACGGCCTGTACCTGCAGATGCGCGTGCGCGACGAGCACGGCACCCACCGCAGCCACCCCGACGACCCGCGCGTGACCGTGCGCGCGCGGCCGGGCGAGCAGGCCGAGTGGACCCTGCTGGGCCTCGAGGGCGTCGACAACGACGGCGACGGCCGCGTCAACGAGGACGGCCCCGGCTACCTCGACATGAACCGCAGCTTCCCGTTCAACTGGCAGCCGTCGTACGTGCAGTCGGGCTCGGGCCGGTATCCGCTCGAGCCCAGCAACACCCGCGCGGTGGCCGACTTCCTGGCCGCTCGTCCGAACATCGGCTTCGCCTTCGCCTTCCACAACTACGGGGGCATGTGGCTGCGCGGGCCGAGCAGCGAGTCGTCGCCGCCGGTCGATCCGGCGGACATCGCGATCTACGACTGGCTCGGCGAGCACGGCGAGCGCACGGTGCCGGGCTACCGCTACCTGGTCGCCCGCTCCGACCTCTACGCCACCCACGGCGACTTCGACGAGTTCGCCTACCAGGTATTCGGCATCCTGGCCTACGTGGGCGAGATCTTCATGAGCAGCGAGTTCGCCTACCGCGGCCGCAGCGACCAGACCAGCGGCCCCGACGGCAACCTCTGGTCGCGCCGGCCGCGCCTGGTCGAGCGCCAGGAGTTCAACGACCACCTCATGGCCGGCGAGATGTTCCAGCCCTGGCGCCCGTACGACCACCCGCAGTACGGCGAGATCGAGATCGGCGGCTGGAAGCCCCACGCGGTGCGGTCCACCCCGGGCTGGATGCTGCCGGAGACCCTGCACCGCAACGCCATGTTCGTGGTCTGGACCGCGATGCAGCTGCCCGACGTCGCGCTGGAGGCGCCAGAGGTCGAGGCGGTCGCCGACGGGCTGTGGCGCGTGCGAGCGCGCGCGGTCAACACCGCCGGCCTGCCGACCCTGGCCGCCGCCTACCGGCAGCGCGAGCTGGGCCGGCGCGACCTGTTCACCATCGCCGGCGACGGGGTCGAGGTGCTCTCGGGCGGCGTCGTGGTCGACCGGTACCTCGGGCGCGTCGCGCCGGTCGAGCACCGTCCCGCCCGCCTCGAGACCTGGATCGACGCCCAGGACGCGCGCGTGGTCGAGTGGGTCGTGCGCGGCGAGGGCGAGGTGACCGTGGCCTACGACGGGCTCAAGTGCGGGCGCCGGGAGGTGGCGGTCGAGCTGCGCTGAGCTAGCCCGCCACGCGCCGGAGCGGCTGCCGCTCCCAGTAGGTCAGGCTCCGCCACGCCCACTCCATGGGCCCGAACCGGAACCGCGCCAGCCACCACGGCGAGACCACGAGCTGCACGGCCCAGACCGCGAGCACGATCAGCAGGTCGTGCCAGCGCTCGGTCCGCGCGAACAGGCCGAGGCCGTGGCCGTAGAAGATCGTCGTGCAGATCAACGTCTGGCCGAGGTAGTTGCTGAAGGCCAGGCGGCCGACCGCGGTCAGCCGGGCCCGCAAGGCCGGCAAGGCCCGCGACCGGACCATCAGCATGACGATCGCCAGGTACGCCGCGGCCACGCCCAGGCTGCCCCAGTAGTTGAACTGCATGCCGGTGAGCATCGAGTATGGCGCCTCCCAGCCGTGCTGGTAGTTCTGGACGATGCCGACGGCGATCAGGGGCAGGCCCACCACGAGGCCGACCACGAGCATCGTCACGTAGAAGCGGCGCGACCGCGCGGCCGTGATCACGTCGGTCTTGAGCGCCGCCATTCCGATGAGCATGAGCCCGCCCGAGCGCCAGGCCACGAAGAACAGATGCACGACCGTCTGCATCATCAGCGTGTGCAGCGCGCGGTGGGGCATCTGGTCGAGCCAGCCGCCGCGCATGGCGGCGATCTCGTCGGCGATGGCCGACTCGCCGGGCGTCCAGCCCTCGGCCATGCCCTCGAGCGCCTCCGGCGGCAGATGGGGCACCGCCGCCGCGAACCCGGCCATGCCCAGGCTCGGCACCACGATCATGACCGACCCGATCAGCAGGAGCCAGCGCGGCCGCAGCCGGCGCAGCAGGTAGACCACGGCGCCGCAGACGGCGTAGCTCACCAGGATGTCCCCGTACCAGAGCAGGTAGCCGTGGAGCATGCCGATCAGCCACAGCCAGCCCATGCGCCGGTAGTGCAGGCCGGCGGGCTTGCGGCCGCGCGCGGCGAGGCGGTCGGCGAACACGGCGATGCCCACCCCGAACATGAACGAGAACAGGGTGATGAACTTGGTGTCGGCCAGGACGTGGGTCGTGATCCACAGCCAGAGCTCGCTGCCGCCGGGCACGCCCTTCAGGGCGGGGTTCATGTAGGCCGAGTTGAGGCTGCCGAAGCTCTGGACGTTCATCAGCAGGATGCCGAGCACGGCCACGCCCCGCAGGACGTCGAGCGCCTCGATGCGCTCGGCGCCCGTGATCGGGTGAGGGTGGGGCTTCGGAGGTTCGGGGACCGGCTCGGGGGTGTCCGGAGCGGGGTCGTCCGTGGTCGCACGCATGCGATGTCTCCCGGGGCGAGAGGCCAGTGGGGCCAGGAACGAGAGAGGCGGGGGGGGGGGGGGGGG
>WJIQ01000275.1 GCA_014730255.1 bacterium | reverse complement strand
GGACCACGCAGGGGTCCGGCCGCCGATGGGGTTGATCAGCGAACCAGCAGGATCTTGCGGGTCTCGCTCTGGCCCGCATGCTCGAGCCGGTAGAAGTAGAGGCCGTCGGGCAGGTCCTGGCCGCGGTTGTCGCGGCCGCGCCAGGTGACCAGGCCCTGGCCGCCGGCGGTCTCGCCGTCGATCAGCGTGCGGACCAGCCGGCCGCGCACGTCGAACACGCGCAGCCGGGCGTGGCCGGCCCTGGGCAGGGCGAAGGCGATGCTCGCCTCGCCGCGCACCGGGTTGGGCGATGGCGGGCCGAGGGCGAAGGCTGCCGTCACGGCGCCGGCCCGCGACTTGCCGGCCTCGCACGTCGCGCCGTGGGGCAGCAGGGCCTCGAGCACGAGGTCCTGGCCCACGGTCTCGACCCGGTGCGTGCGGGCCGAGGCCGGCAGCGGCTCGCGGGTGAGCGCGACCTTGCGACCGTCGTCGACGCCGTAGATCCGCCAGCCGAGCACTGGACGCTCGTCGTCCAGGCGCCACCGGAGCTCGGTGCCGTCGCCGACCTCGCGCCGGGTCAGGCTGGCGACCGCCAGCGGCACCCGGACCGGGGCGGCCGTGGTCACCCGGATGGCCTGGCCCGGTCCGAAGGTCATCGTCCCGGGGCTGCGGATGCTGTCGTGCGTCAGTTGCAGGCCGTCCATCTCGTCGGGCGATTCGATGCCGACCGAGGCGTACATGCGCACGTGGTCGTTGTCGACGACCTGCCGATACAGATACAGGATCTCGCCGTCGCCGGTGGGCGTCGGATACCGCGCCGGGTCGCGCAGGACGACCTGGAAGGTCTGCCAGTCGGTGATCTCCGGCTTGACGTGGCGCATGCGGCTCCACTCGACGAGGAACTCGCCCGCGTCCTCGTCGTGGTACCAGTAGACGCCGTCCGAATCGAGGCCCACGGGATCGCCGTCGGGGTCGGCCGCGGGCTCGGGCGTGAGGTTGTCCCAGAACGGCGCGATCACCGCGCCGTTGCCGTGCTGCGAGGGCAGGGTCCAGTTGTAGAAGT
Source organism: bacterium (assembly GCA_014730255.1). Taxonomy (GTDB): domain Bacteria; phylum Krumholzibacteriota; class Krumholzibacteriia; order LZORAL124-64-63; family LZORAL124-64-63; genus Glo-17. The sequence goes on along the minus strand of WJIQ01000275.1, from coordinate 16,421 downwards.
TGTAGTCGTCGTTGGTGTCCTCGAAGCTGATCCAGCCGTTGTCCGACACGCGCATGCGGTCGAAGTCCTGGCCGTAGAACGTGAAGGTGAAGGGCAGCTCGACGGTCACCTCGGTGTCGTAGTTGTCGTTCTCGAAGGGCAGCTTCGTGCCCGGCCCGCCGAAGGCCGTGCTCAGCTCGCGCCAGGCATAGACGGGCCGCTGGTCGGGATAGAGGTAGTCGGCGCTGTCGTAGGCGTAGTAGCCGTACGCGTCCGGACCGGCGGGTTCGGTGACGTCGCCGCGACCGATGGGCACGGTCAGCGCGCGGGCCTGGACCGGGCCGCCGTCGCAGGTGGCCTCGGCCTGGATGACGACCGCGCCGCCGGCGGCGGCACCCGGCTCGAGGGCGACCGAGACGGGCCCGCAGGTCGCCGAGCCGCCGGCAGCGACCGCGCCGAAGCCGACGCTGCCGGTCAGCAGGGATGCCGTCTCCGGGCTCGTCAAGGAGAGCGTCAGCGTCCCGCCGGCGACGTCGAGCTCGCCGGCGTTGACGATGGTGACGGTCAGGTCGCTCGTCGTGCCCGGCTCGATCCAGGCGTCGCCCGCGGCGGTGGCGGCCGACAGGCGCAGGTCGGGCGCAGCGACGGTGAGCGTGAACCCGGAGTGGTCGCGGTCGTCGTCACGGACGACCTCGACGTGGCCGGTGATCAGCGCGCCGTTCTCGGCCGCCGGATCGATCGAGAAGCCGAGATCCTCCTGGGCAGATGCGGTGCCGCCGGCCGGGATGGCGGCCAGGTCGCTGGTCGCGTCGGTGACGGTGGCCGGTCCGGTCACCGTCAGCTCGACGGTGGACGCCTCGCTGGACTCGCTGCCGAGGTTGCGGAAGCTGGGCAGCAGCGCCATCACCTCGCCGGGGTTGGCGACGCCATCGCCGTTGCCCTGGCCGGGGGCGGGCTCGGCGTCGTCGAGGCCGAGATCGTCGACGGTCACGAACACCTCGGCGGTCGCGCCGCCGACCTCCGCCTCGTAGGGCACGCGGTCGGGGTGCGTGACGGTCAGGTGGACCGCTCCGTCGGCGACCGGCGGATCGAGCGCCACGTGCGCGCGGCCGTCGTCGCCGGTCATCGCGACGCCGAGCACGGCGCCCGCCTGGGTCACGGCCACGCGCGCGCCGGCCACCACGGTCGGCGCGCCGTCCTCGGTGACGGCGACCTCGACGAAGCTGGTTCCGGCCGGCAGCGCGTCCGGGTGCGTGGCCGCCAGGGGCGTGGGCACGGCGCGGTAGAAGTTCAGCTCGGGATCGCCGAGCAGGTTGTAGATGTAGAAGTAGAACTCGACCGAGTTCTCGTCGCCCTGGTCCTCGATCTGGCCGGGGTAGTACTCGAGGAAGCGGTGCTTGCTGGCGTTGAGCAGGCCACCGAGGGTGGTGATCTCCGGGTCGACGATGCGCTCGAACGTGCTGATGGCCATGGCGTCGTTGTACCGGGTGTGCGACCAGTGCTCGCCATTGCCGATGAAGGCCACCGCGCCCTTGAACTGGTCGGGCGTCGAGCCGCCGACCCGGGTGAACACCTCGCCGAAGCAGGCGTCCGCGGCGGCGAAGTCGCCGTTAAGGCACACGAAGCTCATCACCACCGGCGTCATCGCGCCGTTCTGCAGGCTGGGAATCTCGTCGACGGTGTAATGAGGCGGTTCCCAGCCGGCGGTCCCGTAGGCCCAGCCGCGGTAGACGATCATGCTGCAGCCGGCCTCGATGTTGGCCTTGATCACCGGCGGTCCGAAGTTCTGGGGGATGCCGATGTTGCCGTACTGGGGCTGCAGGGGCGAGACGATGTAGTTGCCGTCCTGGTCGAGCGGGGTGACCGGGTCGATGGGATCGAAACCGAGGCTCGCCAGCTGCTCGCCGCAGAACCGCACGGTGTGCATCGGCGTGGTCGAGGCGTACTGGCCCGCGACCATCAGCGAGCGCGTGATCCAGGAGCTCTGGTCGAGGTACGGGTTGCGCTCGTACGCCACCGTCTTGGCGACCATCGCCTGGCACTCGGACTGGTTGGAGACCGAGAAGCGGCCCAGCATCACGTCAGGGAACCAGTCGTCGCCGTCGAGCAGCGCGTAGGGCAGGTCGGTCACGTTGCCCGAGAAGTTCCAGGACGGGATGTCGGCCACGTCGCCGACGAGGAGGACGTGCTCGGGCGGCACGTCCCAGGTCTGGTACGCGTCCTCGAGCCAGCTGCGGATGCCGTCGTTCGTGGTCCCGGTCTCGTCGGTGGTGACCAGGTGGACCGGCCAGCCCTTGCGGGTCTTCCACTCCACGAGCGGTGCGAGGGCGCCGGCGTATTGCGGGCCGCAGACGACCACGTAGCTTCCGCCGATGACGGCTGCGGCGGACTTCAGCCCGAGGCCGTCGGGCGCGGTGCCCAGCGTGGCGGCGAAGGCGGGGCTGTCCAGGCGCGAGGGCCGTTCGCCGGCCCAGTTGCCGTCGTGGCGGACGCCGACGGTGATGGCGCCGGGGCCGGGGTCGCGGACCTCGACGAGGACGACCGGTCGCCCTCGTTGGCGCCAGTCGCGATCGGTGACCACGACCTCGCCGGTGCCGCGCAGCAACACCGCGCGCGCGGTGGACGCATTGCGCGGCAGGGCCACGAGGCGGGCCAGCGTGTCGGACACCGGGGCCGTGTTCGGTCCGGCGGGGTCGAAGGCGAGGATGGTCTCGGTGGAGCGGACGTCGACGTCGGCAGGGCGGGGAGGCGTCACGGGGCCGGCGATCCCGGTCGCCACGAGGGCGACCAGGACCGTCATCGGCAGCGCGAGGCCCGGGAAGCGGACTCGCATCATCGGATCAGACTCATCCTCTCGGTGACTTGCCGGCCGCGAGTCTCGAGCTGGTACAGGTAGACCCCGCTGGGGAGCTCCCGGCCTCGCTCGTCACGACCGTTCCAGGTGATCTCGTGCCGCGTGCCCGCGGCCAGACCGTGGCGCGCGAAGGTGCGCAGGATCCGGCCACGCAGGTCGAGGATTCGAACCACGGCGTCGCCGGGCTCGTCAAGCACGAAATACATCGTGGTCATGGGGTTGAAGGGGTTGGGGGCGTTGCCGAGCACGAGCCGGGCCGCCGGGGTGTCCGGGGCCGGCGTCCCGCAGCCGGCGGGGAAGGCTCCACAATGCGTGGCGCCGCAGCCGCCGCCATCGGGATGATTGCCCGCCGCGCAGGGGCTGGAGGGCTCGACGCCGTAGTTGCCGTCGGCCGCGTTGCAGAACAGCGGATCGGCGGAGAAGTTGCACCCGCCGTCGACGGCGCAGATCCCGTCCCCACCGCTGTTGTTCCAGAGGTTGCAGCCGGTCACGGTGAACGTGTCGGCGCCGATGCAGCCGATGCCGGGGCCACCGACCGAGTCGGCGATGATGCAGTTGGTGATCGCGGGCTCGGCTCCGAACTGAACGAGGATGCCGGCGCCGCCTCCGGCGTTGCAGCTGTTGCCGACGATGGTGCAGTTCTCGACGACGGGCGCCGGATCCGACGCGAACCAGATCTGCAGGCCGCCACCGTCGGAGCCCTCGCTGTCGGCGGCGTTGTCGGCGACGACGAGGCCGCGCATGACGATGCCCGAACCCTCGCAGTGGATGCCGCCGCCGTAGTTGAAGCTGGCCTCGGTGCTGTTGCCGGCGATGAGCGAGTTCTCGAACGTGCCGGTCGCACCGCCGAGGAAGGCGACGCCGCCGCCGGCCCCGCGCGTGGTGTTGTCGAGGAACTCGCAGCCCGAGATGTCGCACTGGCTGTCCTGGACGGCGAGGCCACCACCATTGCCGAAGTCGCTGTCGATGGCGTTGGCGACGAACACGCTGGCCGTCAGGGTCACCGTGCAGCCGTTGCGCACGAACATGCCGGCGCCCGACGGGGCGACGTTGCCCTCGAACCGGCACTCGGAAACCGTGGCGGTCGAGGTCTCCTCGATGGCGAGCCCCCCGCCCTGTTTGGCCACGTTCGAGAGGAACTGGACGCTGGTCAGGGTCGCCTCGGAACCGTCGAAGACGATCACGCCGCCGTCCTCGTTGTCGCGGATCACGCAGTCGACGATCTCGGCGCCGGTCGAGCCCTGGCGAACCAGGATGCCCGCGCCATAGATGGCCGCGTAGGCCCCGCGCACCTGGAGGTTCTCGATGCGCACGTCGTCGGTGTCGTGGACGTAGATGCCGCGACCGAGCCCCTCGGCGTCGATGATCGTCTGGTCCGACCCGGCGCCCATGAGCGTCACGCCGTCCTTCATGATCACGCAGGCCGGCGTCGAGCCGGGGCCCTCGGTCTCGTGGGTGCAGTCGGTGTACGTGCCGGCGGCCACCATGACGGTGTCGCCGGCCTGCGCGGCCTGGACCGCGTCGTGGATCTGCTCGTAGTCGCCCGGCACGTTGATGACGGCGGCCACGGCGCTGCCGGAGGCGAGCGCCAGCAACATGGTGATGAAGACAAGCACGGGGCGGTTCATGATCTGGCGTCCTCCCGACGGGGCAGGGGTGGCGTCGGCCGTCACGGGCAAGCCCGGGCCGCGCGGTCCTGCAATTATATCACGGCGGCTCCGGCCGCTCTAGCCAGGGCATTCTAACATTTTCGTGACGCGGGACATACCTCTGGTGAGGCATTTCTCCTTTTCAGCGGTTAAAGAGCGAAAAAGTGAGATCCATGCGATCTGCCCGATGGTCGACCTCGCGGGGCAGCCGTCGAAGACGACGATCTTGCAGATCGCACGTCGGGCGGCGCGGTGGTGATATTGAGCACATAAACTCAACATAGTTCCCATCATAGGCCAATTGATCGCACCAAAGCGACCCTTTTGACCCGCGATTGTTATCATTTCGTGGGTTTATGGCCGCGGAGCGTCTGGTATAATGATCGACGTTCGTCCTGCCAATCCGGGGCCGGCCCTGCCCTTGTCCGGCCCTCGAGATCAACTGACGGAGGCCGTCATGCGTCCCCACCGCTGGGTCCAGATCCTGGGCATCGTCGTGCTATTTGCAATTCCCCTGACCGCCGCCGAGAACGCGCCGCGATCGCTGCCGATCGGCGCCGACGGGGGCGACGGCAAGCCCCACGTCGAGGTCGTCGAGCGTCATGCCTCCGGCTACGTGCTCTCGCTCGACGTCCCGAGCCTGGAGACCAGTGACGTCGCGCTGGGGGACGAGACCTTCGAGGCCCTGTCGCTGCCCGAGGGCGGCCATCGCGGCGAGGCGGGCCAGCCGGCGCTGCCGACGGTCACCCGCCTCGTGGTTTTGCCGACCGGGGTAGGGGCCGAGGTCCGGGTGCTCGAGCGCGAGATGACCGACCTGGGCACCACGCGCCTGGCGCCCAACACGGGCATCGTCGACCGGGACCAGGCCGGGCCGCTGGCCTTCGACGCGACGCGATACGCGGGCGCCGGAGCCAGCGAGGCCATGGCCGAGGTGGGCGAGCCGGCCCTGATGCATGGCCTGCGCGTGGTGCCGGTCACCTTCAGTCCGGTCGCGTACGACCCGGAGACCGGCCGCACGCGGATCGCCGGGCGGATGACCGTCGAGGTGACGTTCGCCGGGCGCGACACGCGCAACGATCCCGCCACACGTTCGCGCATGATCCCCGAGTCGTTCGCCCGCATCTTCGAGGACGAGGTCATCGGCTACCAGCGGTCCGGTGACGTCCAGGGCGGTCCGGGCAGCTACGTGGTGATCTGCCCGGACAACGCGACGGTCGTCAGCCTGCTCGAGCCGCTGCTCGAGTGGCGCCGCCGGCAGGGCTACAACGTCGTGCTCGCGACCACGGCCGAGGCCGGCTCGACCGCCACGGCGATCCGCAGCTGGCTGCAGCAGCAGTACAACAACCTCGACCCGGCGCTCGAGTTCGTCGTCCTCGTCGGCGACGCCAGCGGCTCGGTCTCGGTGCCGAGCTGGCGGGAGAGCTATTCCGGCTACGGTGGTGAGGGCGATCACGACTACGCGACCCTCGAAGGTGGCGACGTGCTGGCCGACGTCCACGTCGGTCGCCTCTCGGTCGCCAGCACCAGCGAACTCGCGAACGTGGTCGACAAGATCGTCGGCTACGAGAGCCAGCCCGACATGTCCGATCCGAGCTGGTTCACGACCGCCGGCCTCACCGGAGACCCCGGCGCCTCGGGCATGAGCACGATCTTCGTCAACCAGTTCGTCAAGGAGCAGCTGCTCGATCTCGGCTACACGCAGATCGACACCATCTGGGGCGGCAACTTCTTCAGTCAGATGATGGCCACCATCAACCAGGGCGAGACCATCTTCACCTATCGCGGCTACCTGGGCATGAGCGGCATGGGCACCGGGGCCATCGGGTCGCTGAGCAACGGCCAGCAGCTGCCGTTCGCCTGCATCCTGACCTGCGACACGGGCTCGTTCTGGAGCGACAGCAATTGCCGCAGCGAGGCCTTCCTCCGCGCGCCCAATGGCGGCGGCGTCGCATCGATCGGCACGGCTACCATCGGCACGCACACGCGTTACAACAACTGCATGTTCCTGGGCATCATGAACGGCGTACTGAACAGCGACGAGCACCGGGTCGGCCCGGCGCTCACGCGCGGCAAGCTCAACCTCTACAACAACTACTGGGCCAACGAGTGGCAGAACGTCTGGGTCTGGAGCACCTGGAACAACCTCATGGGCGACCCGGCGACCGAGAGCTTCACCGGCGTGCCCGCGGACAGCGACGTCGACTATCCGACCGAGCTCGCCGTGGGCGCCAACGCCCTGCCCGTGGTGGTCACCGACGGCGGCGTGCCGGTCGAGGGTGCGCGCGTGGCGGCCTACCAGGAGGGCACGGTCCGCAGCTTCGCCTACACCGACATGACCGGCCAGGCGATCCTGCCCATCGACGGGGCGGCGAGCGGCGACCTGCTGGTGACCGTCACCGGCACCAACATCTTGCCGCATCTCGGCGCGACGGCCATCGGACCGGTGGACCGATCGCTCGATCTCGGGTCGCTGGACCTGCAGGACATCGTCGGCAACGGGGACGGCTTCGCCAACCCGGGCGAGACCGTCGACCTGATCGTGGGCCTGACCAACCACGGCTCGAACACGGTCACCGGCGCCTCGGCGGTGCTCTCGAGCCCGCGACCGACGGTATCGCTGCTCGACGGCGAGGCCGATTACGGCACCGTCGGTCCGGGGCAGACCGTCAGCCGCACCTTCCGTGTGCGAGTCGAGGACGACGCCTTCGGGGGGGCGACCGTGCCCCTGCGGCTCGACGCCACCGCGGGGATACAGACGTGGACCAGCCTGGTCGACCTGCCCGTCAACGGGCCGCGGGGCGCGGTCAATCGCCTCACGTTCGGTGGCCCCGGCGGCGACGTCGACCCGGGCGAGACCGGCACCGTGAACATCGACCTGGCCAACGTCGGCAACCAGGCCACCTCCGGCGTGACCGCGACGGTCAGCTGCAACAGCCAGTGGGTCACCGTCACCGACGCCAGCGGATCGTGGAACGCGATCGGGGCCGGCGGCTCGGCCGTGATGGCCGACCCGTTCGCCATCAGCGTGGCGGCCGAGTGCTACCCGGGCCACATGGCCTCGCTCGAGGTGACCCTCGCGTTCAACGAGGGCGGTACGCAGACGTTCACCCACCCGCTCACCATCGGCACCGCGGGCCCGGGCGACCCGACCGGCCCGGACCGCTACGGCTACTACGCGTTCGACGACGGTGACGAGGCGGTCGAGGCGCCGACCTACGACTGGGTCGAGATCGCGACCATCGGCACCGACATCGGCCTGAACGACGATGGCGGCGGCCAGGACGAGACCGTCCAGGTGGACCTGCCGTTCGACTTCACGTACTACGGCGAGACCTACGACCGCGTGTCCATCTGCTCGAACGGCTGGCTCGCGTTCGGCGACGACACCTACCTGCCGCTCTACCGCAACTGGATGCTGCCCGCCGACGGGTCGCCCGACGCCATGGTCGCTGCCTTCTGGGACGATCTGGCCGACGGTGAGACCTACGTCCATCACGATGCCGCCGAGCATCGCTACATCGTGCAGTGGGACGGCTACGGCAGCAGCAACAACTCCGGTCACGACTACTTCAGCGGCAACTGCACCTTCCAGATCATCCTCTACGATCCGGCCTACCACGGCACCGATTCGGGAGACGGCCGCATCGAGATCCAGTACCAGGCCGTGACCGTCAACGCCGACGAGACGACGTACTTCACCGTCGGCCTGCAGAACGAGGCCCGCGACGACGGGCTGACGTACGCCTACGGCAACGACTACGCCGGTGGCGCGGCCTCGGTGCAGTCGGGGCGGGCGATCGCCCTGGTGCCGGTGGTGCCGCAGGCGCAGGGCACGCTCACCGGCGACGTGACCAACAGCTCGGATGGCGGCACGCCGATCGAGGGCGCGGTGGTCACCGTGCTCGGCAGCGGACGGCAGCTCGCCTCCGGAGCGGACGGTGTCTTCTCCGGCGGCGTGCCGGTCGGAGTCTGGGACGTGGCGGTCTACCACGACAGCTTCGCGCCGGACACCACCTACGGTGTCACGGTCGAGGAGGGCGAGACCAGCGAGGTGGACTTCGCGCTCGCCGACATCCGCGGCCCTTACATCGCCGCGACCACGCAGCTGCCCGACACCGAGGACACCGCCGGCCCCTACACCGTCGAGGCCCTCGTGACCGACATGACCGGCGTGCAGGACTACCACCTGGTCTACACCTCGAGCACCGCCGGCGGACCCTTCGTGGTGCCGCTCACCCTGGTCGACGGCGAGACGGGCCTGGTGGCGGGCGAGATCCCGGGCCAGCCCGACGGCTCGCGGGTGCAGTACTGGCTGACGGCGACCGACGTGCTCGGCAACGGCTCGGCCGATCCGCTGGGCGCCCCGTGGCCGCACTACGCGTTCATGGTCGCCTCGGTCACCGAGATCACATCCGACGACTGCGAGCAGCCGGGCACCTGGCAGACCGACCCGACCGGCGGCGACGACGCCTCCTCCGGCCTCTGGGAGCACGGCGATCCCATCGGCACCCAGGAGCAGGCGGGCGTCTACGTGCAGCCGGAGGACGACCACACGCCCACGCCCGGGGTCAACTGCTGGTTCACCGGGCAGCATGCCCAGGGCCAGTCGACCGGCTACAACGACGTCGACGGTGGACGGACCACCCTCGAGACGCCCGGTATCGACGTGACCGGCCTGGGCACGATCAACGTCAGCTACTGGCGCTGGTACTCCAACGACCAGGGCAATGCGCCGGGCCAGGACACCTGGCTGGTCCAGGTCTCCGGCGACGGCGGCAGCGACTGGTCGACCGTCGAGAGCACGACCGCGTCGTCCAGCAGCTGGGTGCAGCGCAGCTTCACCCTGAACGACCACGTCGCCGATCCCTCGACCCTCAAGCTGCGCTTCGTCGCCTCGGACGAGGGGAGCGGTTCGCTGGTCGAGGCGGCGGTCGACGACCTCGTGATCGAGGCCAGCACCGCCGTCGCCGACGTCGCGGCGCCGACGGTCGCGGTCACCCGTCCCAGCGGGGGCATCTTCGGCAACGGCGACGTCCTCGACATCGCCTGGGACGCCGACGACGACGTCGGCGTGGTCCACGCGCGGGTGTGGCTGTCGCTCGACGACGGTCAGACCTACGACCAGCTTCTGGCCGAGGGGCCGCTGGATGGGGCGGCCTCGTGGACGGTGGACGTGCCCGCCGACCAGTCGAGCTACGATGCGCGCGTCCGGGTCGAGGTCCTCGATGGCCAGGAGCGGCTGGCGGCGGCGGAGTCGCCGTCGTTCACGCTGGAGTTCAACACCACCGCCGCGGATGCGCCGGCGGCCGTGCTGGCCCTCGCCCAGAACCATCCCAACCCGTTCAACCCGCAGACCGTGATCACCTTCAGCCTGCCGCGCGCCCAGCGCGCCAGCCTGCGGATCTACGACCTGCAGGGCAAGCTCGTGCGCACCCTCGTCGCCGGCGAGATCGCCGCCGGCGTGCACGAGGTGACCTGGCGCGGTCGTGACGATCGCGGCGGCCAGGTGGCCAGCGGACTCTACTTCTATCGCCTGCGCAGTCAGGACGGGGACGAGGTCCGCAAGATGACGCTGTTGAAATAGCGTCGGCGGCGTGCCAGTGTTCGCCCGGAACCGGGCCGCGGCGATCGGATCCTCCGGTCGCCGCGGTCGTCCCGGCCGCGGACGCCCGTGACCCGGATCATCGAAAGGACCGTGCCACCATGGCGCCACGCGCGATCGCGTTCCTGATCACCCCGATCCTCGCCGCCCTGCTCCTCGGCGGCTGCTCCACCGACGAGGGGGAGCAGGCCCGGGCGCACCTGCTCGCCGAGGAGACCGGCATCGAGACCGACGAGGATGCCTTCCACTGCGAGGTGACGCTCTACCGCCGTTACACCGGGACGGACTGGCTGCGCGACAAGGACCACGTGTTCACCGTCAAGGACGAGAGCCGCGTGCGCGCGCGCGTGGAGTTCGTGAACGTCCGGCCCGAGCGCACCTATGCCATCCACATGGTCTGGATCAAGCCGAACGGGGAGGAGTCGTTCCGGCGCTACGCCGAGGTCCGGCGGCACCTGGTGCGGCTGCCCGCGGGCATGTCCCCGGACAGCACCGGCGCGCTGCCGGCCGCGACGATGGGCGACCTCGCCCGGCGCTGGGGCGAGGAGGACGCCGGGCGCATCGCGCGGCGCCTGGTCGATGCCGAGGGCGAGGCGGTTCCGGTCACCGAGCGTTTCTACCGCGACGCCGAGGACCTCGGCGACGTCCGCCGTCGCATCTACCTCGACCCCGACCAGGAGTTCAGCGTCTGGGCGTACCTGAACATCTCGCGCGAGAAGGAGCGGGAGCTCGGGGAATGGAGACTGCGGATCTACCTCGACCGCCGCTTCCTGCGCGACGTCCCGTTCGAGATCCAGGAGAACGCCTGACCGGCCCCGGCGAACCAGCCGTCAAAATCCATCATCGCCGATCGACTGGACTGTCAATATGGCAGGCCATGGCGGTTCTTGCCCGAAAAAGTGCGTGAATCCGCGAATTTTCGGTTGCGACGTCCGGCATGAGGGGTATATTGCGCGACGCTTAGCAGTCGCGGGTCGAGAGTGCTAATCCCGCGTCAAAATCCACCAGTCACGTCCAACTCGCGAGGAGGCAGAGCATGGCCATCTCCATCAAGCCCCTGGCCGACCGGGTCATCGTCCAGCCCATGGAGCAGGAGACGATGAAGGGCGGCATCATCATCCCGGACACCGCCAAGGAGAAGCCCCAGCAGGGCAAGATCATCGCCGTGGGCCCGGGCCGCACCGACGACGGCGGCAACCGCATCGAGCCCGAGGTGAAGAAGGGCGACGTCGTGCTCTACGGCAAGTACGCCGGCACCGAGGTCAGCGTCGAGGGCAACGACTACCTGATCCTGCGCGAGGCCGACGTCCTCGCCATCCTGTAGCCAGGAACGCGATTCGCCGGGCCCACGCGGCACCGGCCAACCCGAGAATCCAGGAGGACGATCATGGCCAAGCAGATCCACTACAACGAGGAAGCGCGCGAGCAGCTCAAGCGTGGCGTCGACCAGCTCGCCAACACCGTCAAGATCACCCTCGGCCCCCGCGGCCGGAACGTGATCCTGGACAAGAAGTTCGGCGCGCCGACGGTGACCAATGACGGCGTGACCATCGCCAAGGAGATCGAGCTCGCCGACGAGTTCGAGAACATGGGCGCCCAGATGGTCAAGGAAGTGGCCTCGAAGACCAACGACGTGGCCGGCGACGGCACCACGACGGCGACCGTGCTCGCCCAGAAGATCATCCACGAGGGCCTGCGCAACCTGGCCGCCGGCGCCAACCCGATGTTCATGAAGCGTGGCATCGAGCTGGCCGCGGGAGCCGCCGTGGACGCGGTCAAGAAGCAGGCCAAGCAGGTCAAGGACAGCCAGACCATCTCGCAGGTGGCCGCCATCTCGGCCAACAACGACACCGAGATCGGCCAGATGATCGCCGACGCCATGGACAAGGTCGGCAAGGACGGCGTGATCACGGTCGAGGAAGCCAAGGGCATGGAGATGGAGCTGGACGTGGTCGAGGGCATGCAGTTCGACCGCGGCTACCTCAGCCCCTACTTCGTGACCAACGCCGAGCAGATGCGCGTCGAGCTCGAGGATCCCTACATCCTGATCCACGACAAGAAGATCAGCAGCATGAAGGACCTGCTGCCGATCCTCGAGAAGATCGCGCAGATGGGCAAGCCCCTGCTGATCATCGCCGAGGACATCGAGGGCGAGGCGCTGGCCACCCTGGTGGTGAACAAGCTGCGCGGCACCCTGAACATCGCCGCGGTGAAGGCGCCGGGCTTCGGCGACCGCCGCAAGGCCATGCTCGAGGACATCGCGATCCTCACCGGCGGCCGCGTGATGAGCGAGGACGCGGGTCTGAAGCTCGAGAACACCACCACGGCCGATCTCGGCCGCTGCGGCAAGGTCACCATCGACAAGGACAACACCACCATCGTCGGTGGCAAGGGCAAGGCCGGCGACGTGAAGGCTCGCGTCGCGCAGATCCGCGCCCAGATCGAGGAGACCACCAGCGATTACGACCGTGAGAAGCTGCAGGAGCGGCTGGCCAAGCTGGCCGGCGGCGTGGCCGTCATCCGCGTCGGCGCCTTCACCGAGGTCGAGATGAAGGAGAAGAAGCACCGCGTCGAGGACGCCCTGCACGCCACGCGCGCCGCGGTCGAGGAGGGCATCGTCGTCGGTGGCGGCGTGGCCATGCTGCGCGCCGCGGACGCGGTCAAGAAGATGGACCTCGAGGGCGAGGAGGCCGTGGGCCGCGACATCGTCGCGCGCGCGATGGAGGAGCCCCTGCGCCTGATCGCCGAGAACGCCGGCGTCGAGGGCAGCCTGGTGGTCGCGCGGCTGCGCGAGGAGAAGAAGTCCAGCAACGTGGGCTTCAACGCCGCCACGCGCGAGTACGAGGACCTCATGGCCAAGGGCATCATCGACCCCGCGAAGGTCACGCGTTCGGCCCTGCAGAACGCGGCCTCCATCGCGGCGATGCTGCTGACCACCGAGGCCTGCGTCGCCGACGAGCCCGAGAAGGACGCGCCGGCGATGCCGGGCGGCGGCGACATGGGCGGCATGGGCGGCATGGGCGGCATGGGCATGATGTAGGCCGCACGGCCTGCCACGTGTCCCGGCCAGCGCGCCCCGGCGGCCCCCCTCTTCGCGAGGGGGGCCGTCTGCGTCGGGATCCACTCCGTCGTTGACCCCTCCGGTCCCTGGCGTACATTCGCGCCATGCGCATCCTGCACGTCGGCAAGTTCTACGCGCCGGTCAAGGGCGGCATGGAGACGTCCCTGCGCCATCAGGTGGAGGGGTTGCTCGACGCCGGTCACGACGTGCGCGTCCTGGTCGCGGCCGCCGGTCGGCGCACCCGGCGCGACGACCTGCCCGGCGCGCCCGGCGCGCTGGTCCGCGTCGGGGCCGCGGGGACCTGGAACAGCCAGCCCCTGACCCTGGGCCTGCCCCGCGCGCTGGGGCATCAGCTGAGCGGGTTCCGGCCCGAGATCGTTCACCTGCATACGCCGAATCCCCTGGCCTGCTGGGCCTGGCGGCGGCAGCGGACCCTCGCCGCGACCGTCGGGGCGCGGCTGGCGGTCTGGCACCACTCGGACATCGTCCGTCAGCGCCTGACGCGGCGCGTGATCGAGCCGGTCGTGCGTCGCTGCCTGGACGACGCGGCGGGGATCTGCGTCTCGAGCGCCCACCTGCGCGAGAGTTCGCGTCAGCTGGCGGTCGTCCGCGATCGTGTCGCCGTGATCCCGTTCGGCATCGATCCACGCCCGTTCGCGCGGCCGCCCACCGGGGACGGCCCGTTCCTCTTCGTCGGACGGCTCGTGCCCTACAAGGGACTCGCGACGCTGCTGGCCGCCGTCGCGGCGACGCCGGGCGCCCGGCTCGACATCGTCGGTTCGGGGCCGCTGCGCCAGGCGCTGGCGCGACGGATCGCCGACGCGCGGCTGGCTGACCGCGTCCGCCTCCTGGGCGAGGTGCCGGACGAGGTCCTGCCGGAGATGCTGGCGGCGTGCCGCGCCCTGGTCCTGCCGAGCAGGGACCAGAGCGAGACCTTCGGCCTCATCCTGCTCGAGGCCATGGCAGCGGCCCGTCCGGTGATCGCGAGCGACCTGCCGACGGGGGTCCGGGATCTGGCGCGTCCGGGCGAGACGGGCTGGCTCGCGCCTCCGGGCGACGAGGGCGCGCTCGCCGATGCCCTGGCCAGTTGCCTGGCCGATCCGGCCGAGGCCGACCGCCGCGGTCGTCGGGGTCGGGCGCTGGTCGAGAAGCAGTACACCCGTGCGCGGCTGGCCACGCGGCTGCTCACCTGGTACGAGGAGCTCCTGGCCAGGGAGACCGGGGGGGAACTCGCGAACGCGCATGGGGTTAAAGACGTGGATCGGAGCGCCTCGCGGCCCGGGGACGGGCCCGGAAATTGACAGCTCCGCGTGGCAAACGTATCGTTTGCGCGCCCGGTCGGTCCGGGTCTTTCCTTCTTGTCGCCCGGACGCGACGCCATTCCCGGAGGTAACCCGTGCGCACCCCGACGCTTGTCCTGATCGCCGCCCTGTTCCTGCTCGGGCTCCCCGGCCGTGCTCCGGCCGAGTGCAGCCCCGGCCAGATGCAGGAGGCCCAGATCCAGTTCCAGAACGCGCAGCAGCTGCTCCAGAGCCAGCAGTGGCAGCAGGCCGTCCCGCAGCTCGAGTCCATCGTCCAGTTCTGCGACGAGTATTTCCCCGCCCTGCGCGGGCTCGGCATGGCGCACATGCAGCTCGAGCAGTTCGCCGAGGCCGAGCAGGCGTACGCGCGGGTCATCGAGGTCCGTGGCGGCGAGGCCGATGCGGCCGACTACTTCAACCTCGCCCGCGCCCTCGCCAAGCAGAAGAAGTACAAGGAGGCCCGGGCGGAGTTCATCAAGGCCAAGGCTCGCGACGCCGAGAACGAGGCCGTGCTGATCAACCTGGGCATCATGCACTACGTGTGCGGGTATCCGGACGACGCGGTGGTGGCCCTCGAGGAAGCCCTGGGCTACTTCCCGGAGCACTCCGAGCGCATCATGCCGCACCTGGCCAAGGCCGCGGCGATGTCGGCGGACAAGCACCGCAAGCTCGGCAACACGGCCAAGGCCCGGGACTTCGAGGAGAAGGCGACTCGTTACGGAGGGTCGGCCGGTGGCACGACCGCCTATGCCCAGATCCAGGAGAAGATGAAGGCCGGGCAGTACGGGGCGGTCGTCGAGCTCTGCGACGCGCTCCTGGAGAAGGACCCGGACCACGTCGGTGCCATCCTGACCAAGGCCCGCGCGGCGGACGCCATGCGTCCCCCGCGTCGCGACGTCGCGATCGCCGCCTACGAGCGGTTCCTCGAGCTGCGGCCCGACAACATGAACGAGACCGCGGCGCTGATCATCGTCCTGGCCGAGGCCGAGCGCTGCAACGAGGCCATCAACCGGGCACGCGAGGCCGTCGACGAGTTCGCGGGGATGGGGCAGAAGGCCCTCGGCAAGATCCACTTCGCCTACGGCAAGGCGCTGTTCTGCGCCGAGGACTACGCCGGCGCGAGGGCGCAGTTCAGCCAGGCTTCGAACGCCGGCGATCCGCGCTGGGCGCAGGCGGCGCGGGACGGCATCGAGGCCTGCGACGAGTACCTCACGTACGAGGAGCGCCGCCGGCAGGCGGCCGAGCAGGGCCGCTAGCCGAACCGCCCTTTCGACCGAGCCCCGCGGCGTCCGCTCCGCGGGGCTGGTCCGTTCCCCGGGGGCGCCGGCCACCGCTCACCGCATCCGGAGGCGCGATCATGACCCGTCTCGAGAATCTGCCGCCCTATCTCTTCTCGGCCATCGACGCCGCCCGTGACCGTGCCCGTGCCCGCGGGGTCGACGTGATCGACCTGGGCGTGGGCGATCCGGACCGGCCGACGCCGGCCGAGCTGGTCGAGCTCGCGTCGACGGCCGTGCGCACGCCGGCCTACCACCGGTATCCCTCCGGCCGTGGCGACGAACGTCTGCGGCGGGCGGCCGCCGGATTCCTGCGCCGGCGCCACGGGGTCGACGTCGAGCCGGACAGCGAGGTACTGGTGCTGCTGGGCAGCAAGGAGGGCATCGCCCATCTGCCGCTCTCCCTCGTGGAGGAGGGCGACAACGTCCTGGTACCGGACATCGGCTACCCCGTCTACACCGAGTCGGCGATGCTCGCCGGCGCCGAGCCGCGGCGCTTCCACCTGACGGCCGACCGGGCGTTCCTGCCCGACCCGGCGGAGATGCGTGGGCTGATCGACGCCGGCACGCGGCTCTGCTGGGTCAACTATCCGAACAATCCCACGGGCGCGGAGGCCGGTGCGGGCGTCTACGAGCCGCTGGGCAAGCTGGCCCGCGAACACGAGCTCGTCCTGGCCAACGACGCGGCGTACCTCGAG
>WJIQ01000274.1 GCA_014730255.1 bacterium | reverse complement strand
GTCAGACCGCCATGGCCGGCAAAGCGATATCCTGGATTCCCGGTCGGGGTTCTGGTAGCGTGGACCTGGCGGTGCCCGACGTCCATCCCCTCCGGAGGCCACGACCATGACCGATCCCACCGACAGGCCATCGACCACCGACGCCGACGAGAGCACGAGCCGATTCCAGGCCTGGTTCAAGGCTCGCCTGCCCATCTTCTGGGACAACGGCATCGCCGCGGCGGGCAGCGTGATCGGCGTGGTCACACTCGCCCTGCTGGGCCTGATGCTGCTGCTGTTCGTGGCCAACACCATCACGGGCCGCGACTCGAACCCCTACGTCGATCTGGTCGGCTTCCTGGTCCTGCCCGCCATCCTCGCGTTCGCCGTGGTGCTGCTGGTGATCGGCAACGTCGTCCGCCGCCGTCGCGAGCGAACCGAGGGCCGTTCCCACACCGTCCTGGACATCACCAGCGGCCGGTTCGTCCGGCGGGCGGTGACGGTGGTCGGCATATGCCTGGTCGCCTTCGTGGGTCTCGGGATGTTCAGCTTCGAGGCCTACCACTACACCGACTCCAACCAGTTCTGCTCGACGGTCTGCCACGAGGTGATGGAACCGGAGGCCACCACGCACGCGACGTCGCCGCACGCCAACGTCAAGTGCGTGGAGTGCCACATCGGCCCGGGCGCGTCGTGGTTCGTGCGGGCGAAGCTGTCGGGATTGCGCCAGGTCTACGCCGTGCTCACCGACGACTTCCATCGCCCGATCCCCACGCCGGTCCTGAACCTGCGTCCGGCGCGCGAGACGTGCGAGGTCTGCCACTGGCCGACCCAGTTCCACGGTTCCCATCTGGTGGCCCATCCGCGCTTCGCCGGCGACCGCGAGAACACCGAGCAGACCACCGCCCTGGTCGTGCACGTGGGCGGCCCCGAGGGCGCGGCGGAGACCACGGAGTCCAGCGGCATCCACTGGCACGTCGACCCCCGCAACGAGGTCCGCTACCGGCACCTCGACCGCAAGCGGCAGGAGATCGTCGAGGTGGTCCAGACGACTCCCGATGGCGAGGTCCGCTACCAGCTCGCCGACGCTCCGGCGGACTCCGGCGAGTGGCGCACCATGGATTGCCTGGACTGCCACAACCGGCCCACGCACATCTATCACCTGCCCCACCGCGCCATGGACATGGCGCTGTCCACCGGGACGCTGGATGCGGACGTGCCATGGCTGCGCAAGGAGGGCGAGCGCGTCCTGCGCGAGGTGACGCCGACCGACGACACCGCCGCGGCCATCGCCGTCCGCCTGCGCGAGATCTACCGCGAGGAGCACCCCGACGACCTCGCTGCCCTCGAGGCCGCCATCGAGCCCACCTCCCGCGCGCTGGCAGACATCCTGGAGCGCAACGTCTGGCCCGGCATGAACATCGACTGGGGCACCTACGAGAGCAATCTCTCGCACTTCGATGCGGTCGGAGAGTTCGGCGATGGCGGTTGTTTCCGGTGCCACAACGAGATGCTCGAGTCGGACGAGGGCGACGTGATCTCCCAGGACTGCGAGGCGTGTCACGCGCTGGTGGCGATGGAGGAGACGGACTGGGACGGGATCGCCGGGATCGACGCGGCGGCGTTCCGGCCCTGACACACGACCACACACGGCCCTTGGCCCCGGCCGACGCCGGCGGTATGCTGATCGGCACCGCCGAGCCGCAGGAGGCCGATCATGCCGTTGTTCCGCACGTCCCGGGTCATCGAGAGCCAGATCGACGAGTTCCTCGACGTCGTCGAGGAGGGAGCGCTCGTCTTCCGCGAGGCCATCGACGCCTACCTCGCCGACCGCCGCGACGAGTTCGCGGCCAGGCGCCGGCGCGTGGAGGAGCTGGAGACCCGCGCCGATCACCTCAGCCACGCCGTCGAGTCCTCCCTCTACACGCACTCGCTGATCCCCGAGCATCGCGGCGACGTGCTGGCCCTGCTCGAGCACACCGATGACATCATCGATCGGGCCAAGACGGGCCTGCAGCGCTTCGACGTCGAGCAGCCGACCATCCCCGAGCAGTGGCACGACCACTACCGACGGCTGGCCGACGCCTCCTACCGCGCCACCGAGGCCGTGGTCATGGCCTCGCGGCGCTTCTTCCGCGACCCGGCGGCGGTGTCCGACTACCTCGTGAAGGTGCATCATTACGAGGGCGAGGCCGACGCCATCGGGCTCGAGCTGCGCCGCGGCGTGTTCGGCGACCCGTCGCTGGATCTCGCCCATCGGCAGCATCTGCGCTACTTCGCCGAGGCGGTCGACCGCGTGGCCGACATGGCCGAGGCCGTGGCCGATCGCCTGGCCATCTACGCGATCAAGCGGCGGCTCTGATGGGTCTGGAGATCATCTTCTACCTCTCGAGCGGCCTGCTGCTGGGCTGGTCGCTCGGCGCCAACGACGCGGCCAACGTGTTCGGCACGGCCGTGGGCAGCCGCATGGTCCGCTTCGCCACCGCGGCCGCGGTCTGCGCCGTGTTCGTGATCCTGGGCGCGGTGTTCGCCGGGGCCGGTGCCACGCACACCCTCGGTCGCCTCGGCGCGGTCAATTCCCTGGCAGGCTCGTTCACCGTCGCCCTGGCCGCCGCCGTGGCCACCTTCGGCATGACCCGCCTCGGCCTGCCCATTTCCACCAGCCAGGCGGTGGTGGGCGCGATCATCGGCTGGAACGTCTACGCCGACATGCTCACCGACACCGGGGCGCTCGCCGACATCGTGGTCTCCTGGGTGCTCTGCCCGGTGCTCGCGGCGATCATCGCCGTCCTGCTCTACCTGGCGCTGCGCGTCATGCTACGCCGCAGCCGGCTGCACCTCCTGCGACAGGACGCGCTGGTCCGCGCGGGTCTGCTCGCCGTCGGCGCCTTCGGCGCGTTCAGCCTGGGCGCGAACAACGTGGCCAACGTGGTGGGCGTGTTCCTGCCCGACAATCCGTTCACGGACATCGACGTGCTGGGAATCGAGGTCTCGGCCGCGCAGCAGCTCTTCCTCCTGGGAGGAGCGGCCATCGCGACCGGCGTGGTGACCTACTCGGGCGAGGTCATGCGGACGGTCGGCACGAGCATCATGCGCCTGACGCCCGAGGCCGCGTTCGTGGTCGTGCTGGCCCACGCGATCGTGCTGTTCGTCTTCGCCAGCGAGAGCCTCGAGGGCTGGCTCGCGAGCCATGGCCTGCCCACGCTCCCGCTGGTGCCGGTGTCGAGCAGCCAGGCCGTGATCGGCGCCATCGTGGGCCTCGGGCTGCTGCACGGCCGACGCCACCTGCGCCCCCGCGCCCTCGGTTCGGTGGCCCTCGGCTGGCTGGCGACACCGGTCACCGCCGGTGTGGTGGCCTTCGTGCTGCTGTTCTTCGTCGACAACGTGTTCGACCAGTCCGTGGTCGAGCCGGTGCGCTACACCGTCGACACCGCCGTGATCGAGCGCGCGCGCGCGGAAGGCCTGCCGGCCGACGACCTCGGCGACCTCGAGGGTTACCGCACCACCAACGCGCTGCGCCTGCAGCAGCGTCTCGAGCACGAGGTCGGCCTCGACCGTCACCAGGCGCGCGATGTGATCGAGCTCGCCGAGGTCGTCCTCATCCACGTGGACCTCGGGCGTGCCAATCTCGAGCTCGACCGTGACTGGCTCGCGCTCGACCAGCTCCGCGGCCTGCGCTCGCTCGCCGACCGGCGGTTCCGGCACGCCTGGCAGTTCCACGACGCGCTGGCCGAGGCCTCGCCGCTCTGGCGACTGCGCGAGGACACGCCCCTCAACCGGTCCTGGAACCGGGAGGTCCGGCAGAAACGGGAGTACCTGGAGCGGACCTTCCGGGAGACGACCCGACGCGACGACCACGACCCCATCTGATGGGTTATGCCGCAAGGAATGTTGCGGGCCTTCCGCTTGCAGCTAACCCTGCATGCGAAACGACGATCTCTACAGTCCCACGTGGACCCCGGACCGCTGTCCCAACCGTAACTGCCGCTTCTTCAACCGCTTCCAGAAAGGCTGGTCCTGGCGGCACTACGGCTACTACCAGCGACGCGCCGAACCCAGGCGTCTCCGCAGGTTCCGATGCAACGCCTGCGGTGTCACCTTCAGTCCACAGACCTTCAGCACCACCTACTGGCTGCGACGACCCGACATCTACCTGCAACTGCCGACCAGGATCACCAGCGGGGCCTGCAAGAGCCAGATCGCCTTCGACATGGGCGTCGCACCGTCGACCATCCAGCGCCAGATCGACCGCCTCGGACGCCACTGCATCCTCTTCCACGCCAAGATGATGGAGAAACGGCCCCGCCTGGCCGACATCGCCATCGACGGCTTCGTCACCTTCGAACACAGCCAGTACCACCCCTTCCACTTCCATCTGGCGGTCGACCGGGCGACGTCGTTCATGCCCTACTTCACCGACAGCGAGGTCCGCCGCTCGGGCCGGATGACCGCGCATCAGAAGCGCCGACGGGCGGAGCTCGAGCGGATCCGCGGCCGTCCCGATCCGCGAGCGGTGCGCAAGGACGTGCGCGAGCTGCTGGAGTACGTGACCCGGGGGCAGGACGAGATGACCATTCACAGCGACGATCATGGGGCGTATCGGTGGGCGATCGAGGGCCTGGGTTGCGATGTCCGCCACGTGGTGACCAGCTCGCAGGACATCCGAGACCGGTTGAACGACCTGTTCGAGATCAATCTGTCGGATCTGTTGACGCGTCACTGGCTTTGCGAGCACAAGCGGGAGACGATCGCGTATGCGAAGCGTCGGAACTGTTCGGCCTACCGAATGGCGATCGCCCTGGTGCAGCGGAACTACGTGAAGCCACGTCGGGCTCGTGGTGAGAAGGCGACGCCGGCTCAGTTGCTGGGGTTGTGTCAAGAGCGGTTGACGGTGGAGGAGTTGCTGGCGCGTCGTCTGTTCGTCGACGAGGTGGATCTGCCGCCGCGCTGGGCTCGTTACTACTGGGGGGAGGTCGATACGCGGGCTCTGAGGATCAACCGGCGCCACGAGTTACGGTACGCGCGGTAGAGGGGCGGTCGCCTGGTCGTGGGGGAGCTGCAACATTCCTCGCGGCATAACCCAAGTGGTGAAGGGCGGCCAGGTGCCCTTGGCCAGCCGTCTCGGCCGGAGCCTACATCTGCAAGCTCGAGACGGGAGGAGTCACCGAGAGCCTACGGCTGACCCTCGTGAAGTGATCGTCGACGACGCCCTCCAGCGAAAGGGCCAGTGTCGAGCTCGAAGATAGGCCTCCGCTCACGACGGGCGGAGGCCCCCCGATCCGGTGACGGAACCGCGCGACGGTGCGCACGCCGCCATGCTAGAATGACCGCGCATGTTCAACCGCGGCGCCCCGCGCCCGGCGGAGCGCCTCGCCCCGGAGGTCGTCCCATGCGCCACTCCCTGATTCTCGCCCTCGCCCTCGCCCTGTCCGCCCCCGCCCTGGCCATCGACGGGTTCGTCGGCTGCTCCACGAGCGACGACTGCTGGCCCTTCGATCTGCAGACCCACCAGGTGCGCCCGTCCATTCCTCTCATGGGCTTCGGCGACTACCCCTACGACGCGACCGTCACGCCCGACGGCATGCACGTCTGGTTCATCGGCGCGTCCGGCGGCGGCGCGGTGGTGATCAGCCGGACCAGCGGCGCCCTGGTGGCCATCGTGCCGCTGGCCGAGTACGTCGTCAGCGTCGCCTTCGACCGCGACGGGACGCGCGCCTTCGTCTCCTCGCGGGACGAGACGTCGCTGAACATCGTCGACACCGCCAGCTACGGCGTCGTCGACACCCTGCCCTTGCCCGTGGACGGCGGCAACCTCGCCCTCGAACCGGTCGGCGGGAAGCTCTACCTGGTCGACTGGTACGGCCCGATCCTCTGCGAGGTTGCCGGCGATGGCTCGGCGGTCCTGCGCCAGGCCGCTCTCGGCAGCAGCCTCTGGCAGATCGTCGCCGCACCCGACGGCCAGCACGTCTACGTCACCGACCGCGGCACCGACGAGGTCCTCGAGGTCGCCCTCGACACCTTCACCGTCAGCCGCCGCTTCGACGTGGGCGACGACCCCTGGGGCCTGGACGTCACCGCCGACGGCACCACCCTGGTGGTCACCTGCGAGGACAGCGCCGAGGTCGTGCTCATCGACCTGGCCACCGGTGCAGTGACGCCCATCGCGCTGGATCCCAGCGCCGATCCCCGCGACGTCGACATCCTGGACGAGGCCGGCCTGGCCTACGTGGCCGGCGGCACGGCCACCGGCTACCAGAGCCCCGTCTACGTGGTCGACCTGCCGAGCGCCACCGTCGTCGAGACCCTCGACGGCCCGGGCATCAACGCCAACGTGGTGGCCGTCCAGGCGCAGATGCACGAGGCGCCGACGGCCGCCGAGACGCCCGACGCGCCGGCCTCGCTGGCGGTCCATCCCAATCCGTTCAACCCCCGCGCGACCGTGACCTGGCAGATCGCCGCCCCGGCCGCCGGCACCATCGCCGTGCACGACCTCGCGGGGCGGCGCGTGCGCACCCTCGTCCAGGGCGTGTTGCCGGCGGGCACGCGCACGGCGACCTGGGACGGCCGCGACGCGAGCGGCCGTGCACTGCCCAGCGGTACGTACCTCGTGTCGCTGCGCACGGGCGCGGCGACCATGGTCCGGAAGGTGGTGCTGGCGCGGTAGCGCGCGCCGGCGTCACCCGGACCCGGCACCCTCGGCCCCGGGGTGGCATCGACACGCGTCGGCGAGACACGCGTCGGCGAGGCTGACTAACGCCGTCCGATTTGGTATGCTTTCTGACAGTGCCACACGGAGACGAGCGGTCCGCCGGCGAGCCCCGCGCCGCCCGACGGGATCCGGAGCCTCCGGAACGCTCGCCTCCCAAGCCCGCCGAGGGGAGGGCCCGCCATGCCACCACGGATCATCGCCGCCGCCGTCATCGTCCTGATTACGCTCGCCGCCACACCGACGGCCGCGCTGGATTGCTTCGATCACGACGACGTCCTCCGCCAGCTCGGCGAGACCGCCATCGACCAGGACCTCCCCCGCGAGCTCTGCGTGGTCGGTGACGCCGCTTACTCCCTGGGCCTGGGCGATCCGTTCGTGGCCATCTACGACCTGAGCGACCCCGCCGAGCCGCAGGAGCGCGACCCGCTCCCGCTGCCCGCCGAGCCCACCGGAATCGCCGCCAGCGACGACTGGCTGCTCGTCGCCGTACCGGGCCTCGGCCTGGTGCGCTACGACCTGAGCGCCCCGCTCGCCCCCGCGGTCGACGACACCCTCGACCTCGGTCTCGAGCTGAACGATGTGGCGCTGCGCGACGGTCTCGCGGCCGTGTCCACGATCGAGGGGGTGAGGGTGATCGGCCTGGACTTCGCCATCGGCATGGTCGCTCTCGGCAGCCACGATACGCCCTCGACGCTGGCATCCCTCGCCGTCGACGGCACGCGGCTCTACCTGGCGACCTCCGATCACGGCCTGCTCGTCCTGGACGCCAGCGATCCGACCTGGTTGCAGCCGGTGGGCGTGGCCGATTTCGTGGGCGAGCCCGAGGAGGTATCCGCGCGTGATGGACTGGCCGTGGTGACCGGCCGTTACACCGACGGCACGCGCGGCCAGGTCTCCGCCTACGACATCGCGAGCGACGGCCCACCGCTCCTGCGCGCCTCCACGTTCTTCGACCATGGACTGCACGGCCGCGCCATCCCGCGTGTCGTCGGCCCGGACCGCGTGATCATCACCAGCGCAGGTACGGGCGTCCACTCGTACCTCGTCGCCGATCAGCAGGTCGAGCGCACCGGTTTCCTGCCGGGATCGCACGCCGACTTCCATCTCGGCGGGAACCGATACACCATGCTCTCGGAATCCCGGCTGCAGTCCGGCGAGCCCGGTCCCCTTCCCGCGCCGCCGCTGGAGGTGGCCGGTGCCGGTGAGATCGCGGTCGTCCATGACGATCACATCGTCAGCGTCCACGACGGCATCCTGACCGTGGTGCAGGTGGATGCGCCCTCCGGCGCCGTGCCGATCGGCAGCCTCGACATCGGGGCGCCCAACATGACCCGTCCGTCGCTGGCGATGCTCGACCCCGCGGTCTACGTGGGCAACACGGCCGCGTCGATCGACGTGATCGACCTCACCGACCGTAATCACCCGCAGCCGGTCTCGACCATCTCCCTGCAGGCCATCCCCACCGGGATGGTGGTCGCCGATCAGGTGCTCGTCGTCCTCATGCGGGACTGGGGCCTGGCCACCTACGGCCTCGCCGACCCGCTCCAGCCACAGCACATCGCCACCTTCGCCGCCGACATCGGCGCCGACCGTGGCGCCGTGGCGCTGGGCGACCAGGTCCTGGTGGGAACGTCCGGTGGCGTGGACGTCTACGACGTGAGCGATCCCGCCGCGATCGTCCTGGCGGACAACCTGCCCGACCGCGACTCCATCACGGGCCTCGCCCTCGCAGGCGATCGCCTGCTGGTGACCGATCGCATCCGTTCCACGCAGGTGTGGAAGCACGATGCCGATCCGGGCGACTGGACACTGCAGGGATCGATCCCCCTCTCTGGCCAGCTGAGCGTGGCGGTCGGTGGAGCCGCCGGCTACCTGCTCGACGGGACCGGCGAGGTGGCGATGCTCGATCTTCGCGAGGAGGGTGTGCCACCGATCGTGGCGACCCTGCCCACCCGCTTCGTCGCCGACACCTATCTCCTGGCCGACGACGACTGGCTGGGCGTGCCGCGGGGCACCGACCACCGGTTCTACCCGCCGCCCTGCCTGCTCGACCCCACGCCGGTCGAGCCCGCGCCGCCGCCGTCCGGACTCGCGCTCGAGGCCGCACCCAACCCCTTCAATCCGCGGACGCGGATCTCGTTCGACCTGCGACGATCGACGGATGTGACGCTGCGGATCTTCGATCTCCGCGGCCGCCGGGTCGCCACGCTGCTCGCGGCCCCGCTGCCGGCCGGCCGTCACGAGATCGACTGGCGAGGCATCGGCACCGACGGCCGACCGCTGCCCTCGGGGGTCTACCATGCCCGGCTGACCGCGGCCGGCTCGGCGGCGACCCGGGAGCTGACGTTGCTGAAATAGCGCCGACGGCG
>WJIQ01000273.1 GCA_014730255.1 bacterium | reverse complement strand
GGATCCTGACCGTCAACGGCGTGGCGACGTGGTTGCCCCAGCGACGCGCGTTCCAGAACCACGTGCCGCGGCCGGACGGCCAGACGATGCACAACTACTGTCTGGACGCCGCTCCCGACGGCGAGGGGGGGCTCTGGGTGGGGTCGGCCGCGGGGCTCTACCACCTCGACCCGGCCTCGGGCTCGTTCGACCTGTATGCGCACGACCCCGCCGATCCGCGGTCGCCGGTCAAGGGACCCGTCATCAGCGTCTGCCGTGATCGCGCGGGCGTGATCTGGGCCGGCTCCTGGCATGCCGGGCTCAACAAGCTCGATCCCGTCGCCCAGAAGTTCCGCTACCTGGACCACGACCCCGCCACGCGAGGCAGCCTGGACGACGACGCGGTCTCGGCCGTCCTGGAGGCGGCCGATGGTACGCTCTGGGTCGGAACCGGCTCCATGGCCACCGGAGGCTCGGTCGGCGCCCTCGACGAGCTGCCACCGGGCGCGACGGAATTCGAGCACTACCGGTTCCCCGAGCTCGAGAACCGGTCCGTACGCACGGTCCAGGCCCTGTCCGAGGGACCCGACGGGCAGCTCTGGCTCGGCACCAACCTCGGCCTGTGGCGGCTGGACCGGGACGCCGGCCGTCCCGTCCGCGAGCATCGCGATCCCTCTCAGGAGGATGGCATCGCCGACATCCCGGTTCGCAGCCTCCACCACGACGCGGCTGGCAACCTGTGGGTCGGCGCCATCGGCGGCGGCCTCTACCGCATCGCCCCCGGCGGCGTACGCGTCGACCGCTTCCGGACCGGCGAGGTCGGCGCGGGCCAGGCCAACCCCCTGGCCACGCCGGTGGTGATCCACGAGGACCGCGCGCGACGGCTCTGGGTGGGAACCGACGCCCAGGGCCTGTACCGTTTCGACCCCGCCGCGGGCAGCCTCGAACGCTTCTTCGACCCGCGCATCGGGCTCGCCTCGGTCATCGACATCCACGAGGACGGACAGGGTCGGCTCTGGCTCGGCACGTACAGCGGTCTGCTCAGGTTCGACACCGGGTCGTCGGAGGTGGTGCAATCGGTGGGCACCGACGAGGGGCTGCCGCACGGACTCGTGGCCGCCATCCTCGAGGACGACGAGGGTCGGCTCTGGCTATCCACCGGCCGCGGCATCGCCCGCTTCGACCCCCGCACCGGCCACGTCCAGGCCTTCGATACCGGCGATGGACTGCCGAGCAACGAGCCGGCCTTCGCCCACGAGCGGCGGCGGGACGGGACGCTGATCTTCGGCAACGCGGGCGGACTGATCCCCTTCCAGCCCCGCTCGATCAGGCTGCGCACCGACGACCCTCGCGTCGCGCTCACCGGCCTGCGCCTCGGTGGGGAGACCGCCAGCCCCGGCCGCTCGGACTTCCTGGACACGGCTGCGCCGTACCTCGAGACGCTGGTGCTGCCGCACGATCGCAACGACCTCGAGATCAGCTTCGCCACGCTCCACTTCGCCCACCCGTGGCGTCACCGTTACCGGTACCGTCTCGTCGGCGACCAGGAGGCGTGGCGGGACGCCGGACGCCGCCACGCCGCCACCTACACCAACCTCGCACCGGGCCGCTACCGTTTCGAGGTCCAGGGGACCAACGGCGACGGCGTCTGGAGCACGGCCGGCGCCGCGCTCGACCTGGTCATCCGCCCGCCGTGGTGGCAGACGACCTGGGCCCGTGCGCTCTGGGTCGGCCTGCTGGCGCTGGCGGCCCTGATCGTCTACCGCCAGGTCGTCCAGCGCGAGCGGATGCGGGCAGCCCTGGCCCTCGAGCGCTCGGAGGCGCAGAAGCTCCAGGAGCTGGACCGTTTCAAGTCCCGCTTCTTCGCCAACATCACCCACGAGTTCCGCACGCCGCTGACGCTGCTACGCGGCCCGGTCCAGCGCCTCCAGACCGACCCGGCGAGCGGCGACTCCGAGCTGTTCACCATGATGGCCCGCAACACCGAGCGCCTCGGCCAGCTCATCGATCAGCTGCTCGACCTCTCCCGCCTCGACGCCCGCAGCCTGCCGTTGCGATTCGACCGGGCGGACTGCGTGGGCTTCGTGCGGGATCTCGCCGCGTCGTTCACCTCGCTCGCCGACGCGCGGAACGTCCGCTTCGCGACCGACCTGCCCGATGGCCCCATCCCGTGCTGGTTCGACCAGGACCTCGTGGAGAAGGTGATCGGCAACCTGCTCACCAACGCCCTGAAGTTCACCCCCGCCGGCGAGTCGGTGCGGCTCGATCTGCGCGTCGGCGAGGATGTCGCCGAGCGCGTGGTTCCCGGGACCGGTTCCGCCCGCACGGAATCGAGCGATCGATCCGTCCCCGCCCGCGATCTCCGGCTGAACGTGTCGAACACCGGCTCGTTCATCCCGTCCGGCGAGCTCGACCGGATCTTCGAACGCTTCTACCAGCTCGCGAGCGACCCTGCCCCCGGCGACGCGGCGCGGCCGGCCGGCAGCGGCATCGGCCTCGCCCTGGTCCGCGAACTGGTCGAATGGCATGGCGGGTCGATCACGGCCGAGAGCGATCCGCGCACCGGAACCGTCTTCCGGGTCTCGCTGCCGATCTTCCTCGAGCGTCCGATCGACGGCGGCGAGACCGGGGCCGACGCGGCCGAGGAGGCCCCTGGCTCCGGCGCCGCCGAGCGCCCCGATGCCGGGCCGGACGCGCCCGTGGTCCTGGTCGTCGAGGACAGCGCCGACCTCCGGACGTACCTCGCCCGGGAGCTGTCGCCCACGTTCCGGGTGCTGGTCGCCGAGGACGGCGCCGCCGGGCTCGCCCTGGCGCTCGCGGAGATCCCCGACCTCGTGGTCAGCGACGTGATGATGCCGGAAATGGATGGATTCGAGCTCTGCCAGGCGCTGCGCGAGGACGAGCGGACCTGCCACGTCCCCATCATCCTGCTGACCGCCCTGGCGGAGGCCGAGAAGCGGCGGGAGGGCCTGCGCCACGGAGCCGACGCCTACCTTGCCAAGCCGTTCGACGTCGAGGAACTGGTCATCCGGATCGAGAACCTCGTCACGCAACGCCGACGTCTGGCCGCGATCTACGCCGGACGCGTGGCCAATCTCGCGCCCGCGGCGATGCCCGTGATCTCGGCCGACGATCGCTTCCTGCAGCGCGCCCGCGAGGCCGTGGAAAAGCATCTGGACGACGAGGACCTCCAAATCGAGGACCTCTGTCGCGAGGTCGGCCTCAGCCGGTCCCAGTTCCACCGCAAGCTCAAGGCGCTGACCGGCCAGTCGGCCACCGCGTTCGTGCGTGCCCATCGCCTGCAGCGCGCGGCCGACCTGCTGGCCGACGGATACGGCAACGTCACCGAGGTCGCCTACGCCGTCGGCTTCCAGGGGCTGTCGTACTTCGCGCGGTGCTTCCGCGAGCAGTACGGGGTCTCGCCCTCGGAGTACCAGCGGCGATCTCGCTGACCGCTGGGGATCCTCCCGGCCGCACACGCGGAGACGCTGGATGTCGTTTCGCGACGGTCGTCTGCCCGCCATGCAACATATCCTGCAGCCTTTGGCACGCCCCGACTAGACCGCCGGTCACACCCTCGGTCATCATCGCGCATCGGTGCAAGCCCCTGCGGTCTCGGGTCGATCTCCCGGAAAGGACCTCAAGATGCGCACGGTGTCCGGCGATACCCCCCTCGCCGTGGTCCTGGCCACGGCAGTCGGGATGCTGACGACCCTGCTGCCGATCCCCCTCCCGGCCGAGCTCGTGGTGGGCGGTCCGGCCGGCGGCACCCTCTCCGTCGTCGACCCCGGCACCGGGACGCTCACGGAGTACAGGTCGCTCGACACCCCCCGTATCGCGTGCCTGGCCTACGACCACCTCTCGGGAAAGACCTACGCAGCGGACACCTCCGATGGCGTCAACCAGATCCTGGCGATCGATCCGCACTCCGGTCGGACGTCGCTGATCGTGCAACTCGAGGGCCTGCAGGCGACGATCCACGCCCTGGCTGTCCACCCGACGAGTGGCATCCTCTACGCCATCGACAACGCGCACGCCGATCTCTACCGCGTCGACACGTCCGCTGGCGAGCTGATCCCGGTCGGCGACTTCGGCGTGTACTGGATCTCCGGCGCGGACTTCGACCCCGTGACCTGCGAGCTCTACGTCTGCGTGGGGGGCACGGACGGCACCGGCGCGCTCTACACCATCGACGTGGTGGCCGCCACCGCGACGTTCGTCGCGTCCACCGAGCGCCTCATGGGCCTGGCCTTCGACGAGGAAGGCCGGCTGTACGGCGTGGACAACGACTGGTATCCGGACCAGCCGGCCATCTACCGGATCGACAGGTCCACCGGCGAGGCCGAGACCATCGGCGAGTATCCCGGCACGGACCTGCTGAGCATCGAGTGGATGCCGCTGGACGTCATCGCGAGCGGGGCCGCCGGCTTCTCGGAGGCCCGGCCGCACCCGGGCCGGGCCGGAACGACCGAGCCCCGGGCCGGAACGAGCCGCTCGCCGGGCCACGACGCGACCGGACGCTGGGAGGGCGAGTGATGGTCCGCCGTTCAGCCGCTCGCCTCGGCCGCCTGCTGCTTCAGGGGGTGGGCCGGCGCCGAGCCGTCCTTGCCCTCGCCCGCGTAGACGGTCACGTGCGGGAACGGGATCTCGATGCCGCGCGCGTCGAAGGCCTTCTTCATGCGCCGGTTGAACTCGCGGCCGACGGCCCACTGACGGATCGGCCGGGTCTTCAGGCGCGCCTTGATGATCACGGCCGAGTCGGCGAACTGGTCGACGCCGAGGATCTCGATGTCGTCCAGGATGTCGGCCCCGAGCTTCTCGTCCTGACGCAGCTCGTCGGACAGCTCCCGCAGGATGCCGACCACCTCGTCGGTGTCCTCGCGGTAGGCCACGCCCACGTCGAAGACGTACATGGAGAAGTCCTTGGTCATGTTGGTGACCACGTCGATCTGACCGTTCCGGACGTAGTGGACGTTGCCCGCGAGGTCGCGGATCACCGTCATGCGCAGGGTGACGCGCTCGACGAAGCCGCCCTGGCCGGCGAACTGCACCACGTCGCCCTTGCGGATCTGGTCGTCGAGCAGGATGAAGAACCCGCTGATCACGTCCTGGACCAGGCTCTGGGCGCCGAAGCCCACGGCGAGGCCGAGCACGCCGGCGCCGGCCAGGATGGGGCCGATGTCGATGCCGAACTCCTTGAGCACCATCATCGCCGCCAGCACCAGCACGACCACGCTCACCGCCTGGACCACGATGCTGGCGAGGGTATCGGTCCGCTTGGCGAACTCGGCGTCGTCGCGGCCCCGCCCCATGGCCGCGAACGAGCGCTGCACGATGCTCCGGAGGATGCGCATGACGATCAGGGCGATCACCACGATGAGCAGGATCTGCAGACCGCTGGTCAGCAGCCAGCGGCCGGCGTTCTCGAGATAGGTCGCGAAATCGAAGGTCATCGGGACTCCTTCCGTCGGCACGCGAGTGGAGGCCGTCCCTGACAACCAAGACGCGTCTTCGCCGACCCGCAGGGCGATCGCCGACCGGTGGCCACGATCCCGCGGTCACCGGCCGGCTCGTTCGAGGTGTCTCAGCCCTCGATCGCGTCCAGCAGCTCGAGCTGCTTCTCGTACGGGATGGCGGGCCAGCTCTCGGCGCTCAGCGCCCCCTCCGCCCGCGAGATCAGCGAGACCCGGTGCGCGGTCTCCACGTCGGGCGCCTCGTAGACGTCCATCGCGTCGTAGGGCCCGAGCAGCGCGTAGTGGGCGAGGAACTTCACTTCCGGGCAGGTCTGGCGCACCTTCTGCAGCCATTCCTTG
>WJIQ01000272.1 GCA_014730255.1 bacterium | reverse complement strand
TTTACTCCTGTTTCATGGCATGATCCCCCATATCGCGACGCGCCGGCCACCTCGCGCGGGACCGGTCCGCACCTGGAGCCATGCCATGATCCATCGGGACGACCCCTCCATCACCGCCCTGCTGCGCGCGCTCGACTCCGGTGAGCGTGACGCCGACCACGAGCAGGCGGCCTTCGAGGCCGTCTACCCCCACCTCCACGCCATGGCCGCGAACCTGATGCGGAGCGAGCGCGCGACGCACACGCTGCAGCCGACGGCGCTGGTGAGCGAGGCGTACCTGAGGCTCGTGGACCAGTCGGCCGTGAGCTGGCGATCGCGGACGCATTTCTTCGCCATCGCGTCGCGGATCATGCGCCGCGTGCTGGTCGACCACGCCCGGAACCGATCGCGGCAGAAGCGCGGCGGGGCCTACGAGCGCGTCACGCTGCGGGATGTCCTGGCCGTCGAGGGCGACCACGAGGACCGGCTGATCGACGTGATCGCCTTCGACCAGGCCCTGGCCAGGCTCGAGGCCGAGCACGAGCGCATCGCCCGCGTGGTCGAGCTGCGCGTCTTCGGCGGGCTGACCGTTCCCGAGGTGGCCGCGATCCTGGACGTGTCCGAGCGGACCGTCGGCGGCGACTGGACGTTCGCCTGCATGTGGATCGCCCGGGTGATCGCCCGGGACGGCGAGGACCGCGCCGATGGATGAGCGGCGGCTCGACCGGCTGCGGGCGATCGTCCTGGCGGCCGCGAGCCGTCCGCCCGGCGAACGGGCCGATCTCGTCGCGCGCGAGTGCGGCGACGACCGCTCGCTGCACGACGCCGCCATGGAGCTGCTCGCCCTCGACGCCGGCGCCGTCGCGGGGGTCGATCGCCTCGCGCGCGAGGGTCTGGATCGCTGGTTCCCCGACGCCGTGGACGACGACCTGGCCACCGGACAGCTGGCGTTCGACCGCTACCGGCTGCGCGAGGAGATCGGACGCGGCGGCAGCAGCACGGTCTACCGCGCCGAGCAGACCGCACCGGTGGCCCGCGAGGTCGCGCTCAAGGTCCTTCGCTCGCGGCGCCTGGATCCGGTCTCGCGCGACCGCTTCCTGGCCGAGCAGCAGGTGCTCGCCATGCTCGAGCACCCCAACGTCGCACGGGTCTTCGATGCCGGCACCACGCCGGCCGGTCGACCCTACTTCGCGCTGGAACTGGTCCGCGGCACGAGCCTGACCCGTCACTGCGACGGGCGGGGTCTCGATCGCACGGCGCGCCTGCGCCTGTTCCTGCAGGCGTGCTGGGGCGTCGAGCACGCGCACCGCAAGGGCGTCCTGCACCGGGATCTGAAGCCGAGCAACCTGCTCGTCGCCGAGCAGGAGGGCCACGCCGTGGTCAAGGTCATCGACTTCGGCATCGCGCGGCCGCTGGAGAGCCGCGAGGACCCGCAGTGGACGATCGCGGGCCACATGCTGGGCACGCCCCAGTACATGAGTCCTGAGCAGGCGCGGGACGAGCGTCGCCTGGTCGACGTGCGCTCGGACGTGTTCTCGCTCGGGGTCGTGCTGCACGAGCTCCTGACCGGGACGATCCCCTACGACACCGAGACCGACTCGGCGCTGGCCATGCTGGGCGCGGTCTCGCGCGGCGAGGTCGCCGTGCGCGGCGATGATCCCCGTGGCCGACGGCTCCCCCGCGATCTCGTGGCGATCGTGCGCCGCGCCACCCACGTCGACCCGGAGCAGCGGTACGAGAGCCCGGCGGCCCTCGCGCGCGACCTCGAGAACCATCTCCACGCCCGCCCCGTCGCCGCGCGGCGCGGCGGCACCTGGTACCAGCTGACCCGGCTGGCGGCGCGCCATCCGCTGGGAACCGGCCTGGCCGCCGCGTTGCTGGTGGTGATCCTGGCCGCGACCGCGACGGTGACGGTGCTCTACCAGCGGGCCGAGCGCGAGGCCGAGCGGGCGCGGCTGGAGGCGACCACGGCGACCAGCCTGGCCGATTACCTGCGCGGCATGTTCGTCGACGCCGCGCCGAGCGGGGGCGATCCGCACGTCACGATCCCCGAGGTCCTCGACGGAGCCGCCGCCCGCGCCGAGCAGGACCTGGCCGACCAGCCGCTGGTCCTGGCCAAGGTCCTCGACACCATCGGCGGGGTGAAGGCGGACCTCGGCGAGGAGGAGCCGGCCCACGAGATCTGGCGCATCGCCCACCACGCCCTGGCCGGATTCGACCAGCGGGGCGTCGAGCCCCTGCGGACGCAGCTCGCGCTCAAGATCGCGCTCTCGCTTCCTGCCCGCGCGGCGCGACGCGGGGCCGTGCTCGACGTCCTGGCGACCCTTCCCGCGCTCGACGTCCCCGACCACGCGAGGGCCGACATCGCGTACAGCGCCCACTTCCGGCTGGCCGAGATGGCCGGCGACCAGCAGGACCTCGCGACGTCCATCGACCACCTCGAGCGGGCCTCCGCCGCGCTCGAGCGTGTCGAGTCCCCGGACGAGGGCCGGCGCATCCAGCTGCTGTTCCTGCGCGGCAAGGCCCTCTGGCAGGTCGGGGAGAACGCCGAGGCCCGCGCGCTGATGACCGAGGCTCTCGCCGGTTACGAGCACCATCTCGGGCGCGAGGATGCCCGCACCCTGGCGGTCCTGAGCACGCTGGCGGTGATCGAGTCCGCGCTGGGCGAGCACGCGTCGGCGATGGCGCGACAGAAGCTGCTCATCGACCGGGCCGCCGCGGTGCTCGGTCCCGACCACGTCGCGCTGGCGGGCTTCCACAACAACTACGGGATGAGCCTGGTCGCGGCCGGGCGCCTGGCCGAGGCGCTCGAGCATCTCACCAGAGCGTTCGACCTCTGGGAGGCCAGGCTCCCGGCGGACCATCCGCACCACTCGAACCGGCACGCGAACGTCGGCTACGGTCTGCTGAGCGCCGGGCAGTACGATCGAGCCCGGGAACGGTTCGACGCGGCGATCGCGCACGAGGAGTCTCTCGCCGCGCCACGGCTGCTCCAGCTCGCGGGCTATCACCAGCTACGCGGCGTGGCCGAGCAGAGGCTCGGTCGGCTGCAGAGTGCCGCCGCGGATCTCGACCGGGCGGCTGCCCTCATCGCCGAGGTCGGCCACGAGCGGCACGCCAGTTCGCTGATGATGCACGTCAACCGCGCGAGCCTCGAGCTCGACCGGGGCCGCGTCGACGCCGCGCGCGAGGCCATCGACATCGCCCGGGACATCGTCGCCAGCGGCGAGGTGACCGACACGCGGCAGCTCCTGATCACCCGCAGCGTCCGGGCGCGGGTCGATCACGCCCGCGGCGAGACGGACCGGGCCCGGACCGCGTTCGGCGAGCTCGAGGACCGGCTGCTCGGCGATCGCGCCGTGCCGGCGGCCCGGCGCCACGAGATCTCGTGCATCGCCGCGATCCTCGAGCAGGACGGCGACCGCGCGGCGGCGACCCGATGGCGGGCGGCGCTCGACGAGATGGAGACCCACTGGCAGGTCGCCGGACGATGACATCGTGGACAGGTCAGGCGGGAGTCGGCGCCACGAATCGAACGTCCAGGCCCGACCGATCGGCTCACGGGAGCACCGACCCCCGCGAGACGGAGGCCGGCGCCAGGCTGGCTGAGAACGCGTCTAGTAGACGTAGCCGATCCCGAACGGATTGGTCCCCACGGTCAGCTCGCCGCTGTAGTGCGGCTGGCCGTGACGACCCCGCAGCTCGTAGACGGTGACCTTGTCGGCCTCCCCGCCGGAGTGGGTGACGAAC
>WJIQ01000271.1 GCA_014730255.1 bacterium | reverse complement strand
CGGGGCAGGCTGATCAGCCACGGTGGCAGCAACGGCGTCTTCACGGCCGAGTTCGCGTGGCTTCCGGAACAGGAGTTCTTCTTCTACATCCAGGGCAACACGTCGATGGTCTCCCTGTCGACGATCTCGGCTCTGGAGCAGCGCGACCGGATCCTCGCGGCCGCCTTCGATACCGGGTTCCTCATGCCGACTCTGGTCGAGCCCGACCCCGAGGCGCGCCCGGATCAGTCCCGAACGCACGCCGGACGATACCATCTCGATGGTGGGTCGCTGGAGCTGACGGCCGACGACACGCGGCTGGTCGCCAGGCTCACCGGTCAGGCCGTGCTGAACGCGATGCTGGATCCCGGTGAGGACGAGCGGATGCAGCTCGCCGATCTCAACCGGCGCGTCCGGGTCGCGCTGGACGGGCTCGCAGCGGGCCAGGAGGACGCGCTCGCAGGCATGGTGGGCGAGCACGAGGACCCTGTCGAACGCACCCGCCCCTTCCTGGATCGCATCTCCCGGATCAGCAGCCATTTTGGCGACCTGCGAGCCCTGCATCTGGTCGGTTCCTTCGCGAACCCTCCCGGCTCGCGGTTCGCGGACCTCGGACCGTGGACCACCTTCGTGCACGCGGACTTCGAGCACTGGAACCAGTACTGGAACATCATCTGGAGCAGCGGGGGCACCTATCGTGGCAACTGGAGCGGTCCCTGGCCGTCGCTGATCCTGGTCCCGACCGGGTCGGCGACGTACACGGGCGTCTGGCCGGAACCGCCGTGGGGTACCGTCGAGGTCCGCTTCGAGGATGACGGCCTGGTGGTCGGGGAGCTGCGCGCCTTCCGGGACGGGTAGAGGGCGGGCCGTCGAAGGGCGGGCCGGGTTGGCCCCGTCCGGCTCCGTCGCCCGGGTCGTGCCGACGAGCATGTCGGTGCGCCTGAACCTCGCCTGGACCCGCATATGGGTGCTGGTCGAGGCACTGGTCGCGGCCGTCGACGACAGCGCGCCGTCCACCGATGTCGAGGTGAGCGATGAAGAATTCGATGGTCGGACTGATCATCTGGATCGCCGTGTCCATGGCGGCCGGCCTGATCGGCTCCCGGTTCCTGCCCGGGGAGTGGTACGCCTCCCTGGCGAAACCCAGCTGGAATCCGCCGGACTCCGTGTTCGGTCCCGTCTGGTCGACGTTATACGTGCTCATGGGGGTCGCGGCCTGGCTCGTCTGGCGCAAGGTCGGCTTCACGGGTGCCCCCTGGGCGCTCGGCCTGTTCCTGGTCCAGCTGGTGCTCAATGCGCTGTGGTCGTTCCTCTTCTTCGGGGCCCAGCAGCCGGGGCTGGCGTTCGCCGAGATCATCGTGCTCTGGCTGGTGATCCTGGCGACGACGATCGGCTTCTGGCGCGTCTCGGTTCCGGCAGGCGTGCTACTCTTGCCGTATCTGTGCTGGGTCGGGTTCGCTGCCGTGCTCAATCACCAGCTGTGGCGGCTCAATTCGTGACTCGTGCCTCGGAGAATGTTGTTCTCCCCTGGCCGTCACTGTAAGTGGCCCTGGGGTAACTATTTCGGTCGCGGTGGCTCCTTTCTCGTGGTGATCCCCGTCGCTGGCACCGCCGGCGTCTCTCCGGACCGCTGCTGTCCCCGCGCGTTGTCATCTTCGGCCGGGTTGTCGACGGTCGTCGTGCCGCGGTCGTCCGAGATGGATATGTTGGGTCGTACGCCAGGTCTGGACGACTGCCTCGTCCTCGAGGCCCGAGACGGCCGAGACGGGGCGAGTCCGGGGCTCGGGTAAGAGTTCGCTCGATTTCGGCCCTGATCGGGGGCCGAAACGCTGGTGACGCGGGGCAATGGAATTGACCGAAGAGGCTTCATGGTCGGGGTTCAGGCAAGATCGAGGCCCGACAACACTCTTCGAGGGACAAGGGATGGATCGAGGTCGCGATGCGAGGTTACTACGCGGACACCCTCTCAGGTGAACGGCTGCGACGATGCTACGAGCTCGCGCATCCGCGCCTGCGCCGGTACCTCGAGGCCGAGATCGAGTTCGTGCTGACGCATCTGGCGCCGACCGATCGGGTTCTCGAGCTGGGCTGCGGCTACGGACGGGTCACGGTCCGGCTCGCCGAGGTGGCCGAACAGACGGTCGGGATCGACAACGCCGCCGATAGCATCGCCCTCGCTCGCCGGCTCCATGGACGCGACCCGCGTTGCGAGTTCATGACCATGGATGCCTCCGACCTGACGTTCGAGGAATCGGAGTTCGACGCGGTCGTCTGCGTGCAGAACGGGATCTGCGCCTTCGGCGTCGATCACCGGGCGCTCCTGAGGCAGGCGTTGCGGGTGACCCGTCCTGGCGGGCAGCTTCTCTTCTCGTCCTACGCGGCGGGGTTCTGGGATGATCGCCTGCGGTGGTTCGAGGCGCAGGCCGCCGAGGGCCTGGTCGGGCCGATCGATCACGCGCGGACGGGTGCCGGCAGGATCGTCTGCGAGGACGGCTTCTGTACCGGCCAGATGACGCCAGACCAGTTCGTGTCCCTGTGCGCCGGGCTCGGACTGGTGGCCGAGGTCTCGGAGGTGGACGGTTCGAGCGTCTTCTGCCGGGTCGTGGTGCCAGGATCCGGCTGACGAGCGCCCGATCATTCGCCGGAAGCTCGACGCCCAGGTCGAGCGTTTGCCGGCCGATCCCGTCGCCCGCGACCACGCGGCTCGCCTGCCAGGTGACTTCCGTGCGCAGTCCCAGCTCGTCGCCGATGAGTCGTTCCAGCTCGTGCCCCTCGTCCTCGGTCTCCCGCATCGATCTGCTGAGCATGGTCTGGAGGTCCGGGTCGGATAGCAGTACGGGGGCGGCGATGATCTTCATGCCCACCACGGCCACGACTGCCACGACGGCCACGACGGGCACCCACCGCGGCGCACTCCGCCGGGGCGATTCCCGCACCTCGGTGCCGGCGTGGACGACCCGCGTGCCCGCGAACCGGTCGTGCAGCGTCAGGCCCTGGGGATCGAGCCGCGCCAGCAGTCCGCTGACCAGGATCAGCGACCAGCGCACGGCGGTGACGCGATCGCGGCGTGGGCGAGTCGCCATCCGTGGCGGAGACGACCGCGAGCCCGGTCAGGCGGTGACCGACGGTGGTGCCCCGGTCACGGTACCACCAGAACGCCGCCGCGATACCGAGATTCAGCGCGAGCGGCGGGACGGGGAAGACGACGACGTCGTCGATGAGCGACCAGAGGATGAAGACGAGGGCGAGGTCGATGGCCAGCGCGCCCGGGCCTCCCCGGCTCGCCGGTCACGTCTATCGCTCGGGACGATGGCGGTGTATCGTCAGCCGCGTGTCGCCTGACGGGCGAGGCATCGCGAACCCGCGGTCGGTTTGCGGCATCGATGCCCACCGGGCGGACGCACGCGTTCCGATCGATTCGTGCATGCACCTCCGGAGTGGAGTCATGAGCACGCTGGACAGAGCCATCCAGATCGCAGCCGCAGCCCACGAGGGGCAGACGGACAAGGCCAGAGCTCCTTATATCCTCCACTGCATGCGTGTCATGCTGCGAGGTGCGACCGCGGAGGAGATGATCGTCGGGGTGCTTCACGACGTGGTGGAGGATACCGATTGGTCTCTCGCCGAACTGGCGGAGGCCGGTTTCTCGGAGATCGTGATCCAGGCCATCGATGCCATGACCCGCCGAGATGATGAGCCGTACGAGGACTTCGTGCGCCGGGCAGCCCGGAATCGGATCGCCCGGTGCGTGAAGGTCTTCGACCTCGAGGACAACATGGATCCCTCCCGGCTCGCGAGGCCCTCGGCAGAAGACCTCGCGCGACGGAAGAGATACGAGGCGGCGCATCGCTTTCTGACGTCCGGGGAGACGCGGTGAGGCAGCGCCCGCCAGGGCGGTCTCGTGGACAGCCGGCCGCGAGCCGTGACCCGGGGCGTGCCGGCACCACCGAGACCGCTCTGCAGCTGGCTGGATCTCGCGACTGGACAGCGTCGGTCCTGCCGGCCCTGGTGGGCGTGACGCTGCCGCTCTGGCTGCGCCCCCCCGATCTCGAGCTTCGCCCGGCGGGAGTGCTGGAGTTCCTGCTGGCCACGGTTCTGACCCACGCTGGCTTCTCCTTCCTCCATGCCCGTTTCGAGCACAGGGGTCATCCCCGGTGGACGGAATCCAGGCTCTCGTTCGCCGGTGTGGCATGCCTCGCCCTCGTCGGCCTCCTCGGATGGCACCTGCTTCGTCTCGTTCCCGACCGGATCTTCGTCGTCTATGGCCTGGCGGTGCTCTTCGCGGGCCTCCTGTACGTCGCTCCGCCGGTGCGGTTCTCGCGGCGCCCCGGCGGAGAGATCGTCCTGTCGATGTCGCTCGGTCTTCTGCCGGTGCTCGGCGGCTACCTCGTCCAGACTGGCGATCTGACGAGGCCCGTCTATCTGGCGGCGCTTCCGATCTACGCGGCGATGCTGCTCCGGGTATGGGTCGAGCAGATGACCGTCCCGGGGGGCGAAGGAAACGCCGCGGGCGATTCCCTGGTCACGGCCTTCGGCCGTCGCGTTTCTGGACGGGTCATCGTCCCCTTGCTCTCGGTGCTCGTCTGCACGACGTTGATCGCCGCCGTGCTGTCGGCTGCGGTCATGCCCGTGGCCCTGATCGCGCTGATCTTCGTCGTCCCGATGGCCAGGATCGTGACGCGGTCGTGGTGCTCCTTCGATGATCCATCCGAGATGGTCCGGGCCCGGAACGGGGCCATCGTCGTCCACGCGGGGCTCTGCGCTGTCCTCGTGGCGTCATCGATCTGGGCGGCGGCCGGCTAGTGCTCGCATGCGCAGGGTTCGTCACCTCGTGGGAAGCCCGGGGACCGGGGGTGCAGGAGGAGGATCCGCGATGGACGAGAAGACCTTGATCACCCTG
>WJIQ01000270.1 GCA_014730255.1 bacterium | reverse complement strand
CTGCGCCATCTCCAGGGGATTGAAGCTACGATCGGTGGCCATGGGACTCGCTCCTTGCTGGAGGTTGACGGGTGGTTTCACACCGATCGAGGCAAGTGGCGGACCATCGGACCCCGATTCTCGGTCGCCCGTCAAGTCATTATTTGTCAGCATCTTGCGACCGAATCGCGGAGCCTCGGCCGCGGCTGATCGATCAATGGTGTCGCGTTTTTGCTACACTGTCTTCGCAGCATGTCGCGATATCGCTACGGTTCGTCGGTCCGATCGCGCCGCCGGCGCCCGTCCGTCGCGGGCAGGTCGATCCGCAGGTCGCGGATCTTGCGCTGCAGCGTCGTCCGGTGCATCCCGAGGGCGGCCGCGGTCTCGGTGCGGTTCCAGCCGTGCCTCGCGAGCTCCTCGCGCAGGAACGCGGCCTCGTTCTCGCGCAGGTTCGCCGGCCGCGTCGATGCGACGGCCGCCGGCCCGCGGACGCGCGGCGGCAGGTGGGCCAGCTCGACCGTCGGGCCAGGGCACAGCACGTACGCGTGCTCGATGATGTTCTCCAGCTCGCGGACGTTGCCGCGGTACGCCAGCCCCTGCAGCGCGTCGAGGACCTCGGCGGTCACCCCGGTGACCTGCTTGCCGCGCCGGTTGGAGAACGACTCCAGGAACCGCTCGACCAGGAGCGGGATGTCGGCCGGACGCTCCCGCAGGGCCGGCAGCTTCAGGTTGATGACGTTGATCCGGTAGTAGAGATCCTGCCGGAACTCGCCCCGTGCGACCATGGCGCCCAGATCCCGATGGGTGGCCACGAGGACGCGGACGTCGGCGAGGCGGGTCGTGTCGTCCCCGAGCCGCTCGTAGGACCGGTCCTGCAGGAATCGCAGCAGCTTGACCTGGATCGGCAGGGGGATGTCGCCGATCTCGTCGAGGAACATGGTGCCTCCCTCGGCGGCGGCGATCCGGCCCGGCCGGTCGCGGCTGGCTCCGGTGAAGGCGCCGGCGCGGTAGCCGAAGAGCTCGGACTCCAGCAGGCTCTCCGGCAAGGCGGCGCAGTTGACGGTGACGAAGGGGCGCGCGCTGCGCGGACTCTGGTCGTGGATCGCCCGGGCGAGCAGGCTCTTGCCCGTCCCCGTCTCGCCCGTCAGCAGGATGCAGCTCTCGCTCGCGGCCAGGGTCGGCACCAGCTCGAGCAGCTCGCGCATGCCCGGGTCGACGGTGAGGATACCGGTCGGCAGGTCGCCCGGCCGGCCGCCGAGGCCTGGCCGCACCCGGGAGAGGTCGCGGAAGGTCTCCACGCCGCCCACGTCCCGGCCGTCGTCGTCGCGGAGCACCGCCGACGACAGGATGGTCTGAGTGCGCCGGCCGTCGCGGTGCAGGATCTCCGCGGGGCGGTTGACGATCGGCTCGCCGGCGTCGCGGGCGGCCCGCAGGGCGCAGTCCTCGCGGCAGATGTTCAGCCGCAGCACGTCGTGGCACGGCTTGCCGAGCACCTCGTCCAGCCGCTTGCCCAGCGTGCGCAGGGCGGCCGGGTTCATGGCCAGGATCCGACGCTGCTCGTCGACGACGTAGACGCCGTCGGCGGCGCTGCGGAAGGCCCATGCGGTCAGTTCGCGTTGGCGCTCGTCGCGGCGGTCGCGATCCTCGCGGTCGGTCTGGCTCCGATGCTTCGCCATGTCGCGCCTCCGTTCGAGGCGATCTACGTCGGCGACCCGCCCACCGGTCGCAGGGGTGTCAGCGATTCCTGCATCTGCTCGCCGGCCTGCGGCCGCCGCTTGACCACGACGACGGAGACGTCGTCGGCCAGCGGTGCGCCGCCGCCGAACTCCCGCACGGCCTCGAGCACGGCCGCGGCGATCTGTGCGGCGTCCTCGTCGCGATGCGTCTGGCAGACATGGACCAGGTTGTCAGGACCGAACTCCTCGCCCTCGCTCAGGTCGTCGGCCTCCTTGCCGGGCGGATGCCGCTCCAGGACCCCGTCGGTCACCAGCACCAGCATCTCGCCGGGGCGCAGGGTCATGTAGCAGCGTCGGTAGACGGCGTCGGGCAGGGGGCCGAGCACCGGCCCGGACGTCTGCAGCTCGAAGACCTCGCCCGAGCCCGTGAAGAGCAGGGGCGGGCAGTGGCCGGCGTTGACGTAGGTGATGTTCCCGGTGTCCTCGATCTCGGCGTAGAAGAGCGTGATGAAGCGGCTCGTCAGCAGCGTCTGATGGACCACCTGGTTGAGGCGCTCGACCAGCGAGGTGATCTTCTCGTTGTGGGTCTGCCCCATGCGCATGCCGACGACCACGTCGCGCGCCTGCAGGGCCGCGGGCAGGCCGTGCCCGCTCGCGTCGGCCAACAGCAGGCCCACCATGCCGGGGTCGAGGACCTGGACGTCGTAGACGTCGCCACCCACCTCGTCGGCGGGCAGCGTGCTGGCGGCGATGTCGAACCCGTCGATCTCCGGCAGCTGCCGCGGCAAGAGCGACATCTGGATCGCCTGCGCCTGCCGCAGCTGGCTCTCGAGCGCTCCCTGCCGCAGCTTCAGGCCGATCGCCGCCCGGATCGACTCGAGCATGATCAGCAGCTCCTCGGTGTCCTCCTGCTCGACGCTGAAGGCGAGGATGTAGATCGGATTCTGACCGACGGCGATCGCGGCGTTCTTCAGGTGCGTGAACTGCTCCTCGACGTCCTGGTCCCACTCGGGGGAGTCGGGCGTGGAGATCCAGTGCCGTCGCTCGAGCAGGTGGCGCACGGGGGCATAGTCCTTCGGCACGGCCTTGCCCTCGATGGCCTCGCCGTACTCGCCGATGCTCTCGATGAGCACGAAATCGGTCGTCCGCTCGCGGTAGACCCGACCGCTGGCGATGCCGAAGTGGGCGGTCTCCTCGCCCGTGACGAGCTCGTTGACGACCGCATCGAGCATCTGCTCGTCGCCCGTCGAGGCATCGATGTCGTTGAGGAGCCGTTCGAGGGTCCGATAGAAGGTCTTGTGCAAGGCTCACCTCCACCTGCCGGGAACATAGGTGTCGAGCGGGCCGTCGGCAATCGCGAACGAGCCCCGGCACGCATCGGTGCCGGGGCTCGTCCAGGGGGGCGGTCCGGTCCGCTGATCAGCGAGCCGCGGTGCACGACACCGGGGTGGTGCCGGTGCCGCCGGGAATGACCGTGCCGTTCTCGGTGATGGTGTACGCGGCCATGTCGCTGCCGTCGAAGACCACGGTGACCGTGTACGGCGCCATGGTGAACTCGATCGTGCCGGTCGGGCAGCCGTCCAGCGGGTAGGCGATGCCCGGGCTGAGGATCTGCCAGCTGTACGAGTACGTCGCCGTTCCGGACCCGTTCGCGTTGGACCACGCGTAGTCCAGGTCGGCCATGCTGTCGCCGTTGATGATCACGGTGTCGGTTCCCAGGCCGGTGGCCGACATGTTCTCCTCGATGTCGTAGGCCATGTCGACGCTGGTGCCGTCGCCGGTGAAGGAGTAGACCAGGGACGCCAGCGTGTAGTAGGCCATCGAGGCCGCGCCGAGCGCCTCCTGCTGGGGCTCGCCGAGCGCGTCGAGGTACTGCACCCAGGCCTCGTAGCTGACGGCCATGCCCTCGTAGTTACCGGAGTAGGAGCCCTCCCAGCGGCCCTGGTCGCCATTCCAGCCCCAGGAGTAGTTGTCGTCGGCCTTGTTGCCGACACCATCGACGTACAGGAGCACGCTCTCGATCTGGCTGACGGCCAGCGGGACCACCGTCGTGGCCTGCTGGGTCACGAAGGCCTCGTCGAACTGGGTCTCGGACGGTCCGGTGGGGTTGTTGCCGCCATCGTCGTCATCGTCGTCGCTGCAGCCGGTCAGGGTCAGGCCGAGGGCGAGGACGAGCATCGTCAGCAGGGCGGTGGGTCGATTCTTCAGCATCAGGTCACGCATGGTTCGGATCCTCCAGTCGTGCGTGCGGGCGTTCACGGGCACGGATGTCCAGGGCCTCCGCGAGGGACGACCTGGCGTGTTCGCACCCATTCTGGCGCATTCTCTTGCAAAGAGCACGTAAAAACTCTTTTTACTGCGTACGAATTTTCCAGGCTCGACCGGACATCCCCGAGCGATGGCGCGTCAGGTGACCTGCACGTCGGCCTCCCCGGCCGGCGCCTCGCCAGTGGCCAGATGCACGGTCTGCGTGGGGAATGCAATCTCCAGGCCGAGGTCCTCGACGATGTCCATCACCGCCAGCTGCACCTCCTGGCGGGCCTGCAGGTGGGCGACCCAGTCCGTGGTCACGGTGAAGCAGTAGACCAGCAGATCGAGGCTGCTCGCGCCGAACTCCGTGAACTTCACCATCAGGAACTCCTGATGGATGTCCTCGTTCGCGCGCAGGTGCTCCTCGATGCGCCGCACCAGCTCGCGCATCCGGTCGGGGGTGGTCGAGTAGGTCACGCCGACGGTGAACTTGATGCGCCGCCTGGGCATCAGCGAGTGGTTCTCCACGGTCGCGTTGGCCAGGGTCGAGTTGGGGATCGACACGCG
This sequence comes from bacterium, assembly GCA_014730255.1. Taxonomy (GTDB): domain Bacteria; phylum Krumholzibacteriota; class Krumholzibacteriia; order LZORAL124-64-63; family LZORAL124-64-63; genus Glo-17. Next base: position 26,483 of record WJIQ01000270.1, on the reverse strand, counting down.
GGTCTTGGCGAACGTGCGGATGCGGGTCGAGCGCAGGCCGATCTCCTCGACCGTGCCGTCGGCGCCGGTCAGGGTGATCCAGTCGCCGACCCGGAAGGGGCGGTCGACGAGGATGGTGATGCCGCCGAAGAGGTTGGCCAGGGTGTCCTTGGCGGCCAGGGCCATGGCCAGTCCACCGACGCCGAGGGCGCCGAGCAGGCCGCTGACCGAGTAGCCGAGGTTCTGCACCACGACCACGAAGACCACGACCGCGGTGAACGCCTTGAAGGCCTTGCGCAGCGTCGGGATCAGCGAGTTGTCGATGGGCGTGCGGCTGCGCGCGGACTGCTCGGCGGCGAGGATCGCCCAGGCGTCGATGAACTTGAAGACGGTCCACATCACCACCAGGGTGATCGCCACCAGGAACACCTTGTCCGCGATCGCGAGGAGGTCGTCGTGGCCGGCGGCCAGGACGCGCAGCGCCAGGTAGATCCCGATCACCGGCAGCACCCACCCGAGCGGGGTGACGAGGGCCCGCGCGGCCACGTCGTCCGATTCGGTCTGCGTGCGCTCGGCCAGCGCGACCAGGCGCCGGGCGATCCAGCCGCTGACGATCGCGCGCACGATGAAGGCCACCACGATGATGCCCAGCCCGGTCACCAGCTGCTGCCAGGTGAACGGGCCGACGGTCTGGCCGAGGAAGGTCTGCGGGTCTGTCACCGGGGCGTCCTCTCGCTGGGGTCTCCGGGGCGGCGGAGCGCGGCCTCGTCCAGGCCCGTGCACACGCTCAGCAGGCGGAAGAAGTTGGTCTGCAGGCCGGCGATCTCGATGGCCGTGCGTCCCTCGCGCCGGCCGGCGGCGAGGTGGTCGATGAAGGCGTCCTTGTTGGCCAGCACCCTCGACATGGGCACGATCAGCCGGTCCGGGTCGTACAGGAAGCCGAGCTGCTCGCCCGAGAGGAGCGAGCCGCGCAGCAGGTGCAGGCGCGCCCGGGCGAAGTGGCCGAGGCCGACGTCGGTCAGGGTCTGATAGAACAGGGCCTGGCGCGTGAAGCCCCAGGGTTCGAGCTCCGCGCCGGCGTCGACCAGGACGAGCGCCTCGTCCGGGGTCTGCCGCAGGCCGTTGGCCCACATCACGGGCTGATCGATCGCCAGGGCGACGCGCGGTCCGAGCGGGCCGCCGAGGGCATGGTAGAGGAGCGAGCCGGTCACCCAGCCCTCGCCGAGGCGGGCGGCCATCCCGGCCGTCTCCCGGGTCAGCGGTGGCTGGACGATGACCACGGGACGGCCGTCGATCGGCAGCCGCTCCAGCGTCTGCACCGCCTGCCAGCTCGCCGCCGTTCGCCGGACCAGCGGGTCGGAGGGCAGGCCGTCGGGGTCGCGCAGGTCGAGGCGGGCGGTCATGCCGAGGAAGCCCCATGCGATGCTCGCCGCGCCGAGCAGGCCGAGCACGCCGATCGCCGACGCGCCAGGCGACCAGCGTCGCGGCACCAGGCAGGCGATCGCCAGGCAGCCGAACGGTTCGACGGGGAACGCCAGATCCGGCGCCACGTGCCGCTGCAGCGGCAGCAGCGGGGCGAGCATGAGCACGGCGCCGAGCAGCGACACGGCCGGAGCGCGTCGGCCTCGCCGCCACCACCAGATCGCCCAGCCCAGCCAGGCCAGCCAGAGGGCGCCCCCGATCACGAGCGGCAGCACCCCGGGATCGACGGTGAACGAGGGCCCGGGCTGCAGCAACCACCAGCCGTAGACCGGAAGATGCCGGAGGACGGTCCCGAGACCTCCGAGCGCGTACGGCTCGCCGGTGGCCGTGGCGAAGCCGCGGGTCGCGGCCAGGAGGGCGAGCGCCGAGCCGATCGTGGCCGTGGCCACGATCGCCAGATCCAGGCGGGACCGCCGTGGCCTCGGACCCCACCAGGCGAGCGTCAGCAGCAGGACCGGCAGGGCGACCACCGTCTCCTTGGCCGCGACGGCGGCGAGCGCGAGCAGCCCGGCGATCAGCGCGCGCACCGGGCCGGGGCCGGTCCAGGCAACCAGGGCCCAGACCGCCGCCGCGACGGCGAGGAGGTCCTGCACGCCACTGGCCCAGTACAGCGCCGTGAACGCCAGGGGCGAGGCCGCCATCACCAGGCCGGCGACGGCCGCCTGCAGGAGCGGCAGCCCGAGGCGCCGCGCGAGCTGGACCGTGCCGGTGGCGATGGCCGCGTGCAGGACCAGGCGGGTCCAGGCGTAGGGCTGCGGATCGAGGCCGGCGAGCGGGTGCAGCAGCTCCCAGTAGGCGACGCGCGAGAGCCAGCGGACGGTCTGGCTCGCGACCGCGTCCAGGCCGGCCGCGCCGGCGAGCAGGCCCCAGTCGTCCTGGTTCCAGTAGGCGCCCAGGGCGGGCAGGCGGCCGACGACCGCGGCGAACGCCACGACGGCCAGGACCATCGATCCGGGCAGGCCGGTCACGATTTTCCCTGCAGCCGGGGGGATGATTTTGCTATCTTGCGAGTCGGTCATCGCCGGGAGCCTGTGCGGTGGAACCTGCTCGATCGTCGAGAGAACGCGGCTCATGGTACGTCATGGGCCGGGGCTTGCCAAACCACAACGCCAACGCCGACGAGGTCCTGATCCATGCGTCTGACGAGTGCCATCCTCGCCGCCTGCCTGACCGGTCTCCTGCTCGCGCTCTCCGGATGCGGAGGCGATCCGGCCCCGGGGCCGGTGGCCATGGACGAGTCCGAGCTCGAACGCTGGGAGATCGCCCTGGTCGAGTGGCGCATCGAGAAGAACGAGGAGTTCATGCAGCCCGAGCGGACCCCGCTGCCCGGGGGAATGCTCGAGGACTTCGTCGGCCTGGACTACTACTTCCCCGCGCGCGACTTCCGCTATCGGGTCCCGCTGGAGGTCGCCGCGCGACCGGACACCGTCATGCTGGCCAGGCGCGAGGGCGAGCAGGTGCCCTACGTCGTGGCCGGCTCGGTCCGGTTCCGCCACGACGATCGGGACCATCGCCTGACCGTCTACCGTTCGACCGACCCGGACGTGACCACGCTCTTCCTGCCCTTCTTCGACGAGACCAACGGCGGGACGACCTACCCGGGCGGTCGCTACCTGGACCTCGATCCGGCGGCCGACGGCACCGTCGAGCTCGACTTCAACAAGGCCTACAATCCGCTCTGCGCCTACGATCCCGAGGCCTGGAACTGCACGCTGCCGCCGGAGGAGAACCGGCTTCCGCTGCCCGTGGAGGCTGGCGAGAAGCTGCTGACCTCCTCGGGGCACTAGCCGGCGGTCCTCGGTGATGGAGATCCTGCAGGGCATCGGCGACTGGGCCTGGTACATCCTCTGGACGCTGCTCCTGGTCGTCTCGTCGCTGCTGGTCTACGTCGGGCTTCCCGGCAACTTCATCATGGTCGGCCTCGCCCTGATCCATGCGCTGGTCACCGGGCTGGACCCGATCGGCTGGCCGCTGCTGGCGATCCTGCTGGGGCTGGCGCTCCTGGGAGAGCTGGTCGAGTTCGTGCTGGGCAACTTCTACGTCCTGCGCAAGGGTGCCAGCGGCCGCGGCGCCATCGGTGGCTTCGTCGGCGGCCTCGCCGGCGCGGTGCTCGGCAACGGGGTCGTACCGGTGGTCGGGGCGGTCCTGGGCAGCTTCGTCGGGGCGTTCCTGGGCTGCGTGGGCGGCGAGTTCTGGCAGCAGCGCCAGCTCGAGCCCAGCCTGCGCGTCGGGGGCCACGCGTTCGTCGGTCGCATCCTCTCGATCGTCGTCAAGCACGCCCTGGGCATGGTGATGATCGTCCTCCTGCTCCGCGCGACCCTGCCAATCGACTGAATCCTCGTCGTTTACGCCATCCCTGGATCGTCGTGTCCGCAAATGTCCAGGTTTTATCCATAAAATAGACTTTAATGCCTTGACACAGGATGGACCTTGCTTATCTTGCTCGTGTCAGACGGAACGAAGGACACGACGAGAACAGACTCCGCGGCCCCGCCGCGATCACCATAGACAAGGATGGCCGACCATGAAGACCAATCACCTCCTGACCGCCCTCGCCCTCGCGACCTCGCTCGGACTCGCGGCCTCCCCGGCGATCGCCGGCGGCTGCGGCTCGGGCGGCGCCAAGGCGACCCAGGCCTCGGCCGACGTCTCCCACGGCATCTACGACCTCGCCGGCGAGGCCGGCTTCACCACCCTGACCGCGGCCATCGCCGCCGCCGGTCTGGAGGACACGCTGAACAACGACGGTCCCTTCACCGTCTTCGCCCCGACCGACGAGGCTTTCGCCAGCCTGCCCGAGGGCACGCTCGAGTCGCTGCTCGCGGACAAGGACGCCCTGACCAAGGTCCTGCTCTATCACGTGACCAACGGCAACGTGTATGCCGAGAACGTGGTCGACCTGCGCGCGGCGAAGACGCTCAACGGCGAGAAGGTCGCCATCAACATCGACGGCGGCGTGCAGATCAACGATGCCAACGTCATCAAGACCGACGTCGCGGCCAGCAACGGCGTGATCCACGTGATCGACTCCGTGCTGATCCCGGCCAACCTGTAGCAACATATCCGGTATCCGGGCGGGAAGGTGGCGCCGTCCGGAGGGGTGGGGGAGAGTCGGGATAAGTTGTGCCGACCTCCCCACCCAGATTCGAAGGCGGGCTGCTTGCGAGAGGGGCAACAGCCCGCCTTCTGCATCCGACAGATCGCGCCGAGCGCACCCCACGAAGACCGCAACGAGGACCGGACCGACGGCCCGTGGCCGCCGGAGAAAGGATAGAACCATGAAGCGCGAGCGAATCCTGACGTTGCTTCTGGCCCTGATCGCGATGGCGGCCCTCGGGCTGACCGGCTGCAGCGACGACGACGACGACGGCAACCCGACCGATCCCGGCGGTGCCATGGACGACGCGATGCTCCGCGTCGTGCATGCCTCGCCCGATGCTCCCGGCGTGGACATCTACGTCAACGGCGACACCCAGCCGGTGATCATGAACCTCGAGTACGGCGATGCCTCGTCCTACCTGACGGTGCCGGCCGGCGACTACACGGTCGAGATCCGGGGCCACGGCTCCGACCCGGCCAGCGCGCCGGCCTACACCGCCGACGTGACACTGGCCGAGGGGGCCACCGTGACCGCGGTCGCCGCGGGCCTCCTGTCCAGCACCGATGCCGACGACACCTTCCGCGTGTTGCCGCTGGTCGAGGACTTCGCCGATCCCGGCGCCGGGAACGTCGCCGTGCGCATCGTGCACGCCGCGGCCGACGCGCCCACCGTCGCCCTGGACATCGCCAACGACGGCGTGCCCGAGGTGACCGACTTCGCGCGCTTCGCCGAGACGGGCGCGGCCGGCGTCGCCCTGCCCGCCGGCGAGGCCCTCCCCATTGGCGTCTGGGCGGGAGACCCCCTGGCGCGGGCTTCGGTCTTCACCACGCCGGAGCTCCCGGCCGGCGCCAACCTCTTCGTGATCGCCACCGGTCTGCTGGCCGGCGACCCGATGGATGACGGGTTCAGCCTGCTCGCCATCGGCCCCGACGGACCCGTGGGCTTCATCCGTCAGGATGCGCGAGCGATGGTCTACGCGCTGCACGCGAGCCCCGACGCGCCGCCGGTGGACATCGACGCCATGGGCGGGGAGGTCGTCACCAACCTGGCCTTCGGTGGCCTGAGCGGCGCCCTCGAGCTGTGGCCCGGCGCCTACGGCCTCGATTTCCGGGCGACCGGCGAGGCCAGCGTGGCGGCCAGCGCCACGACGCCGTACCTCGAGCCCGGCATGACCTACCTGGCCATCGCCAGCGGGTTCCTCGGCGGGGAGCCGGCGTTCCAGCTGATCCCGGTCGCCGACGGGTTCGACGGCATGGCCAGTGACGCGCTGGTGCGCGTGGTGCACGCCAGCCCCGACGCGCCGACCGTCGACGTCGGCCCGCTCGATGCCGACGACAAGGTCGACGCCCTGGCCGACTACACGGGACTGGCCTTCGGCGCGGCGAGCCCCGCGGCGGGAACCATGCTACCGCTGGGCGCCCTGACCGTCGGCGTGGCGGCGACCGGGACCACCGATCCCGTGGCGACCTTCGATCTGGAGGCCACGGCCGGCCTGCGCGCGTTCGCCGTGGCCTGCGGCAGCCTCCAGGGCACGGGCGAGAGCTTCCGCCTGGTGCTGGTGATCCCCGGCGAGACCTGGGTGACCGCCGAGGTGATGCCGAACTGACGCCGATCGGCACACCATCACCCCGGAACGGAGACGAGCCCGGCCGATCAGCGGCCGGGCTCGTTCCGTCCGAGCGGACGGCCGGCCGTCACTCGGACGCCTGCCCCCAGGCCATGTCGCGATTGGCGGCGACGGCCCAGTCCTCCAGCCCGATGGCGATCAGCCCCAGCGACCACCGGTCGCCGAACGCCTCGCAGCCGGCGATCACGGCCTCGCGAGCGCTCGCCCCGCCGGCCATGCGCTCGTACACCAGGCGCGCCATGGCGTGGCGGATGATCTCCTCGCCGTGACCGGTGCAGGCCACCGCGCCGGCCGGTCCGGCGTAGGTCCCGCAGCCGTAGATCGGCACGTCGCCGACACGTCCGTAGAGGGTGATGCTCGTGCCGCCGGTCGAGAGCGCGGCGGCGAAGGTGCCGTCGGCCGCGCGGGCCACCGCGCCGACGGTGTCGCCGAGCTCGACGGGCGACGGGGACCGCGGCTCGAGCGCATCCGGGTCGGTCGGCGGCGGCTCGGGGTAGTTCCAGGCTCGTCGCCAGTCGAAGGAGCCGTAGCCTCCGCCGGCGGTGCCCTCGAGCAGCCGCGCGATGCGGTCGCGGGCCTTGCGCAGCGACTCGTCGCAGTGGGGAACCTCGTCGGCGAATCCCATCGCGTGGGCGAAGCGGGTGGCTCCCTCGCCGGCCAGCAGGCGATGAGGTGTGGCGAGCACCTCGCGCGCGACCAGGACGGGGTTGCGGACCCGCTCGAGGGCCGCGACGGCGGCGAACTCGCCGGCACCGGTCATCACCGCGGCGTCCATCTGCACGGTCTTGCCGTCGAGGCGCACGTTGGCACCGGTGCCGGCGTTGAACCGGCAGATGTCCTCGAGGTGCACGACCGCGGTGCAGGCGGCGTCCAGGGCCTCGGCGCCCGCGGCGAGACCGGCGTCGGCCGCCGCCTGGCAGTCCGACGACCAGGTCGAGGGCGATCCCACGCCGCCATGGGTGACGACCACCGGGCCGAGGTGGACGCCACCATCGAGGGTGGGCAGGTCGGCGGCGCGCGCCGGACCGGCCATTTGGAGCAGCGTTCCGGCCAGGAACGAGGCGACGAGCATCAGGCGGGCAGTGGTGGTCTCACGGGACACGGGGGAACCTCCGGCTGGGGTCCGCATCACCATGACGCCGATCGTCCGGATGGTCAACGCCCGTCGAGGTCAGCCGCCGAGGTGGCGCACCAGCAGCATCACCCCGATCGCTCCGAGCAGGCCGCTGGTCATCCGCCGGAACAGGCGCTCGGGGATGGTGATGTGGATGCGATGGCCGATGAACACGCCCAGCAACGAGACGGGCAGCAGGACGAGGCCCGACCACAGGCGCGGGGCGGTGATCAGCCCCTCGGCCGTGTAGTTGACCACGCGCAGCACGGTCATGGCGACGAACACGGCCATCAGGTTGCCGCGGAAGCTGCCCTTGTCCAGACCGGCGAGGTGGTAGTAGACGATCAGAGGTGGCCCGCCGGTGCCGAAGAGCCCGGTGAGCAGACCCGACACCAGGCCGGTGGGCGGGGTGACCCAGCCAGGCCAGCGCACCTGCCAGCCGTCGCGCAGCAGCAGGAACACGAGCGACACGGTCACCAGGAACGCGCCGAGGATGGTCAGGATGAGGGTGGGCGAGCCGGCGCTGAGCACGTACGAGCCGGCGATCACGCCCGGGATCACTCCCGAGAGCAGACCCGTGGCCTCGCGCCAGCGGATCCGCCGCCACGAACCGACCGCCACGGCGAGCTCCGCGGGCAGCACCACCAGCAGCAGCACGACCACCACGTCGCGGATGTCCGGGTACAGCAGGGCCAGCGACCCCACGGCGATCAGTCCCGAGCCGAAGCCGAACACCACGTAGACGATCTGGGCGATCAGGATGACCGCGGCGGTGACCGCGAGGTGCGGTGCGCTGGTGAAGACGAGGTCGGGCATGGAGGCAAGATGGGGGGTGGGCCGGGGCTGGACAACCCGGAGTTGGGCCGGGCGCCACGAACCGCGGCGCAGACATCGCCTCGGACCTCCCTTATAGTGGCGCGGTGGACGCGACACCAACCGGAGGTCGACATGGGCCGCCTCGAAGAATTCCGCGCTTACCGTGAGCGCATGAACGCCCGGCTGCACGAGACGGGCACGGTCAACACCAGGCGCTTCTTCAACCTCGACACCGCCGCCTACCGCGACGGCGCCCTCGATGCGCGCACCAAGGAGCTGCTGGGCCTGGTGGCCAGCCTGGTCCTGCGCTGCGACGACTGCATCGCCTATCACGTGATCCGCGCCATGGAGGAGGGGGCGGACGAGGCGCAGCTCGTCGAGACGCTCGACATCGGGCTGGTGGTCGGCGGCAGCATCGTGATCCCGCACGTGCGCCGCGCCCGCGAGCTGATGGACGAGCTGGTCGGTCAGGGCGACTGATCGCCGTCCTCGGCGCCCTCGGGCGGGGGCTCGCCGTCGCCGGGGACCTCGGCGTCGGGCATGGCGGCGAAGGCGGCGCTGTCGGCGTCGGTCGTCGCCAGACTGTCGCTGGGGGCGGGCGCGTCCGGGTCCAGCGGCACCAGCCGCATGTACATGCGGTAACGGTTGAGGATCTCCTCGACGTAGCGGACGGTCTCGTCGCCGCGGTAGTAGCCGTGGCGCGTGTCGGTGTACCAGCGCCGCTGCGCCTTGCGGGGCAGCGTGATGGCCAGTCCGCCCTCCCAGCGGTTGGGGTCGAGGTTCACGTCCATGGCCATGCGCCGGGCATCGGTGACGTGCCCCACGCCGGCGTGGTAGGCGGCCAGGGTGAAGCGCAGACGGTCGAGACTGTCGAGGTACGCGTACGCATCCCAGGACCCGCGCAGGAGGCGCAGGCCGGCCCGCAGGTTGGCCGCCGGGTCGAACAGGCTGTCCGACTGGGCGCCGCCGAGGTGCGGCATCACCTGCATGAGGCCGCGGGCGCCGGCCTTGCTGACCGCGCGCGGGTAGAACCGCGACTCCTGGTAGATGAGCGCCGTCACCAGGCGCCAGTCCAGGCCGACCTCCTCGGACTGGGCCCGCACCAGCTCGTCGAAGCGGGAGATGCGACCGCTCAGATCGGGCCGGGCCTCCTCGCTCTGGAACGTGCGGATCGAGCGCGGGTTGCGGAAATAGCGGTCGTAGATGATGCCGTAGGTCTGGCTGCGCCAGGTGCCGTCGCCAGTGACCCGGAAGCTCTCCTTGAGGTACGCGTTCAGCGCGCGTAGCAGCTCGGGGCTGTTGCCGCGCACCAGCCAGACCATCGGACGCGGCTGGCCGAGGGCGGGCCCCCGGCGCACCTCCTCCTCGAGGTAGGACTGCACCGCGGCGACGACGATGTCGTCGGCGACCGTACCCTGGATCTCGCCCCGGGCGGTGCGGGCGATGAGCTCCTCGGTCTCGACCAGCGGCATGCCGGGCAGGATGGCCAGGTCGAGGCCGACCCGATCGCGCCAGCGTTTCAGCTCGTCGAGGTAGGGGTCGTGTGCGGGCAGCGTGAGGGTCAGGCCATCGAGGTCCGCCTCGCCGGTCGGCACGTCGACGCCCGGTGCGAGGACCACTACCTTCTGGACCATGGCCACCGGGCGCGTGGCCTCGACGTACCGGGACAGGTCGTCGGTGAGGGTCAGCCCGGCGCACACGACGTCCGCGCGCCCGCTGTTGAGCAGGCTGACGAGGTCCTCGTCGGCCTCGGGGATCACCACCTCGAGGGCCAGCTCCCGCGCGCGGGCGAACCGCTGGCACAGCTCGTAATCGAACCCCGCCTCGCCGCCGCGGTGGACGAAGTAGCTCGTCGCGTTGTAGCGCGTGAGCATGCGCAGGGTGCCGTCGGTGCGGATCGCGTCGAGATCGCGCTGGACGATGGGCTGCGGTACGGCGGGCGCGCGGCGATCGGGACGCCCGTAGAGCGCCGCATCGTCGATGCGCTCGCAGGCGGCCAGGACGGCAAGCACGCCGACGATGGCGGCCAGGGGCGCCGACCTTGTCGGGAATCGTTGGCGGAAAAGACTGATCATATCCATTATGTTTCCACGGCCTCCGAACTCCCTGCCCGCATCATGCCTACCACAACCCGCAGCCCGGGGAAAGCTCCAGGTCGAACGAGAAATCTCGAGGGGTGAAAAGGCCTCACGATTTTGATATAATCGACCCCATCGAGGCAGCGTGATCGGACGGGCATGGTCGCGACATCCAGCGCCAGACATCCCTCGCCCAGCGGTCGCGGCACGTCGTCAATCTGAAGTCCTGCAAGGAGTTGTTAATGATGTCTCGGTTCATGCTCGCAGCCCTGGCGACCCTGCTGCTCGGCGTCGGCGTCGCCACGGCGGCCGTCGACTCGGCCGCCGAATTCGTCTCCGTCGTCGACCAGCGGGTCGAGCGCGGGGAACTGACCGCCGACGAGGCCCTGCTTCTGAAGTTCCAGTACTGCTTCGACCGGGCCAAGCTGCCCGCCGATCTGCAGCCGACCTCGTTCGCCCCGATGAAGTGCGCCACCCATCTGGTGGCGGAGTACCTCGAGGCCCGTGACCGCATGCCCGGTCACATGACCGAGGCCATCGAAGGGTACCTCGCCCCGCCGGTGGACGACGGGACCCGTCTGGAATACTTCAGCGACACCGGCCTGTTCCGGATCAACTACTACACCAGCGGCAGCAACGCCGTGCCCCTCTTCGACGGCAACAGCAACGGCGTGCCCGACTTTGTCGAGAACATCGCCGATTACATGGACTACTCCTACACCTACGAGTGCGAGACGCTCGGGTTCGAGAGCCCGCCCTTCGCCGCGGCCGGCGGCTACATGTCCGTCTATCTGGCGGACATGGACGGCGTCTACGGCTTCACCACCCCGCTGTCCAACCCGCCCGGCATGACCCGCATCTCCATGGACAACGACTTCATCGGCTACGCGCCCAACGACGACCCCGACGGCAACCCGCTCGGAGCGGCGAAGGTGACCTGCGCGCACGAGTTCAAGCACTCGACGCAGTACATCGGCAGCTTCTGGTCCGAGGGCGGCTGGGTCGAGGTCGACGCGACGTGGATGGAGGAGATGGCTTACCCGGAGACCAACGACTACCTGAACTACCTGCCCTTCGGCAGCCCCATGTCCGATCCGGACGTGCCCCTGGACGGCGGCAGCACCGGCACCGGCAGCTACGAGGACTGCGTCTGGCAGCACTACATGAGCGACCGGTTCGCCTCGCCGCAGATCATCGTCGACCTCTGGGAGTACCGGAAGACCAATCGGTCCGAGCCGATGATGGACAGCTACGAGGCGCTCCTCGGCGACTACGGGCTGGACCTGATCTCGGCCTGGAACGAGTTCACGATGTGGAACTACGCCTGCGGCTACCGTCACCTGGTCAACGAGGCGTACTACCACGAGGCCGACCGGTACCCCGCCGGCAGCGAGAACAACACCGTCTCGAGCTACCCGGCCAGCGAGAGCGGCGTGGTGCAGAACATCGCCGCCTTCACCCAGCGCTGCCGCAACGTCGACAGCCCGGGCCAGCGCCTGCGCATCACCTTCGACGGCGCGGACAACGCCCGCTTCACCCTCGCCGCGGTGATCAACGAGTCGTACGGCACGAACCTCGGCGGCTATTACACGATCCCGCTCGATGCCGACAATAATGCGGTCTTCGACGTTCCCTACGACCTCGGCGGCGTGTACTCCGCCGGCGTCGTCGTCGGCAACGCCGAGAAGGACGGCCCCGGACGCTCGTTCACGCTCGACGTGGACCTCGTCGATGCCGACGTGACGCCCGCGAGCGACATCGCTCCGGCCTTCACCATCGCCGGCAACTACCCCAACCCCTTCAACCCGAGCACCACGATCCGGTTCACGCTCGGCGGCACGGCGTCGACCAGCCTGGACGTCTACGACCTGAGCGGCCGCAAGGTCGCCACGCTGGTCGACCACGTCCTCGACGCCGGCATGCACAACGTGGTCTGGGACGGTCAGGACGACGCCGGCCGCACGCTCGCATCCGGCACCTACCTGGCCAAGCTGCGCAGCGGCGACCAGGTCACCACGCACAAGCTGGTGCTGGCGAAGTAGTCGTCCGGCGCCGGACTCGCCTCCTCGCGGGGCGATGCGACCGACGGGCCCCGGCCATCCGGCCGGGGCCCGTGCCGCGTGGGTGAGCGAGTGACACGCCACCACCGTTGCGCTAGTCTGGCCGCGAGCCAGGAGGAGAATCATGGAGGACGTTCGCCTGCATTCCGGGACCCTGGTCGCCGATCTCCTGCTTCCCCACGCGCAATCGATCAAGGAGCGGCGGCAGGCGCTGCGCTCGTTGACCCAGCGCCTGTACAACCGTCGACTGGCGGTGGCCCAGGTCGGTCCGGCCGACCTCTGGCAGCGGGCCTTCGTGCTGGTCGGCGCGGTGGCCGGCTCGGCCCACGCGCTCGATCGCCAGCTCGACGAGGCCGAGCGCGTGATCTTCGCCAGCGCCTTCGAGGTCGGCGACCTGCGTCGCGACGTCCGGCAGGAGGGATTCGTCAGTGGCTGATCTCCGGTCCAGCGGAGTGAGGGTGCGGTGAGCCGGTCGGCGCGCGCATCCGGATACGGAGCTTACCGTGCGCCGGACGGGCGCTGGCGCCCGCCGCGTACGGAGGGGCTGGCGCGATTGCTGGCCAGGGCGGGGTACGGCGCGCGGCCGAGGACGAGCGCCCTGGTGCGCGACGGTCGCGTGACGATCGGCGGCGAGGTCGTCACCGATCCGGGACACCCGGTGGAGCCGGACGACGAGGTCCGGCTCGACGGCGAGATCCTCGCCGAGGCCCCGCGGCTCTACCTCGTGGTGCACAAGCCGGTCGGGTTCGACTGCCAGCTCCACGGCCGCGATCTGCGCTCGGTCGCGCGGCTCCTGCCCGACGACGCCATCGGACTCGAACCCGCCGGCCGGCTCGATGTCCGGACCACGGGCATCCTGCTCGTGAGCAACGACCTGCGCTGGAACAGCCACGTGGCCGAGTCGAGCGAGCTGGAACGCCGCTACGAGGTGTGGGTATCAGGGGACGTCAAGCCGATGCTCTTGGACGTCCTGCGGGGCGGGATCTCCCTGCCGGGCGGCGCGCCGTTCCGTCCCGTGGCGATCGACGATCTCGGTCGCGAGGGCGCGACGACGCGGCTCGCGGTCGTCCTCTGCGGGGAGCACGCGCGCACGATCCGGGCCGCGTTCGGTTCGGTCCGCTGCGAGGTCACGAGCATGGCGCGGACCGGCTTCGGGCCGGTCTCGCTGGGGACGTTGGGGCGTGGCGAGTGGCGCGTGCTGAGCGACGAGGAGGTCGGCCGGCTGGGCCCGCCGCCGAGCAAAGGACACCGCTGATGACGCCTGACGAGATCCGGGACCACGACGGGGACGAATGCCCCGAGACCGAGCTGCGCGACGCCCAGCTGCGATCGCTGGGCATGATGCTGGCGGGGTTCGCGCACGAGCTGAACACCCCTCTCGGCGTGATCGCCAGCGCCTGCGACTCCCTGGGCCGCTGCCATGCCCGGCTGGCGGAGCTGGCCCGCAAGACCACGCTGGAGACCAGCGACGTCGAGGAGCTGCGCGCCGTCCTGCGGAGCATCCAGTCGGGCGAGCCGCTGCTGGAGACCGGGCTCGAGCGGGCGCAGGCCCTGGTGCGCGAGCTGCGTCTCGCCGCCCGCCCGGACCTCGATCAGCCGGACGAGCCGGTCGCCCTGGTCGACGTCCTCGAGGGTGATCTGGTGTTGCTGCAGCCGTTGCTGCGTCAGGGGATCACGGTCGAGCGCCGGTTCGATGCCCGGCCCACGGTGCGCGGCCGGGCGGCCATGCTCGGCCAGGTCTTCTTCAACCTCATGCGCAACGCGGCGCAGGCGATGCAGGAGGATGGCGGCACCATCACCGTGAGCGTGACCGAGGTCGACGACCAGGCCTCGGTCACCGTGGCCGACACCGGGCCCGGGGTCCCCGCGGCGGTGCTCGACCGCCTGTTCCGCGAGGAGGTGACCACCAAGTGTCCCGACACGGGCACGGGGCTGGGGCTGTTCCTCAGCCGCAAGGTGCTCGAGCGGCATTGCGGGACCATCTCGGCGGAGAATCGCCCCGAGGGCGGTGCCGTCTTCACGGTGACCCTGCCCCTGGCCTGACATGACCGGCGTCCGGCGCATGCTGCAGGACCTCCGGCGTGGCGAGCGCGGCCTGGCGAGCATGCTCGTGCTCTCCTACACGTTCGTGATGTACGGGCTCTACCTGCTGAAACCGGCGCGGGACAGCCTCTTCCTGACCGACCGGTCGGCGGCCGACCTGCCGCTGGCGTTCATCCTGACCGCCGTCCTCGCGATCCCCATCACCCTCGTCTACGGGCGTGCGAGCCGGACCTGGTCGCAGCCGCGGCTCCTGGGAGCCATGGCCGCCTGGGCGGCGGTCGGCCTGGTGGTCTGGTGGGTGCTGCTGCGCTGGGCGAACCCGGCCATCGTCTTCCTGTTCTACGCCTGGACCGGCGTGGCCGGCGGGCTGATCACGAGCCAGTTCTGGCTCCTGGGCAACGCCATCTGCGACGCACGGCAGGCCAAGCGCCTCTTCCCGCTGCTCAGCCTCGGCGGGATCGCCGGCGCCGTGCTCGGTGGCTGGTCGACCGACCGGGCCGCCGCCTGGCTGGGCGTGGACGCGCAGACCCTCGTGCTGGTGACGGCGGGCGTCTGGGCCCTGGCGATCGGATTCGCGGCCGTGGCCCTGCGCCTGGCTCCTCCGCGTGGGGCGCGCCCGGCCTCGCCGCGACGGCGCAGCCCGGTCCGCCGGACGCCATGGCGCAGCGTTCTGGCCTCGCGGCACCTGATCCTGATCACCGGGACGGTGTCGGTCTCGGTCGTGGTCTCGACCTTCGCCGATTTCCTGTTCAAGACGGCGGCCGCCAGCGCCTTTCCCGAGCAGGCGGCATTGCTCGGATACCTCGGCAAGTTCTACGCGGGCATGAACCTCGCCGGGTTCGCGCTGCAGCTGCTGCTCACCTCGCGGGTCCTGCGGGGCCTCGGCGTGGGAGGGGCGCTGCTGGTCCTGCCGACGCTGCTGTCGCTGGGGACCTCGGCCCTGGTGGTCGCACCCGGTCTGATCACCGCCTCGGTCCTGCGGGGCGCGGAGATGAGCCTGAAGTACTCGCTGGACAAGACCAGCCGGGAACTGATCTACCTGCCCCTGCCGCTGGGGCTGAAGCGGCAGGTGAAGGTTTTCGTCGACACCTTCGTCGAGCGGGGCAGCCGGGGTCTGGCGGGCCTGCTGCTGCTGCTGGCGACCGCGGCCCTGGGCCTGTCGTTGCCGGCCCTGGGCGTGGTCGTGCTGGTCCTGATCCTGGTCTGGATCGCGCTGGCCGTGGCCATGCGCCGCCAGTACATCCAGAGCTTCCGGCGGGCGGTGGCCCGGCGGGAGATCGGCCGCGACGATCTGCGTGTCAGCCTCGAGGACCCGCAGGCCGTGGCCGCGCTCACGGCCTCGCTGGAGTCGGACGAACCACGGGAGATCGCCTACGCGCTGGCAGCGCTGCGCAGCGTGCCCGCGAGCGGGCTCCCCGGGCGGGTGACCGACCTCCTCGAGCACCCCGCGCCGGAGGTCCGGCTGCGCGCGATCGCCCTGGTCGCCGACGCGCGGCTGGACGGTCGCGAGGAGGCCGCCCGTCGTCTGCTGCGCGACCAGGAGCCGGAGACGGGCCGGCTGGCGGCCGAGTACCTGCACCGGACCGGTGGCGACGAGGCCCTGCGCCGCGCCCTGGAGGACCGGGACGAGGCCTCGCGGGCCAGCATCTATGATTACCTGGCTCGCCTGCCGATCGATCGCCCGGTCCCGGCGCTGGCCGGTCTCGCGGACCTCGAGGAGCTGATCGACCCCGCGGCGGCCGTCGGGGCGCGCCTGCAGGTGGCGGCGGCCTCCCTGCTGGGTCGCTGCTGGGAGGGCGACCTCGACGCGCTCCTCGCGACGGTCGGCGAGGCGCGTCCAGGCGTCGCCGGCCGGGCGCTCGTCGGCCTCGGCCGCCGCCGCGAACGGCGGCACCTCGCCGGCCTCCGGGACCTGCTCGACGACCGGCGCTGGCGACCCTGGGCGAGGCGGGCCCTGCGGGCGTACGGACCGGTCGCCATCCCGACGCTGGTCGACCTGGGCGTCGACCGCTCCCGCCAGCTCGCCACCCGGCGGGCCGCGCTGCGGGTGCTCGCGCAGGCCACCTACCAGCGCACGGTCGACGTCATCCTGTCGCACCTCGAGACCGGGGACGACGACGACCGCGCCGTCCTGGTGCCGGTCCTGCTGCGACTGCGCGAACGCCGCGAGAGCCTCCGCTTCCCCCGGCGCACCGTGGAGAAGCTGCTGCAGCGCGAGAGCGCCGAGAGCCGACGGCTCCTGGTGACCGCCACGCAACTGGGGTCCACGCGCGGCGATCCGGCCGATCATCTGCTGCGCCGCGTGCTCGCCGAGACGCGCCGGCATCGGCTCGAGCGGCTCTTCCAGCTGCTGGCGCTGCGGTACGACGTGCGCGACATCATGGGCGCCTGGCTGCGCGTGACCAGCGACGACCCGCGCCGCCGGGCCGATGCGCTCGAGTTCCTGGAGAACCTGCTCTCGCCGCATCACCGGGCGCTGGTCGACCGCGCGTACGAGGTGGGGCGGCGCGAATCCACGGTCGATCGCGAGGCGGCGCTGCTCGCCCTGTTGCAGCGACGCGACCCCTGGCTGCGCAGCTGCGCCATCTGGGCCGCGCGCCCGCATCCCTACGGCCGCCTGATCGCCGAGATCCGGCGGCTCGTCGACGACCCCGATCCGCTGGTCGCCGAGACCGCGCGAGTGTCTCTGGACGTCGAGAGGAGAACCGGTACAATGCTGACGACCATCGAGAAGGCCATCCTGCTGCAGCGTGTCGAGCAGTTCGACACGGTCGACACCGAGCAGCTCGCGGCCATCGCCGCGATCGCCGAGGAGCTGGAGTTCGCCGCCGGCGATGCCATCTACCGGGCCGGCGACGTCGGCGACGCGATGTACCTGGTGGTCGACGGCGAGGTGTCGCTACGACGCGGCGAGCAGGAGATCGTCCGCGCGGCGGCCGGCGAGGCGTTCGGGACCTGGGCGCTGTTCGAGGTCGAGGCGCGCATGGTCACCGCCGAGGCGGTCGACGCCTGCCGCGTGCTGCGGATCGACCGCGAGGACTTCGCCGACCTGATGGCCGAGGACGTCGTCGTGGCGCAGGGGTTGCTTCGCTCCATCGCCCGACGGCTGCGCGAGCTGGCCGCGCGGGCGGCCTGATCATCACGGGAACCGCGCCCGCCGTCGAGGGCGCCGGGAGCATCGATGCAGATCAACGAGGCCGACAACAGGATCCTGCTCGTCGACGACGACGAGATGGTGCTCACCAGCCTGACCACGCTGCTCGAGCTCGAGACCGCCTACCAGCTGACCACCGCGCGCAGCGGCGACGAGGCGCTCGCCGCCGCCGAGTCCACGGAGTTCGACGTGGTCGTCTCCGACTACCTGATGCCCGGCATGAACGGGATCGAGCTGCTCGCCCACTTCAAGGAGCGGCAACCGTGGGCTCCGCGCGTCCTGCTCACCGGCTACGCCGACAAGGAGAACGCCATCCGCGCGATCAACGAGGTCGGGCTGTTCCAGTACCTCGAGAAGCCCTGGGACAATGCCCATCTGCTCCTCGTGATCCGCAACGCCCTCGAGCGGCGGCACCTCGTCCGGGCACTCAGGGACAAGATCGCCGAGGCCGACGCTGCCGCCGGCAAGCTCGACACCCTGCAGCAGGACATCCTGCGCGCGTTCATCTGAGATCACGGGGAGGCTCCAACATGCCGCGGCGCTCCGTCACCGGGACCGGATGGCTCGTGGTGCTCCTGATCGCGGGGCAGGCGCCCGGCGCCACGCTCGGCGAGACCGTCTACGTCGGTGGCTTCGTCAGCCAGGGGTACGTCAATTCCTCGGACCACAACTACCTGATGCCGAACACGCGCGAGGGTTCGGGCGAGTTCAACGAGGCGGCATTCAACCTCTCGGCCCAGCCGCTGGACGACCTGCGGGTCGGCGCGCAGTTCCTCGGCCGCGATTTCGGCAGCCGGGTCGACGCGACCGTCACCGTCGACTGGGCGTACGGGGACTGGCGCTGGCGCGACGAGCTCGGCGTGCGCGCGGGGAAGATCAAGCTGCCGTACGGCCTCTACAATCAGGGCCGGGACATCGACATGCTGCGCACGCCGGTGCTGCTGCCGCAATCGGTCTACGCCGAGGCCGACCGGGATCTGATCATCGCCTACGAGGGGGTCGGCCTCTACGGCAACATCCCCTGCGGCGGCTGGGGCGAACTGGACTACGAGCTCTGCTACGGCAGCCTCAGCGTGCCCGAATCGGGGATCGGACCGACCAACGAGGAGGTCGCCCAGAATGCCCGCGACCTCGAGGGCGCCGTGGCCGCCGAGGTCGCCTCGCAGTACGGGGTGCCGGCCGACAGCGTCACCGCGGCGGTGGCCGGCGACATCGCGGTCGACCTGCAGGTGCCCTGGATCGTCGGCGGATCGCTGATCTGGACCACCCCGCTGACGGGGCTGCGGATCGGCGGCAGCGCCTTCGCCGGCGACATCGAGGCCGCCGGCACCGTGCACTACGACGTGCTGGTCGACGATGGCCAGGGCGTCCCGGAGTACCTGCCGTACGCGCTCTCCTTCGACGACGATCTCGACCTGCATTCCGTGTTCACGACGTCGCTGGAATACTCCCGCGGCCCGTGGCTGCTCGCGGCCGAGCTGTCGCGCACCCGTTTCGCCAGCCAGCGCGACCTGGGGTGGTACGCCAAGGCGCGGTATCGCCTCGGTCGGCGCTGGTCGGTGGCGGCCGTCTACTCGGAGTATTACCCCGACTACGACGACCGCGACGGCGAGACGCTCGTCCAGGCGGGCGAGCCCGCGCATGGCGCCTGGCAGGACGACCTCGGCGTATCGGTGCGGTTCGACGTCAACGATCACTGGTTGCTCAAGCTCGAGCTGCACGCCATGGACGGCACGGCGCTCGCGCTGCCGGGCGGTCCGGACGCGTCGACCAGCGAGGCGCGGCGCTGGCGCGTCATCGCGGCCAAGACGACCTTCCACTTCTGATGTCAGGAGCCGGGTGCATGGCGATCCGCCGGACAGCGAGGTGGGGACTCCGGGCAGCGTGCGTCCTGCTGATGGTGCTCGTGTCGCCGGTGGGGGCGGACGAGCTGACCGAGATCGTGGTGGTCGCGCACCCGGACGTCCCGGTCGATACGATCTCGCCGCAGGAGCTGCGGCGGATCTACCTCGGCAAGAGCACCCGCTGGTCGGGTGGCCTGGCGATCCGGCCGGTCATGCTGGCCATCGACCGGCCGTATCGGCGGTTCATCGTCCGTGCGCTCGAGCACACCGAGGACGGCTTCGAGGTCTACTGGAAGCGGATGGTGTTCACGGGCAAGGGCCGGCCGCCCCGCACCTTCGCCACGCCGGACGAGCTCGCCTTCTACGTGCGCATGACGCCCGGCGCGATCGGCTACCTGCCGCGCGAGGCCGACCGCACCGACCTGAAGGTCGTCCATGTCCGCTGATGCGATGGCGGCGGAGGGGTAGGGATGCAGTTCACGCACCGCATCATGGCACTGCCCGTGCTCACGGCCGTGGTGCTGGCGATCGTCTTCGGCGTGGCGTTCATGAACGTCCGCGAGGGCACCGACCTGATCCGGCGGCTGCAGGACGAGCTGTTCGCCGCGGTCGACCTCTCGCGCCGGCTCGAACTGGACGCCGTGCAGCTGAACCACGATCTGGACGCTGCGATCTCCGTGCGGGACGTCGATCTGGTCCACGAGACCGAGGCCGTCGCGGACCGCATCCGCGCGGGTCTGGACCAGGCCCGCGAGCTGCCGGGCCTGCGGGGCGAGCGCGTGTCCGCCCTCGTGCGCGAGTTCGAGCGTTACGATGCCCTGGCGCGACGGGTCGCCCTGGACCTGATCGCCGTCGATGGCATCCCCGCCGAGCGCCTGCTCGCCGACGCCGAGCGCATGCGTGCCTCCTTCGAGTCGCTCCGGGATGGCCTCGAGGCGCTCACCACCGCGCAGGTGGTGTCCGTCCGTGGCGAACTGCGGACGGCCGCCGAGCGTTTCCGGTCGCGTCTGCAATTGATCACCCTGCTCGGGCTCGGCACGGTGGTGCTGCTGGTGCTGATGGCGATGCTGGCCATCGTGTCGATCGTGCGTCCGCTCCGCAAGCTGAGGGCGGCGACCGCGGCCATCGCCCGCGGCGACCTGGATGCGCCGCTGGGCGTGGACGTGTCGGCGGACGACGATCTCGGCCAGCTCGCCCAGAGCTTCCGCGAGATGCAGAGGGCGCTCGAGGCGGACATCGCGCACCGGGAGGAGGTCGAGCACGCGTTGCGGGAGAGCGAGGAGCGGCTCGGACTGGCGCTCGATGCGGCCAACGACGGTATCTGGGACATCGACCTCGACGCCGGGTCGTTCTACACCAGCGACCGCTTCGCCGCGATCCTCGGCTACACGCCGGACGAGAAGCCCCGCACCTACGAGCAGCTGCGCGCCATGCTGGTCGGTGTCGACGATCGGGAACTCGCGCGGCTCTTCCGCGAGGAGCACGGCGACGATCGGGAAGTGGCCTTCGAGGTGCGCATGACGCGCAAGGACGGCGGCGAGGCGTGGGTCGAGATCAAGGGCCGGGCGGTGTCGCGCCATCCGGACGGCCGGCCGGCGCGGCTGGTGGGTACCATCAGCGACATCACCTCGCGGAAGGCCGCGGAGGAGGAGCTTCACCGGGCGCAGGATCGCCTGATGCAGTCGGAGAAGCTGGCGAGCCTCGGCCGGCTGGTCGCCGGTCTGGTCCACGAGCTGAACTCGCCGCTCGGGACGCTGGTCGCCAGCAGCGACCTGACGGCCCGCAGCGCCCGTGCCCTTCGCGATCAGGATACCGTCGACCCCGCCCGGCGCGAGCGCGCGCTCACCGCCCTCGGACGCAGCGTCGAGAGCACGGCCGCGGCGGCGAGCCGTCTGCAGGATCTGCTGGGCGGGCTGAAGCAGTTCACGGCGCTCGATCGGGCCGAGCGCCAGGAGGCCGACCTGCACGAGCTGATCGAGGCCACGCTCACGGTGATGGGCCGCGCCGTCCCGGAGTCCATCACGGTGGTGCGCGACTTCGGCGACCTGCCACGCATCGTCTGCTATCCGGGACAGCTCAACCAGCTGCTCCTCGCCCTGCTGCGCAACGCGGTCGAGGCCATGGAGGGCGGGGGGACGCTGACCCTGCGGACCCGCGATCGCGGCGACGGCTCGGTCGGCATCGCGGTCGTGGACACCGGGCGTGGCATCCCCGCCCACGAGCTGTCGCGGCTCTTCGAACCGCATTTCCGCCAGGGGTCCGGCCGGGTGCACCTCGGCTGGGGGCTGGTCACGGCCTCGCGGATCGCCACCGAGCACGGTGGGCGCATCACCGTCGATAGCGAGCCCGGCGTGGGCAGCACGTTCACCGTGGTCCTTCCCGTGCGGCCCGGCGCGTTCCGGGGCTGACCGGTGATGGTCAGGTGGTCAGGAGCACGATCCCGCCGACGGTCAGCATCATCCCGAGCGCAGCCTTGAGCGTGAGCGCCTCGCCGCCGAGGACGACCGCGGCCAGCGCCCCGAAGAGCGGCGAGGTGAAGGCGATGGGCATCACCCGGCTGAGCGGCGCGCCCTTGATCGCCGCGTAGAAGCTGAGCATCCCGATCGATCCGGCCACCAGACCGCCACCGACCACCAGGGTGAGCAACGCCTTGCCGTCCGCCTGCCCCACCGTGCGCAGCTGGGGCCAGCTGACGATCCCCAGGACGATCATGGCGACGAACGTGCGGATGGTGATGCCCACCTGCGGCGAGAGGTTGCCTGCGTGCAGGCCCTTCTTCTCGAAGTAGCCGCCGATGCCCCAGGCGGCGGCGGTCAGGAGCGCGAACAGCTGTGGTTTCACCCGAGGCCTCCGGTGCTGGATCCAGGGACGCCACCCCGTGGCGGGGTGGCGTCCAAGGTGGCGCGATCGTCATGGGTGGTCAACCCGAACGCGATCAGGTTCCGACCGTCTCGTCGGCCGTGGTCACGGCCTGGTCGGCCAGGGCGTGCAGCGCCTGGTCCCGCGCGTCCAGCTGCCCGCCGGCAGGCATCCGCTCGCCCGACACCAGGGCATGCAGCCGGGCGACCACCGACTGCAGCTGCGCCGCCTGCGCATTGAGCTCCTCGGCCGCCGACGCGGATTCCTCGGCCGTGGCCGCCACGCCCTGTGTCGTCTCGTCGAGCTGGCCGACCGCGTTGTTGATCTGGCCGATCCCGTCGGATTGCTCACGGGCCGCCTGCGCGATCTGATCGACCTGTTCGGCCACCTGTGCGGAGTTCTCGGCCGTGCGCTCGAACACCTCGCGCGTCGTCCCGGTGCTCGCCACGCCACGCTCGGCCTGGTCGACCGATTCCTGGATCAGCGTGCTCGTCTCGCGCGCGGCCTCGGCGGCACGCTGCGCGAGGTTGCGCACCTCCTCGGCCACGACGGCGAAGCCCTTGCCGGCCTCGCCGGCGCGGGCAGCCTCGACCGCGGCGTTCAGCGCCAGCAGGTTGGTCTGGAAGGCGATCTCGTCGATGGTGCCGACGATCCGGCTGGTCTGGTCGGCGCTCTCCTTGATGCTGCCGATCACGTCGACCAGCTCGGTCATGCTGCCGAGGCCCTCCTCGACGACCTGCTTGGCCGTGGTCATCAGGCGCTGGCATTCGTCGGTCGCGGTGACGGTGCTCTGCACGTTGACCGTCATCTCCTCGAGGCTGGCCGAGGTCTGCTGCACCGCGGCCGCTTGCTCGGAGGACTGGCTGGCGAGGCCGACGCTCGAGTTGGCGATCTGGTCGGCGGCCGACGTCGTCTGCTCGGATCCCTGGTTCAGCTCGGCGATCATGCGGTTGACCGGCAGCGATACGCTGCGGGCGACCAGGAAGACGATGATCGCGACGGCGGCCAGGGAGATCGCCGTGATCAGGATCCCCAGGTTCCGGAGCCGGTCCGAAGCGGCGTAGATCTGGGAGTTGTCGATGGTCACGGCGATGAGCCAGCCCAGCTTGTCCTCGGTCGTGAACGTCGCCTGCTTGCGGTGGCCCTGGAACTCGTATTCGAGGTGGCCGTTCTTCATGGCCATGACCTGCTGGCCCCATGCGAAGGTCGTGATGTCGAGGTCGAGGATCAGCTCGGACTTCGGGTGGGCGAGGATGATGCCGTCGGGGTCGCAGATGTACGCGTAACCGGTCTCGCCGATCTTGATCGGGGCGACCAGCTCCTCGTTGATGCGGTGCAGGTCGACGACCCCGATCACGACCGATCCGGTCGGCCGGTCGCTGCTGTCGCGCACCGGATGGCAGATCACCACGATCGGCTCGTCGGTCACCTTGCTGCGCACGGCCTCGCTGTAGCTGGGCTCGCCCGTGCGCTGGCACTCCCGGAAGTAGCTGCGGTCGCTGATGTCCAGGAAACCGGCCATGCCGTCGACGCTCGAGGCCGTGGCGATCCCGTCGGGCCCGATCAGGTGGATCCCCTCGTAGTCGGGCGCCCACGCGGCGATCTCGTCGAGCGTGAGCTGGGCCGAGAACGCGTGGCTGGCGGGGTTTATGCCGGCGTCACGCACGACCGGCAGGGAGGCCCAGCGGGCGACGTCGGCGTCGCGGCGCTCGATCCAGCTGCCGATCTGTTTCGCCAGCAGCTGATCGAGCTGCTTCATCTCGTCGTGATTCGCAGCCTCGAGGGCGTCGCTCGTCTGGCTGGTGGTGATGGCGAGATAGGTACCGAACGCCATGACGAGCGCGATCGAAGTCGGCACGAGGAAACGGTTCCTGAGGTCGAGTCGCATGATCGGGCATCCTCGCTCGGGGTCAGCGCCGCGGATCGATCCAAGCGGTCCGGGCGGTACTGCGGACTTCTTTAGGTTCGGCCAGGGTCATCCGTGGTTTAATTTTTTTGGCAACGGCGCCGCCCCGTGACTCGCGACTGGGCGATCCGGGCGGAATGTGCCTATTTTGGTGGATGTTTCGCGCCTTCAGACCGTCCGCGCAGCCCCGGGAGGAACCCATGGAGATTGCCACCACCGCCGAGCTCGTCCGCCGCGTCTACCTCCGCACGCGTGAGTGCCTCGAGGACGTCCGCCAGCGCCTCGGGCGGCCGCTGACCCTCACCGAGAAGATCTTCCTCGGCCACCTGGTCGACCCGAAGGGGCAGGTGCTCGAGCGCGGCAAGGCGACCCTCGCGCTGGCGCCCGATCGCGTCGCGATGCAGGACGCGACCGCGCAGATGGCGATCCTGCAGTTCATGATGGCCGGCCGCGACGAGACCGCCGTGCCCACGACCGTCCACTGCGACCACCTGCTGCTCGCCTATCAGGGCAAGCTGGCGGACGAGAAGGCGGCCATGGACACCAACCGCGAGGTCTACGACTTCCTGCAGACCTCGGCCGCCCGTTACGGCATGGGCTTCTGGAAGCCGGGATCGGGCATCATCCACCAGGTCGTGCTCGAGAACTACGCCTTCCCCGGCGGGCTGATGATCGGCACCGACAGCCACACCCCCAACGCCGGCGGTCTCGGCATGGCTGCGTGCGGCGTCGGTGGCGCCGACGCCGTGGACGTCATGGTCGGCATGCCGTGGGAGGTGCTCCACCCGCAGATCACCGGCGTCAAGCTCACCGGCACGCCCAGCGGCTGGACCGCGCCGAAGGACGTGATCCTCAAGCTCTGCGGCATCTTGACCACCAAGGGCGGCACCAACCACGTCATCGAGTACTTCGGACCCGGCTGCGAGGCCATCAGCTGCACCGGCAAGGCGACGATCACCAACATGGGCGCCGAGCTGGGCGCGACCACGAGCATCTTCCCCGCCGACGAGCGCATGTTCGGCTACCTGCGCGGCACCCGTCGCGGCGACCTGGCCGCGCTCGCCGCCGAGAACCTCGATCTGCTCGGCGCCGATCCCGAGGTCCACGACGCTCCTGAGCGGTTCTACGACCGCATCGTCGAGATCGACCTGTCCGAGCTCGAGCCCCATCTGGTGGGCCCGCACAGCCCGGACGTCGCGCATCCGCTCAGCGCCATGCGCGAGGACTGCGAGCGCGAGGACTACCCGGCCGAGCTCACGGCCGCGCTCATCGGCTCCTGCACCAACAGCAGCTACGAGGACATCGGTCGCGCGACCGACATCGCCCGGCAGGCGATCGACAGCGGTCTGGAGATGAAGGTCCCGCTGCTGGTGACCCCGGGCAGCGACCAGATCTACGAGACGATCAAGCGGGACGGCCAGCTCGCGGTGCTCGAGAAGCTCGGCGCCACCGTGCTGACCAACGCCTGCGGGCCCTGCATCGGCCAGTGGCGGCGCGATGACATCTCCGAGGGCGATCGCAACAGCATCGTCACCTCGTTCAACCGCAATTTCCGCAAGCGCAACGACGGCAACGCCGAGACCCATGCCTTCATCGGCAGCCCCGAGGTGGTCATGGCGTACGGCCTGAGCGGGCGCCTCGACTTCGATCCCACGCGCGATGCCCTGATCACGTCCGACGGCCAGGAGGTGCGCCTCAGGGCGCCCGCGCCGGCGGACGATCTGCCCGCGGACGGCTTCGTGTTCGCCGAGGAGGGGTACCAGGAGCCGCCGGCCGACCGCACGCAGGTTCCGGTCAAGGTCGAACCCGACAGCGAGCGCCTGGCGCTGCTCGAGCCGTTCGCACCCTGGCAGCCGGACGATTTCACGGGGCTCGAGCTGCTGATCAAGGTCGAGGGCAAGTGCACGACCGACCACATCTCGATGGCCGGTCCCTGGCTGAAGTACCGGGGCCATCTCGATCGGATCAGCGACAACCTGCTGCTCGGCGGCGTCAACGCCTTCTCGGGCGAGACGGGCAAGACCCGCAATCCGCTCGATGGCGAGACCGGGCGCGTGCCCGACGTGGCCCGCGCCCTCAAGGCGGCCGGACGGCGCTGGGTGATCGTCGGCGACGACAACTACGGCGAGGGCTCCAGCCGCGAGCACGCCGCCATGTCGCCCCGGCACCTGGGAGCGGCGGCGGTGATCGTGCGCTCGTTCGCGCGCATCCACGAGACGAACCTCAAGAAACAGGGCATCCTGCCGCTGGTGTTCGTCGATCCGGCCGACTACGAGAAGGTCCAGGAGACCGACACCTTCGACCTGCGCGGGGTCGACGATCTCGCGCCGGGCTCGACCCTCGAGCTCGTGATCCACCACGCCGACGGCTCCGAGGATCCGGCGACCCTGCGTCATACGCTCACTGCGGAGCAGATCGCCT
>WJIQ01000269.1 GCA_014730255.1 bacterium | reverse complement strand
GTACGAGATCTACACCCGCCCGGCCGACGGCTCGGGCGAGGCGAAGCGGCTGACGCGCGGCCTCGAGAGCTGGATCTACTCCATGCGCTGGTCGCCCGACGGCGAGCACCTGCTGGTGAGCACCGCGCCCCTGGAGCTGATCCTCGTCGATGCCGAGAGCGGCGACCGCACGGTGATCGACACCGGCATCGCCGGCCCGATCACCATGGCCTCCTGGAGCCCCCACTCGGACTGGGTGGCCTACGCGCGCGACGAGGAGAACGGCTTCGGCGTGATCTGGCTGTACGACGTGGTCGCCGGCGAGAAGCACCGGGTGACCGACGACTTCACCAGCGATTCCTGGCCCTGCTTCGACGACGAGGGCGACTACCTGTTCTTCGCCTCGGCGCAGCATTTCAACCCGACCATCGGCGGCTTCGACCTCAAGCCGATCTGGGAGAACCAGGACGGCCTGTACCTGGTGACCCTGCGCGAGGACGTCGCGCACCCGTTCCCGCCCGAGGCCGACGAGGTCGAGGTGGATGGGGACGAGGAGAACGGGGACGGCGAGAAGGGCAAGAAGGACGACGGGGACGATGACGGCGACGACGAGGGCGACGGGGACGAGGGCGAGGACGAGGAGCCCCGCCTCGAGATCGACCTCGAGGGCCTGACAGACCGCATGGTCGCCCTGGACGTCTCGCCGTCGAACTACTACAACCTGCAGTTCGCCGACGGCCAGCTGTTCTACGTGCAGCGGCCGTTCGCACCGGGGGGCGGCCGGGGCAACCGCGCGTCCACCGCCACGGTCAAGCTCTTCGACATGGACGACCGCGAGGAGAAGACCGTCCTCGAGGACGTCGGCAGCTACACGCTGTCGGCCGACGGCGAGAAGCTGCTCTACCGCAAGAACGGCGCGATGGGCATCGTCAAGGCGGCGCCCGACCAGAAGCCCGCCAAGAAGCCGCTGCGCCTCGACGACATGAAGATGCATGTCGACCCGCGCCAGGAGTGGGCCCAGATGCTGCGCGACGCCTGGCGGCTCGAGCGCGACTTCTTCTACGACCCGGGCATGCACCAGGTCGACTGGGAGGAGATGTGGGACCGGTACAGCGAGCTGCTGCCGTACATGGCCCACGGCTCGGACTTCCGCTACCTGGTGGGCGAGATGATCGCCGAGCTGAACGCCGGCCACGCCTACGCCCGGCCCACCGATCGGCCACGCGCCAAGCGCATCGGCACCGGCCTGCTGGGCTGCGACTTCGAACTCGACGGCGACCGCTACCGCGTCGCACGGATCTTCGACGAGCGCGACTGGAACGGCGGCGCCGACACGCCGCTCTTCGGCCCGGGCAAGGAGGTCGCCGAGGGCGAGTACCTCCTGGCGGTCAACGGGGTCGAGCTGAAGGCTCCCATGAACCCGTACAGCCTGCTCATGGACAAGATCGGCGAGCAGGTGGCCCTCGAGATCGGCCCGGACCGGGACGGCGACGAGAGCCGCGAGATCATCGTCGAGCCGATCCGCAGCGAGCGCAGCCTGCGGTACCGGGCCTGGGTCCAGGAGAACCGCCGGCGCGTCGACGAGCTGTCCGGCGGCAAGATCGGCTACCTGCACCTGCCCAACACCGCCATCGGCGGCCAGCAGGGCTTTGCGCGCGGGTACTACCCGAACCTGCGCAAGGACGGGCTGATCATCGACGAGCGCTTCAACGGCGGCGGGTTCATCCCGGACTTCTTCATGAACATCCTGCGGCAGA
The DNA here is from genome assembly GCA_014730255.1 of bacterium. GTDB lineage: Bacteria > Krumholzibacteriota > Krumholzibacteriia > LZORAL124-64-63 > LZORAL124-64-63 > Glo-17. Next base: position 5,187 of record WJIQ01000269.1, on the reverse strand, counting down.
AGCTGGTCAACCTCTGGCGCCCGCGTCACGGCCAGGACTGGCGCACGCCGGGCACCGCGTTCCTGGGCCACATGGCGATGCTGTCCAACGCCTACGCCGGCTCGGGCGGCGATGCGCTGCCATACTACTTCAAGGCCTACGAGCTGGGCCCGGTCATCGGCACGCGCACCTGGGGCGGCCTGGTGGGCATCAGCCGCAACATCCCGCTGATGGCCGGCGGCAACGTGACGTTCCCCGAGTTCGGCATCTACAGCCTCGACGGCGAGTGGGTGGTCGAGAACGAGGGCGTCGAGCCGGACATCGTGGTCGACAACCTGCCCCACGAGGTGATCGCCGGGCGCGACCCGCAGCTCGAGAAGGCTGTCGAGGTCCTCCTCGAGCGGATCGCGGCCGACCCCATCGAGCTGCCAGAGGTCGACGACTTCCCGCGGGATCGGAAGTAGCGGCTGGCCGCTGGCGCATCAGGGATCCGTGAACGGCCCCCGGCGAAGCCGGGGGCTGTCATCCTCCGATGGGCCGGAGGTCGGTCACGGGGCTGGTCTCTCCTGCAACTGGTCGCCCACCGACGTCTACGCCACGCGATTCCGGCTCCCGATCCCTCGACCAGGCATCCGGAGGGTGTGAATAGAAGCGACTGGTCCACCTCCATCCGCGCTAGATCCGGTCGCGTTCGGCGAGGACCTGGGCGATCAGCACGGAGTCCGCGTCGGGTCGACGAACCGCGTTGCCGATTCGTAAGTTCCGGCGGTCCGATCTCGTCGATCTTCCGGGCCGATTGAGACGTCCCGCACCACGTGCGGGCCGACCGGGTTTCGGTCGGGCCGCATCGTCCCGGGCCCGCCGTTCGCTGGTGGTGCGGCGATCGAGACGGTCGACCCTGGCGTCCGTGGCCTCAGGTCAGCGTCAGGGTGACGTGCAAGGGGAGGTGGTCGGAGATCGCCAGGAGATCCGCATCGTTCGCCGTGACCACCCCGGCCGCGGTGACCGCCACCGGCCCGCGCACCAGCACGTGGTCGGTCTTCTGGCGAAAACGCAGACCGAGGCGTAGGCCGCGGCGTAGCCACGCGGCCGACGGGTCGGCGGGGTCGATGGAGCCGAAGAGGTCGCTGGTGAAGCCGATGGCGGCGGTGGCGTCGCGGAAGCCCCGGTCGGTGGCCGCGGCCAGGGCGCGGCGCGTGGCACGGCGGCTGCCTGGCAGGCGGTGGTGGCCGACGGTGTTGAAGTCGCCGCAGATGATGTCGACGGTCCGGCCGCAGGGCGTGCCGTCGGCCGGAGCGAGATCGTCCAGGGCCGCCACCACGCGGGAGAGCTGGGCATGCCGGTGCGTCCACCCGCCGGCGAAGTCGAGGTGGACGGTGGCCAGGCGCACGGTGGCCGCGTGCAGACTGATCACCTGCAGCAGCGCGGCCTTGGTGTCCGGGGCGCCTCCCTCGGTCTTGGCTCGCTCCCACCAGCGCAGCCGGGTCACCGGCGGCAGCCTGACCGACGTGCTGGCGCGGACCACCGCCTCGTCGCGATGGATCAGGCCGTTGCCATACTCCTTGCCCGCGTCGGGATAGCGCATCACCGGCGCGTAGGTCCAGCGGTGCGCCGGCGAGAGGACGCCGGCCAGGTCGGCCAGGATGTGGCCGGTGCCGTGCCCGGGGACCGCCTCCTGGATCGCCACGAGGTCCGCCGCCGCGAAGGCCGGCGCCGTGGCGACCAGCCGGCGGAGCGCATCGCGGTGGATGGCGCGCTGGACGTTGTAGCAGACCAGACCGATGGTCGCGCCGGCGGTCTCCGTCGGCGCCCCGAATTCCGTGGCGTGCGCCATCAGCCCTGCAACGGCGCGACGGCGGCCCGGGCGGCGCGGAGGATGGATACGACGGTCCTGGTCACGGGGCAGTCCAGGGGCAGCGAGGGCATGGTAGGGCTCCTTGTCGGTGGCGGGGCCACGGGCGCGGGCGGGCGCCCGGTCACGGTGGTCCCGGTCGGTCCGGTCAGGTCGCGGGCGATTCCCGGCGGCGAACCTCAGGCGGCGTTCCGCGCCGCATTGATGATCCCGAACATCGTCCGCACCACCAGCTTCTCGAGGTCCTCCTGGCCCCAGGGGCTGCCGTCGGTCCTGGCGAGCTCCAGCAGCGCGAACTGCTGGATGGTCGTCAGGGGCAGGACGATGTCCTCCCGCATGGCGATGGACCGGCGCAGCTGCGAGTCGTCCGCCAGCAGGTCGCGGCCACCGCTGACGGTGCCGATGGCCTCGACGGTGTCCTCGTACTCGCGATGCAGCGTGGACCAGAACTCGCCGAACTCCGGGTCCTGGGCGAGGTGGCGGGTGAGGGCGAAGTCGGCCTTGGCCAGCGACTGCATGCTGTTGCCGAGGAGGGTCCGGAAGAAGAGCGACTCGCGATGCAGCTGGAGCAGGTCCTCGGTCCGGCCCTGGGCCTGGAGGGCCTTCAGCGCCGTGCCCACGCCGTAGAAACCGGGAACGTTCTGCTTCATCTGGCCCCAGGAGCCCACGAAGGGGATGGCGCGCAGGTCGTCGAGGGGCAGGTCGCCGCCGCGGCGGCTGGTCGGCCGCGACGCGATGTTGGTTTGACCGAAGAACCGCAGCGGGGTGAGCGTCGCGAGGTAGTCGAGGAACCGCGGGTGCTCCTTCAGGGCGGTGTACTTGCGGTGGGCGTGGTGGGACAGCTCCTGCAGGAGGGCCCGCTGGCGGTCGTCCAGCTCCTGTCCCGCGTGTCCGAAGACGGCGTTCTCCAGGCCCGCGGTCAGCAGCTGCTCGAGGTTGAAGCGACAGGAGTCCGGCTGGCCGAACCGGGAGCTGATGGTCTGGCCCTGGATGGTCAGCTCGATGCGATGGTTATGGACGCGCTCGCCGAGGGCGGCGTAGAAGTCGTGGGTGTTGCCGCCACCGCGCGAGGGCGGCCCGCCGCGGCCATCGAAGAACACGATCTTCACCCCGTGCTGATCGGCGGTGCGGCTGATCTGCTCCTTCGCGGCGAAGATCGACCAGTTGGCCTGCAGGTAGCCGCCGTCCTTGGTGCCGTCGGAGAACCCCACCATGACCGTCTGCGTCAGGCCCCGGCCGGCCAGGTGCTCGCGGTAGGCAGGGTCGCGCAGCAACCGGTCGATGGCGGCCGGTGCCGCGGCGAGGTCGGCGACGCTCTCGAACAGGGGCACGACGTCCAGCGGCACCTGCGCCGGCGCGCCCCACGCCAGGCAGGCCGCCCGATGCACGAGCAGGACGTCCGCCGCGTCGCGACAGTTGCTGATGACGTAGCGGTGGCATCCCTTCTCGCCGTTCTCGGTCTGGATGTCCCGGATCGCGGCCAGGGTCTGCAGGAGGTCGCGCGCGGCGTTCTCGGACAGGTCCTCCGCGCGGGGCAGGCGGTCGATGGCCAGGATGCTCGCGAGGCGTTCCTCGAGATCGGCGGCCTCGAGGTCGAGTGCGCGGCCGAGGATCCGCTCGCCCAGCTCGGACCAGGCCCGGCGGTGGACGCGGCTGTCCTGGCGCACGTCGAGGCTGGCCATGAAGAAGCCGAAGATCCGCACCTTGAGGATCACGTCGTCCAGCTTGTCGACGAAGAGGCCGCCGTGGTCGGACACGAGCGCCTCGCGCGCGGCGCCGAGGTCGGCCAGCAGCCCGGCCGGACCCCGATAGCGGCGTTCACCCTGGCCCTGCAGGGTGCTGGCCACCGACACCTCGGCCTGGACGATGCGCTCCTCGACGCCGCGGAAGGTGAGCTTGCCGCGCAGCCGGCGCAGGTCGGCGGCATAGCAGCGGAGGGCCGTCCGTCGCAGCTCCCTGGCCACGTCGCGGGTCACCTGCGGGGTCACGTAGGGGTTGCCGTCGCGGTCGCCGCCGGGCCAGAAGCCGACCTCCAGGAGTTCCGGGTTCGGCCACTCTGCGATCGGCACGCCCAGCCGCGTGCTGACGTTGCGGACGATGTCGGCGATCGTCTCGTAGAACACGTTCTCGAGGTACCAGGTCAGGCCCACCGCCTCCTCGTAGGGTGACGGCTTGCGCTTGTTGAAGAACGGGGTCTTGCCGAGCTGATCGAGCAGCTCCCGCACCGTCGCGAGATCGTTGGCGCGGATCGCGGCGATGAGTTCGTTCTGGATGCCGAGCACCTGGGCAGGATAGAACTGCGTGGGGTGCGCGGTGAGCACGACCCGGACGCCGAACTCGCGGAGCTTCGCGGCCAGCTCGCCGAGCCGACCCCGGTCGTCGGCCAGGTCGACCACGTGATCGACCGAGCCACGGCCGCCGCGCTGGTGCAGCGCGGGAAACGCCGCGTCCTCCACCGAGTCGAACAGCAGGACCTGGCGCTCGATGAACTGAGTGAACCGGAAGAGCAGCCCGAGCCCGTCCTCGGCGCCGGAGTGCGGGAAGTAGTCGGCCAGGAACTGCCGGATGATCTGGCCCGGGTCCCGGCCGGCCTCGTAACCGGTCCGGCACGCCTCCGCGAGAAGCGGTAGATGGATCCCCACCTGGTAGGTCTGCTCGAAAGGCAGGTCGAGGAACAGGCCGTTGTAGGTCTTGAACTTCAGCTCGACGTGTTCGGCGAACAGCGGGCTCATGGCAGCGTCTCGCGCCTCGGGTCTGGCAGCGATGGTTGCGACCGCGGGCGTGGTCGGGTCCCGGCAGCCAATATAGCTGCAAACCCAGCATATATCGAAATCAACGCCTGACCCTTCGGATTCTCCCATCCGCCGGTGATCCTGGGGATCCGATGCCGGTTCCGGGCAGCGCGGTCGCGCCACTTGGGCTTGGCTCTGGTGGAATTCAGTCGCAGGACCGCGATCTGGTGACGCCGGGCGGCGTTTCGAGCAGGAGCGACTGACGGGACCGGACGGCCGCCAGCAGTGTGCGCAGGATGAGTTCGAGCATCATGGCCTGGCATCGTCCGGAGGAGCCAGGTCGTGAGATTTCAGGGCGGACGGTGTTTTTTTAAAGGCACAGGAGTATTCCCAAGGGACGAGACGATCCACGCTTGATTTTACTCATTTTATTGAGTAAAATCGTTCACCATGATGAGCATTTCGCCACAACGACCATACGAACGCCCGCAGGGCGACGTCCTCGCGACCCGCCTCGCCGAACCGCGCCGTTTCATCCAGGTCGTGGCCGGACCCCGCCAGGTGGGCAAGACCACGCTGGTAAGCCAGGTCCTCGCGCGGACGGGCAAGCCCTGCCATGCCGTC
>WJIQ01000051.1 GCA_014730255.1 bacterium | reverse complement strand
GGCCGGGGCGGTGAGCACGAGCTGGTCGAGGTAGGCCTGGTACCGGTTCATGCGCGCCCGGAGGCGGTCGCTGCGCAGCTGCGCCCGCGCGAGGGCGAGGCTGTCGAGGCCGGCCTGGGCGAGGCTGTCCTGACGCGCGCGCTCGAGCGAGATCTCGGCCTGGCGACGGCCGAGCCGCGCCTGCTCGCGGGCCACCGCGGCGGCGAAGCGCTGGTTCTCCTCGTCCAGCTCGGCCATCTCCATGGCCAGCCGGGCCTTGGTGATGGCGTTGTGCGCGGCCACGGCGTGGCTCCGGTTCTGGGTCCGCACGCTCGTGAGCACGCGCTGCTGGACGGCGTGGTCGGCGGTCACCTGGCGCAGGCGGTCGGCGAAGCGCTGGTTGCTGAGCACGACCAGGGTGTCGCCCGCAGCGACGATCGTCCCCTCGTCGACCAGGCGCAGGACGCGGCTCTCGCCCCAGACCGGCGGCGAGGTGACGGCCACGGTGTTCACCGCGGCGATGGTGCCGGCCTCGTGCAGGTGCGCGAGGGTCGGCGGCGGGTCGGCGGCCACGGCGGACGCGACGACGCTCCCTGCGAGGATCAGGACGCGGACAGCGGTGCGAGCGGTCGGGATATCCGAGACGAAGTGGGGCATGCAGGACCTCTCGGGGCACACGTCGGCGCCGATGACGCGGGGCGCTCGTCAGCCTGGCTACGATCCGGATGACGGCCCGGTTTCAACCAACGTCAGGGCTGCAGGTTCCCGCCGACGACGGCTAGTCGCCGAACAGGCCCTTGACCCGAGACCAGGTCGAGACCTCGACGCGGACGGCGTCCTCGAGGGTGATCGCCGCGCTGTCCAGGCCCAGGTCCCACATCTGGAAGATGTAGAAGCACGTCGGATCGCCATGGTGGAAGCCCAGCGGGTCGACGTCCGCCATCAGGCTGACCCAGCCCGGCTCCGGCGCGTCGGGACCGAGGGCGAAGCTGCTCCAACCGTCCGGCCAGGTGTCCGACTGCGACGGCACGTCGAAGCTGAACGATCGCCAGCCCTCCCCGGGAACGGGAATGTACTCGGCGAGCCGGCAAGCGACCCAGTCGTCACCGGTGAAGATCGACGGTTCGGTGGTGCGGGACCAGGGCGCTTAGGTGTCCAGCCCCCTCGGGTCGGGTGTGGAGGCCGATGATACCACGTCCGGCGACAGATCGCGCCGGGGGCCTCGCGACCCCCGGCGGTGCAGCCGTCCGGTCTCGGGCTACTCGCACTCCGTGTTGCGCAGGTCGACGTCCCAGCAGGACCGCTGGAACCCGTCGTAGTCGGACCAACGGATCCAGCCGTGCCCGTCCGGGTACCAGCGGATGGTCGAGGTCTGCTGCTCGGTCACGTCGACGTGCTCGATCTCGGCATGAGCACCATGATCGCGGAATTCCAGCGTGTCGCCCGCGTCCTCTCCCGTCATGACGGTGAACAGGAGGCGCTCGGTGGCGCTCGCCGCGTCCCAGGCGATGCGGCCGGTCGCGGGGTGGGCCGGATCCTCGACCTCGTAGAAGGTCCATGAGCCCACCTGGGCCTCCTGCTCGGTGTGACCGTCGAACCAGACCACGCCGTCGACGTCATCGTAGGTCACGCGCAGTTCCCAGTCCACGCCCACGTCCCGCGGCCAGCCCTGGAGCCGGATCTCGGCCTCCTCGTCGCCGTCCACGTGGGTGTAGACCCAGACCCAGGAGCCGTCGTCCTGCAGCGACGGGGGAGTGTCGAGGGCGAGCGAGAAGGCGGCCACCGGAGGACTGATCACGAGGTGGGCCATGAGGTCGAGCAGCGCGGCGCGGAGATAGGCGTTGACGAAGTGGGAGTACTCGCCAGCCTCCTTGTCGGTGTCCAGCTGCTCGCCCTGTGCGAAGAACGAGAAGTCGAAGGTCAGCTGCTCGGGAGCGGGCAGGGCGGGGGCCACGGCATCGGGGCTCGTGGGGTCGGCGTCGTCCGAGCAGCCGGTCAGTCCGGCGGCCAGCACGAGGCCGGCGACGATGGCCAGCGGCCATGGGGTTCGGGATCGGCGCATGATCGGTCCTCCGTTTCCAGGCGTGACGAGCGGCTCCGGGGTCGGTCGTCCGGATCCTGCAGGCCGTGTGCCCACGTCTGCGGAACCCGCGAATCGTCGTCAACTCGCCTGTCGGGAGGGCATTGAGCGCGGGGTCGATGATTCGAACGAACATTCATCGGTGTGCCATCCGGTCACACCGCGTGGTGATCCGGCACGGGCGGCCCGACGGACGATCCTCGCCGTCGGACCGCCCGATGCGTCGGTGCCGGGCGCGCCGGGATCGTGTCGCTCAGGATGCCGCCTCGGCCAACGCGTCACCGTCATCCACCGGTCCGCCGCGGGTGATCATCCGCAGACCCGGCTCGAAGAAGAACTCGTCGCGACCGAACGCCGGGGCGAGGTCGTCGAGCCAGGTGGCGCGCTCGTCGTAGCGGGCGAAGAACGGCCGGCCGACCCAGTCCGGATCCCGTCCCTGCAGGAAACGGAGGGCGAACACGCGCTCGCCGGCGACCTCGCTGACGCCGTCGACGCAGACCTTGCCCGGCGTGGCGCTCATGCTCGGCCCGCGGACCGTGCGCGCCAGCCCGGACACCTGGCGCACCGCGCGCTGGAAGATCCTCAGGCCGCGCGCCAGGGGCACCTCGAAGTAGTGCTTCGGGCCGGTGTCCCGCTCGACGAACATGTAGTAGGGCACGGCGCCGTGGTTGACCTGCGTGCGCCACATCTCTGCCCAGAGGTCGCCATCGTCGTTGACGTTGCGGATCAGCGGCGCCTGGCAGCGGACCGTCGCACCGGCAGCCTGCATGCGGCGCAGGGCCAGCTGGGCGACCGGGGTCGACAGCTCGCGCGGATGGCTATAGTGGGCCATGATCGCCAGGTGCTTGCCCGCGTCGCGCACCTCCTCGAACAGCTGCAGCAGGTCGTCGGCATCCTTGTCGGTGACGTACCGGTAGGGCCAGTAGGCCGGCGACTTGGTGCCCAGACGGATGGTGCGCACCGACGCGAGCGCCGGATCGAGCAGCGGCTCGAGGTAGCGGCGCAGGACCCGGGTCTTCATGGTCAGCGGGTCGCCGCCGGTGATCAGGACGTCGGTGACCTCGGGATGCTCGCGCAGGTACGCGACCAGCTGGCCGGCCTCCTGGCTGGCGAATTGCATCTCGTCGTCGCCGATGAACTGCGCCCAGCGGAAGCAGTAGGTGCAGTAGCTGTGGCACGTCTGGCCGAGGCCGGGGAAGAAGAGGACGGTCTCGCGGTACTTATGCTGCACGCCCGGCAGCGGCTCGCCGTTCACGGTGGGCACGTTGAGTTCGCGCTGGCCGGCCGGGTGCGGGTTCAGGCCGGCCTGGATCCCGCGCGCGGCCGTCTGGACCTCCTCGGCCGGGGCGTCCCGCCCTAGCAGGTCGCGCATGCGGGCGAGGTCCTCCGGCTCGAGCATGCCCGGCTGGGGGAAGGTCAGCTGGTACATCGGATCCTCGGGGGCCCGATCCCAATCGATCAGGTCCTCGACCACGTAGGCGTTCACCCGGAAGGGCAGGACGGTGGCGACGGCCTTCATGGCCTCGCGGTGGTCGGCGGGCAGGGCGGCGAGCTGCTCGATGGAATCGAGGTCGCGGCGCTGGTAGGGGCGATACTTGCGCGGCTCGATGCTGGGATGGTTCATGCTTGCCTCCGGAGATGCGAACGGCGGCCCTCTGCCGCCGTGATCGTTCGCGTCAGGATCATTCGTGGCGTCACGATATCCCCGGGGGCCTGATCACGCACGTTCACGATGGCGGCTCCTCACCCCGGACGGCCTGTGCTATACATGGGGGGGATCGAGGCAAGTCCGCGCCGCGATAGGCGCTTCGCCCGTCGAAAGGACCCGATCATGACCGACACCATCTTCCGCAAGATCCTCGACGGCGAGATCCCCTGCCACGAGGTCTTCAGCGATCACCGCGTCCTCGCCTTCCTCGACGTGAACCCCCTGAGCCGGGGGCACACGCTCGTCATCCCGCGCGAGGAGGCCGCCACCATGGACCAGCTCAGCGACGAGGCCGCCGCCGCGCTGGGGCGCGCCCTGCCGCGCATCTGCCGGGCGGTGCAGGAGGTGACCGGCGTGAAGGAGTACAACATCCTGCAGAACAACGGCACGTCCGCGCACCAGGTGGTGATGCACGTGCACGTGCACATCATCCCCAAGCCGAGAGCCGAGGAAGGCCTGGGCATCGGGTGGCCGGCCAGCGGCATCGACCACGAGGACGGCGCCGCACTGGCCGCGAGCCTGCGCGAGGCGATCGCCGCCGGCTAGGCCGGGTCGGGCCCGGCTAGGCCAGCTTCAGCGGCGCCCCCGGTCCGATGGGCAGGCCGAGCAGGAACCACGCGATCAGCAGCACGGTCCAGACCAGGAAGAACGCGATCGAGTAGGGCAGCATGGTGGCCACCACCGTGCCGATGCCCGCGTCGTCCTGGTACTTCTTCATGAAGGCCACGATGAGCGGGAAGTAGGACATCAGCGGCGAGATCACGTTGGTCACGCTGTCGCCCACCCGGTAGGTGGCCTGCACCAGTTCGGGCGAGTAGCCCAGCAGCATGAACATGGGGATGAACACCGGGGCCATGATCGCCCACTTGGCCGAGGCCGAGCCCATCGCCAGGTTGATCACCGCCGAGACGAGCACGAAGGCGATCATCAGCGGGATGTCCCCCAGCCCGGAGGCCTGCAACGCGCCGGCGCCCTTCACCGCGAAGATGAGACCGAGGTTGGTCCACTTGAAGTAGGCCACGAACTGCGCGGCGAAGAAGCAGAGCACGATGTAGACGCCGAGCGTCTCCATGCTCTTGCCCATGCCCTCGATGGCGTCCGAGTCGCTCTTGATCGTGCGCGCGCCCGCGCCATAGACGATGCCCAGCAGCGCCGCCCCGCCGAAGATGAAGGCCACGATGCCCGAGGTGAAGGGCGACCGGAGCAGGCCGCCGGTCTCCGGGTCGCGCAGGAAGCCGTTCTCCGGGACCGTGCCCAGCAGCATGAAGGCCGTCATCGCCACGCTGGCGACCAGGGCCCAGAGCAGGCCGCGCTTCTCTTCCGGCGAGAGCCTGTCGAGCTGCTCGCCGCCCGAGCCGCCACCGTAGGTTCCGAGCCGCGGGACGACCACCTTCTCGGTCACCCAGGTGCCGGCGGCCGAGATGAAGAAGGTCGACACGATCATGAAGTACCAGTTGCAGGTCGGGTTGACCTCGTAGGAGGGGTCGATGATCCGCGCCGCCTCCTCCGAGAGCCCGCTCAGCAGCGGGTCGATGGTGCCCAGCAGCAGGTTCGCCGAATACCCTCCCGAGACGCCGGCGAACGCCGCCGCCATGCCCGCCAGCGGGTGGCGTCCGACGGTCTGGAAGATGATCGCCCCCAGCGGTACGAGCAGGACGTAACCGACCTCGCTGGCCGTGTTCGAGAGGATGCCCGCGAACACGATCAGGAAGGTGAGCAGGCTGCGCGGGGCCGACAGCACCAGCAGCCGCAGCGCCGCACCGATCAGACCGGTCCGCTCGGCGATGCCGATGCCGAGCATCGAGACGAGCACCGTTCCGAGCGGGGCGAAGCTCGTGAAGTTGGTGACCATCTCGGTGAGGATCCGGTGCAGCCCGTACAGGCTCAGCAGGCTCACCGGCTGGATGATCTCCCCGGTGCCGGGGTGCTCGGCCTCGAGCCCGATGGCCGCGAAGACTCCGGACAGCAGGACCACGAGCAGGGCCAGGCTCGCGAACAGGGTCGCCGGATGCGGGAGCGTGTTGCCGATGCGCTCGATGGCGCCCAGGAAGCTGGCGATGCCGCGGGGGCCCTTGGCGGCGGACCGCTGGCCGTCGGGATCGTTGTCGGCAGGAGGCGGGATCTCGGACATGTCGGCGCGGGACCTCGTGGCTGGGGTCGGTCGACGTCAGGCAATTCCGGATAAACTACTTCGACTCCGCCAGTCCGCGACCCCGAAATGTTCCAGGAAAGCGGACGGGCGCCATCGCGATGTCGCGACGACGCCCGTGATGGTTCAGCGTCGGTGACGTTGGGTTACCCCCACCGGGGTCCCTCACCGCCGTGGCTGACGAACCCCAGCGCTAGGGGGACGCCACCTCCACCGAGCCGGAACAGAATTCGTTCAAACTGGATCACCTCCTTTCAGGCGGGACGCTTGCGGCGAGACCCACCTCGCCCGGATCGGTCGGCCGCCCGGACCTACTGGATCCGTCGCGCTCGTCGGCGCGCGTCTCACTCGGTGATGGTACCGACGCGACGCGGCCGGAGCAACCCCGGATCTGCTCGGTGGAGCGCCGCTTCGTAACGGTGCGTTGACATTCCTTTTACAATTGACCATGCTCCGCGGCGTCCGTCCGTCCGATCCCGTCGCGGTCAACGGAAGGTGTCATGGAGACGGACCGTCTATCGCGCGCCGTCCCGGCGGTGCGCACCACGCCAGCCGCGCCCCGACGCCCCCTCGCCGTCCGCCTGGTGCAGGTCGCGGTCCTGCTCTATCTCTTCCTGCTCGCCATCAGCCTGCTCGGGGGCGCGTTCAAGCTCTTCGGCAAGGACTTCAGCGAGGCGCTGATCACCGGGACGAGCAACCCGGTCGTCGGCCTGATGATCGGCCTGCTGGCGACCTCGCTCATCCAGAGCAGCAGCTCGACGACCAGCATCGTGGTCGGTCTGGT
>WJIQ01000268.1 GCA_014730255.1 bacterium | reverse complement strand
GGCCGCCACGCACGCGGTCGCGGCCGTCGCCGTGGGCAACGGCACCGCCGGGCGCGAGACCGAGGCCTGGGTGCGGTCGCTCGGCCTGCCGGCCGGGTGCGCCGTGGTCATGGTCAACGAGTCGGGAGCGTCGGTCTACTCGGCCAGCGAGGTGGCGCGCGAGGAGTTCCCCGATCACGACGTGACCGTGCGCGGGGCGGTGTCCATCGGCCGACGGCTGCAGGATCCGCTGGCGGAGCTGGTCAAGCTCGACCCCAGGGTGGTCGGCGTGGGCCAGTACCAGCACGACGTCGATCAGAAGCGGCTGCGTCAGGCGCTCGACGACACGGTCACCAGCTGCGTGAACATGGTCGGCGTGGAGCTGAACTCGGCGAGCAAGCAGCTCCTGGCCTACGTCGCGGGCCTCGGGCCCACGCTCGCGGCGAACATCGTCGCCCACCGCGACCGGAGCGGTCCCTTCGCCAGCCGGCGCGAGCTGCTGGACGTGGCGCGGCTCGGGCCCCGGGCGTTCGAGCAGGCGGCGGGGTTCCTGCGCGTGCGCGCGAGCGCCGACCCGCTCGACCGCAGCGCGGTCCATCCGGAGAGCTACGCCATCGTCGAGCGCATGGCCGGCGACCTCGGCCTGGACGTGGGCGACCTGGTGGGCGACGAGGCGGCGGTCGGCCGGATCCGGCTGCGCGACTACGTCACCGACACGGTCGGTATGCCGACCCTCGAGGACATCCGCGACGAGCTGCGCAAGCCGGGCCGCGACCCGCGCGAGCGGTTCGAGGCGTTCGCCTTCGCCGACGTCCACGAGCTCGGCGACCTCCAGCCGGGCATGCGCCTGCCCGGGATCGTGACCAACGTGACCAACTTCGGCGCCTTCGTCGACGTGGGCGTGCACCAGGACGGCCTGGTGCACGTCTCCCAGCTCGCCGACCGCTTCGTCCACGACCCCGGCGACGTGGTCAAGGTGCAGCAGCAGGTGACGGTCACCGTGCTGGAGGTGGACCTCGACCGGCGGCGGATCTCGCTGAGCATGAAGAGCTGAGCGGGGCCGCCATGCGCGGTCCCCGGTGCTAGACTGTGAGCGGAGGCGCGACCGGCGCCCGGCCGCGTCGGGCGTCGCGACGCGAGAGGCCGCCATGATCCTGGCCACCCACCAGCCGATCTTCCTGCCCTGGCCCGGGTTCTTCGCCAAGGGCCGGCACGCCGACGTCCTGGTCCTCCTGGACCGGGTGCAGTTCCCGCGCGGGCGCACCTGGCTGACCCGCAACCGGCTCAAGAACGAGACGGGCGAGCTGTGGCTCACCGTGCCGGTCTGGCGCACCGGCCGGGGCCTGCAACGCATCGACCAGGTCGAGCTGGCCGAGGAGCGCGGCTGGCGGGCCGGCCACCTGCGCGGCATCCGGCAGAACTACGCGCACGCCCCCTACCTCGCCGACTGGTGGCCGGCGCTCGCGGCCATCTACGCGCGCCGGCAGGGCACGCTGCTGGCATTCAACCTGGAGCTGATCCGGCTGCTGTGGACCGCGCTCGGCTGCCGGGCGCGGCTGGTGCTGCAGTCGGAGACGGGGATCGAGGGCCGCGGCACCGACCTGCAGGCGCGCCTGGGCCGGCACCTGGGCGCCGACCGGCTCGCGCTGCTGCCGGGGGTCGAGAAGCACCTCGACGAGGTCGCGCTGCGGCACGCCGGTCTGGAGCCGCTGCGGCTGAACTACCGGCCGATCACCTACCCGCAGCTCTGGGGGTCGGAGGTGCAGAACCTCTCGGCGCTCGACCTGCTGCTGAACTGCGGGCCGCGGGCGCGGGCGATCATCGACCGCGGCGTGGTCACGCCGTCGCCGGCTGGGCCGCGTAGCCCAGCTCGTTGACCGCGGCGGCCAGCGACGTCGGGTCCAGGCCCTCGCCCTCGACCACGGCCCGGGCCTGGTCGAGCGAGACCTCGACGCGGCGCACGCCCGGCTGCTCGCCGAGGGTGCGCTCGACGCTGGCGGTGCAGTGGCTGCAGTTCATGCCGTCGACCGAGAGCACGATGCGATCCATGGTCGCTCCTCGTCCGTCCGTCGGGCAGGGTTCGTCGTCGCAGCCGCACGCGTCGGCCGCCCGGCGCCCGGGCCGGTACGCCCAGGCCATCACCAGCACCAGCAGCCCGGCCCAGAAGTGGTCGAGCCAGCCGACGTGCTCGTGGGCGTGGCCGGTGTGCAGGGGCGGCATCCGCAGGTCGAGCCCCGCGAACACCGTGTCCAGCAGGAGGCCGCCGCCCACCGCGCTCGCCGCCACGGTCACCAGGTAGATGATCGTCGTGCGCCGGCCCAGGATGCGCAGCAGCGTGGTCACCGTGGCCGCGTTGGTCGCCGGCCCGGCGATCAGGAACGCCAGCGCCGCCCCGGGCGAGACGCCCGCGTGGATGAAGCCCGCCGCCAGCGGCACCGAGCCCGTGGCGCACACGTAGAGCGGCACGCCCACGGTCATCATCACCAGGATGGGCACGATCCCGCCGCCCAGGAACCGCTCCAGCGACCCCGGCGGGACGATCACCGCGATGAGCGCGGCGAGCACCAGGCCGATCAGCAGGGCCCGGCCGATGTCCCGGGGCAGGGTCTCGAAGCCATACACGAACACCGCGCGCACGCGGCCGCCGGTGGTGGGCGGGGCGCTGGCCGCGTCCGGGTCGGCCGCCGCGGGGCGCTGGCCCTCGGCCAGCTGCACGGCGCCGCCGCCGAGGATCCCGGTGACCAGGGCCACCACCGGCCGGAAGATCGCGAACACCGGCCCCATGAGCGCGCCCGTCACCGCGATGCTGTCGACGCCGGTCTGCGGGGTCGAGAGCAGGAACGCCGTGGTCGCCTGCGGGCTCGCCCCGTGCCGCCGGAGGCTGGCCGCCACCGGGATCACCCCGCACGAGCAGAGCGGCAGCGGCACCCCGAACAGCGACGCCTTCCATACCGGCGCCATGCCGCGGCCGCCCAGATGCCGCTCCAGCCAGCGCGGCGAGACGTACACCGACAGCAGGCCCGCGACCAGGAACCCCAGCAGCAGCCAGGGCGCCATCTGCGCGGTCACCAGCCAGAGGGATTCGATGAAATCGACGATGTAACTCATTGTCCTGAATACACCTCTATATGCGCGCCACGCCCAGGAAGACCGCATGCAGCGCGGCCACCATCACCGACAGGAGACGCCGCGAGGCGAGGTCGCCCAGCGGTCCGTACCGCAGCTCCAGCGCCCCGCAGGTCTGCAGGCAGTCGCCGCACAAGGTACAGGAATCGTGCACCCGTTGCCGCCGCCAGGCCTCGCGATCGAGGGCGCCGAAGCGGCAATCCGGCCGGCACGTGGCGCAGCTGACGCAGCTCGGGCGGATCCCGATCCGGAAGGGCGACAGCTTGCCCAGCCGCACCACCAGCCAGCCCAGCGGGCAGAAGGCCGTGCAGTGGGCCATCCAGCCGCGGCGCCGCGACACCCAGGCCATCACCCCCACGCCCGCCAGCCCGAACGTCGCTGCCAGCAGGACCGCCACCAGGGTGTCCAGCCCCGACCACCGCAGCCCGAGGGCCAGGACGACCGTGGCCACCAGCAGGCCGAACCGGGTCCACTCGCGCACCCGCGGCGACGGCGGCCGGCCCATGCGCGCTCGCCGCGCGAGCACGTTGTCCCAGGCGCCGATGTAGCAGAGCCAGCTGCACCAGGCCGGGCCCACCAGCACGAGGGTCGACAGGAGCAGGATCGGCATGAACAGCCCCTCGCCGCGGTACAGCGGCCCGCCGACCACCAGTGCGGGCACCGGCAGGTGCAGCTCGCCGGTCATCAGGCACCGCTCGACGCCCAGGAGGCCGAGGGTCAGCTGTCCGAAGAACACCGCCGAGAATACCAGCCAGACCCGCGTGCGCAGCCGCGCCCACTGGCCCGGCCGCTGCAGTCGGTCCGCGAGCCAGCCTGCGTACACCGCGAGCAGGGCGATCTCGGCCCAGCCGGCGCCGGGCACGAACCGCTCGGCCAGCAGCAGGACCGGCTCGTCGACCACCAGCTGGACGGCCGCGAGCAGCGCCGCGGTCAGGATGAAGGCGGACACGCCGGGCGTGGGCGAATGGGTCGGCAGGCGCGGGGTGATGGGGCTGCGGGGCATGCGCGGTCCTCCTGCCGGCAACGAAGGAGCGCGAAACGAAACAAATCAAGTCCGAAAGAACCTGCCGCGGGCCACATCACCGGGCCGCCGCCGCCAGCTCGCGGGCGCGCCGGGCATCCTCGTGGTCGGGTCCGACCGTCTCTTCGAAGACCCCGGCCGCCTCGGCGGCGGCGTCGCGGGCGCGCGCCATCTCGCCACGCTCCTGCTCGATCTCGGCCAGCTCGAGCAGCGCCTCGGCGAAGTTCACCGGCGAGGTGGGCAGGTGGCGGCGGTGCATGGTCACCGCCTCGCGCAGGAGCCGGGCTGCCGCCGCGAGGTCGCCGCCCGCGCGCACGGCCGTTGCGCGGGCGGCCATGGCCCGGGCCACCAGCGCGTTGTCCTCGCCGTAGACCCGGCGCAGGATCGACTCGCCGCGCGTGAAGTGCCGTCCGGCGGCCGCGGGATCACCCGTCTCGACCAGCGCGCTGCCCAGGTTGATCTCGGCGGCGGCCACGTACAGATGGTCCTCGCCGAACGCCTCGCGCTGGATCCCGAGCGCCTCCTCCAGCAGCGGCAAGGCCTCGGCTGGTCGGCCGGTCTCGACGAGCAGGTTGGCGAGGTTGATGAGCGAGACGCCGATGTCGACCCGGTTGTGGCGCAGCGTGCGCTTGATCTCCAGCGCGCGCCGGTGCAGGTGCTCGGCGCGCTCGACGTCGCCCCGCTGCGCGACGACCAGCGCCCAGTTGCTGTCCAGCTTGCCGAACAGGGCGTGGTGCGGCGACAGGACCTGCTCGAGATGGCCGCGGGCGATGGCGAAGGTCGAGTCGGCCCGCGCCAGCTGGCCGAGGTCGCGGTAGTTCCCCGCCAGGTTCGTGTAGCCACGGCCCAGGTCCTCGACGGTGCGCGGGTCGCCGGGGTCGAGCATCGCCAGGGCCTGCTCGTAGAGGCGCGCCGCGTCGGCGGGGTCCTGCTCCCCGCCCTCGACCCGGGCCATGGTCCGCAGGGGGATCGACAGCCACCGCGGGTCATCCTCGCGTGGCCGCGCGCGGCGGTACTCCAGGCACCGCTCGATCTGCTCGCGAGCGGCCGCGATGTCGCCCAGCTCGATCAGGGTGCTGGCCAGATCGATGCGCGTGTCGGAGACGCGGTCGCTCTCTTCGCCGGCCAGCGCGATCTCGACCGCGAGCTCGGTCCGGTAGAGGTCGGCCGCCTCCTCGAAGAGCCCGAGCGTGTAGTGGACCGAGCCCAGGGCCCACGCCACGGCGGCCTGCAGCTCGGGCTCGTCGGACAGCTCGGCGATGGTCTCGCGGCCCCGGGCGACGAGGTCGCGCGCGGTCAGATCCGACCCGGCGTTCACGCTGGGGTCGGCCTGGTAGAAGAGGTCCATCATGAACTCGCTGACCGCCTGCGCGCGCAGGGCCTCGCGGCGGGCCTGGTCGCGCTCGTGGGCGGCGACACGGGCCTGCCAGATCGTGGCGCTCACCCCGGCCACCACCGCGAGCACGATCACCGCGCCGGCCGCGCTGGCCAGCCAGTGACGGCGCAGCGCCCGGCGGGCACGGTACGGCCAGCGGCCGTCCACCGCGGCCACCGGCCGGTGCTCGCGCCAGCGGACGAGGTCGTCGGCCAGGGCCTCGGCCGTCGCGTAGCGATCGGCCGGATCGCGGGCCAGGGCCCGGGCGACGATGGCGTCGAGATCGCCGCGCAGGCGCCGGGCCCAGGGCCGATCGCCGGCCAGGCGGCTCGGCGGCGGACCCGGAACGCGCGCGCCACGGTCGTCGAGCACCGGGCGCACCCCGCAGAGCAGCTCGTGCATGAGCACCCCGAGGGCGAAGACGTCGCTGGCCGGGGTCAGGGGATCGCCCCGCCGCTGCTCGGGCGAGGCGTAGCCCGGGGTGAGCATGCGGGCGGCGGTGTCGTCGCCCTCGGTGGCGGCCGACTCGCGGTCGAGCGGACGGGCGACGCCGAAGTCCAGCAGCTTCAGCTCGCCGGCGCGCGTGACCAGGATGTTCGACGGCTTCAGGTCGCAGTGCAGGACCATGCGCTGGTGCGCGGCGTGGACGGTCCGGCAGACCTCGG
>WJIQ01000267.1 GCA_014730255.1 bacterium | reverse complement strand
CGATACGCCGTGGCCTCGCGGTCCGGGCTCTCGGTCAGGTGGCAGGCGACGAGCTCGGCCCCGAGGTCGCCGAACAGGGGCATCGCGTCGTCGAGCAGCTGGCGCGCCACGTTCTCCATCGTGGGCACGAGATCGCCGAAGCGAGGGTTGTCCGCGTTGAGAAAGCGGTGGTCGTAGCGCTCGTCGATCAGGTCGGTCATGCGGGCCTTGATCTCGGCCACGTTGACCAGCATCCCCGTCGCGGGATCGATTTCGCCACGGAAGACGAGGACGGCCCCGTAGTTGCGACCGCTGCCGTACCGAGCGCCGGTCTCGCGACCGAAGTGCTCGCGATTGCGGGCGTCGCTCCACGACGGCACGACCAGGCGGCGCGAGGCCGAGAAGCGGAAACGCTTGCTGATCGTCTGGAGCATGGGTCCTCCCCGGCCACGCGGCGGCAGCCCTACACCGGCCAGGATACGCAAGAACGGGCGTCCCGCACGCCTCCGCGTCCGGAACGCCCGCCCGGTTCCCGGGTGCGCCGCCAATCCCCCGACGGGCGCGCCCGAGCGTCGTCACCTACTGCAGCGACACGAGCACCAGCACCAGCCCCTGGCCCGACTCGAGCGCGGTCATCGCCTTGCCCAGGATCGCGCCCTGCGCCTGGCCGTGGTCAGACACCTTCATCGCATGGCCGGGCGTGGGCGAGGTGGTCAGCAGGTCGCCCGGCTCGATGGCGCCGAAGCTGGCGTCGACCTTGCAGTAGACCCGGCCGGTGAGCGCCACGGGCAGCTCACCGTCGGCCTTCGTGCCGGGCTGGCCCATGAGCATGCCCGGCTTGACGCCACCGGCCCCGCTGACGATGCCCGCCACGCGCCGGTCGTACGCCTCGCGGCTCACGCGCAGCGCCCCGGGCCTGGCCGGATCGATGCTGACCACGCTCCCCGGCTCGGTCGCCTGCCGGCCCTCGGCGACGTCGAAGCGCTCGGAGAGGTCCGACCCGCCGGTGATCTCCAGGACGTCGGTCGAGACGCGGCTCTCGCCCGATCCGGCATAGTCGGCGCTCACCATCACGGTCTGCTGGCCCGAGGCGTTGTACATCTCGATCAGCGAGCCGAAGGCCGAGCTGCGCTCGCCCCAGAGCCGGATCCCCACGCCGCCACCGGACCGCCGGAGCTGCATGAACGGGGCCTCGCCCGGACCATACGCTCCCACGAGGTAGAACGATGCGTTCCCGCTGCTGTCGTACAGACCCAGCGCGCCGCTGCTGCCGTCGTCGGCGTCGAGCTCGACCGTGCGGTTGCCCGCGTCGTCATACAGGGTCAGGACCGCGCCGTTGCTGGAGCCACCGGGATCCTCGGCGTACAGCTCGACCGTGTCCGTCCCGTCGCTGTCGGAAAGCACGATCTCGCTGCCGCCGGCAGCCCCGCCACCGGCCGTGGTCTGGATCGTTCCGTCGGGGAACTTGAATCCGCCGACGGACGACTCGATCGTCCCGTTCACGGTCAGGCGCGACCCGGGAGCGGTGGTGCCGATGCCCACCTCGCCGGAGCGCAGGACGGTCAACCGCTGACCGCCGTTGTGGAGGTGCCACGTGTCGGTGGTGCCGTCGAGGTACGTCCAGGCCGTCGTGGGGCCGGCCGAGTAGCCGTAGAACGGCCAGCCGTCCTCGCCGGCCACCGAGACGTACATGCCGCCGTAGCCGGACGCGCGATCGGCGTGGATCCCGAACTCCTCGACGCTGGTGATGGGCGTCGAGCGGTTGATGCCCACGAACCGGTCCTCGATGTTGACGATCGCGCCGCTCTCGAGCGTCCACAGGCCGCTGTCGCCGCCGCCGCTGCCACCGTTCAGGGCGTGCAGGGCGTAGGGCACGGCGGTGATCTCCTGGCGCGGGGTGAGCGTCGTGAAGGGCTCGGTGTCGTCCGGGTCGTGCGGGGCGCGCACGGCGATCTCGAGCCAGCGAGCGTCGCCGCCGAAGACGCCCGGGCCGAAGTCGAGCTGGACGGTGAACACGCCGTCGACCACCGGCACGTCCTGCAGCTGCAGGACGCTGCCGACGGTGCTGCCGCCGGTGGACGAGTTCCACAGGTCGATCTCCAGGTCGGCCGAGCCGTCGACGACCGTGCCGTCGAGGGCCAGGCGGCCCTGGTAGGTGAAGCCGGTGCCGAGGGGCGACTGGGCCAGCGCGGCGCTCGCCACCAGCAAGGTCGTGAAGATGGTCAGGGTGCGCATGGTCATAACCTCCGGTTGCGTGCGCCGTTCTACTTCAAGAGGGTGAGCTTCTGCAGGCCCCGGGTGGTGGGCGTCTGCAGACGGAGCAGGTAGATCCCGCTGGCCACCTGCTGGCCGTGGTCGTCGAGACCACGCCAGAGGATCTCGTGCTGGCCGGCGGGCAGGTCCTGGTCGACGATCTCGCGCACCAGCCGGCCGCGGGCGTCGTAGATGGCCAGCTCGACGCGGCCCGCGCTCGCGAGCTCGAAGCGCAGGGTGGTCGCGGGGTTGAACGGGTTGGGATAGGCGGGCTGGAGCCGGTCGCCGGCCAGGGGCGTCTCGGGCGCCGAGGTGGCCACCGGCGCGCCGACGCCGCCCCAGAAGCCGCCCTGCAGGGCGTAATCGCCTCCGCCGAGCCGGTCGGCGGCGGGCTGGCCGATGGTGCCGTCGAGCGCCACCGAGCCGTCGCCGCTGAGCATGCGGCCGCCACCGTCGCTGATCACCCAGGGCGTGATGCCGTCGATGATCGTGGCGCCCACGCCCACGGCCAGGGCCGTCACGAGGGCGAGCGCGGTGGTGGTGCGGGCCATGGTCGTCGTGCGTCTCATCATCGTGTCCTCTTTCGGCCTAGTTCGCGCCGACGGTGGCGTCGGTGACGCTCTCGACGGTCAGGGTACGATCCAGGGTGAAGGGTCCGTCGTAGCCGCCGCCGAGCATCAGGATGCGGCCGCCATCGGCCGTGGCCGCGTAGGCGTCGGCGAGCTCGGACCAGGGAAGCATGGGCGAGCCGGCCGCGTTGTTCGACTGCGCGTCGAGCCACTCGGTGGCCGGGGCGTGACGGTGCAGATTGACGCCTCCGCGGCCGTAGATGTGATCGATGCCGCCGGGGCCCCAGTCGAGGACCAGCTCGGCCTGGCGCAGCAGCAGGTGGCGGATCCCCTCGGCCGACAGCTGCGGCTGGCTCGACCAGAGGGCGGCCGCCACCCCGGCGGCATTGGGGGTGGCCGCGCTCGTGCCGCCGAACCCGCCACCGTAGGCCCACGTCGTGGTGTTGGTCGGCGCGGCGAGATCCAGCACGTAGCGACCCTCGTTGCTGGGCCCCTGGCTGCTGTAGGCCGTGATCGGGTCGGCCTGGTTCGCGGCGTAATCGCCCTCGTCGACCGCCCCGATGGACAGCGTGTTGGGGTGCAGGTTGTTGGTCGGGGGCGTGACCGAGCTCTCCGGGTCGCGGTGCTCCCAGACCCGGCCGTAGTGATTGAAGACCTCGAACTCGACCGCGGCGCCGGACCAGCGATCGACCATGAGGCCACCGGTGAGCGAGCTGCCGGTGTCGTTGGTCCAGACGATCGTCTCGAATGTCTCGCCTCCGGAGATGCTGAAGTCCAGCAGACTGTCGGTCGATGCGTCCACCAGGTAGAGGTCGTAATCGGCGACCCCGGCGCCCGTGTCCCACTGCAGGTAGATGAACATCGTGGCGTTGTTGCCGATGGAGAACGAGTTGACCTCGTCGCCGCTCGCGTCCCACTCGTGCCAGTCGTCCGCGTCGGTGGTCCGGAACGTGCCTTGCCAGTGGGTCTCGGCCCGGTTGCCGGCCGAGTTGAAGTACAGGATGCCGGCGTCGCCGGCCTCGTCGATGGCGGCGTTGGCCGTGCCCGAGCCGTCGGCCCAGCCCTGGTTGTACCAGCTCTGCGTCGCGCTCAGGATCTGCACGCCGGCATCGATGGCATCGTCGATGGCCAGGCCGAGATGCGTGGAGTTGGCGATGCGGAAGATGTGGTAATCGGCCCCGGGCGCGTGGTCGTACACGCACTCGACCTGCGCGGTGCCGTGGGGGCTCGACCCGCCGAAGGTGCCGTTGCCGGTGTAGTCGTAGGCCGTGGGGTTCTGCGGCACGACCGGCGGACTGACCGCCTGGGCCTGGGTGAAGTTCTGGTAGTTGCGGTCGAGGATGCCGACCGCGATGCCGCTGCCGTCGGCGCCGCCGGCGAGGTAGGTGTCGCTGCCGGTGACGCCCGGGCCCTCGTCGTTCTCGTGGGGCAGCGAGGCATCGCGGAGCAGGTAGCCGGGCGGCAGCACGCGGGCGAGGTCGCGCGTGCGGGACGGCGGCAGCCAGGCGCTGGTCTGGTGACGCCAGACCGCGTCGATCTCGCCGCCGAACCGGCGCACGAGGCCCGGGTCGACCGGCACGGAGCCGACCTGCCCGACGATCTCGACGTTGACCAGCCCGTCCGGTCGGGCGCGCAGACCGCGGCGCTCGGCCGCGGCCACGAACGTGGGACCGCCCGTGGCGGTCTTGCCGGCGATGACGTCACGGCCGAAGCGGTCCAGCAACGAGGTCAGCGGCAGCTTCTTGAGCTCGGGGTCGACCGCCCGGACGTCCGCGGCGTCCTGGGCCATGGCCGCGGGCGAGACGGCCAGGGTCAGGGCCAGCGCGGCCAGCGCTCCGAGGCGGCCGGGCGCGAGGTTCCGGTGGGTGTTCATGAGGGCCAACGCTCCTCGGTTGGATGTCGCACATATCGGTGTCGAGAGGTGCGTACGGATTCGGCCGGAGAATCCGGACACGTATTGTGCGATTTTTTCCGAGGTGCAGGGATCGGGCCGACGC
This sequence comes from bacterium, assembly GCA_014730255.1. GTDB lineage: Bacteria > Krumholzibacteriota > Krumholzibacteriia > LZORAL124-64-63 > LZORAL124-64-63 > Glo-17. The sequence continues at coordinate 885 of WJIQ01000267.1, read as the reverse complement.
GAGGCGGCCGGCTCCCCAGGGGAAGCCGGCCGCCTCGATCGTCCGGTGGGATGTCGGAACTAGAACTTGCGCCAGAGCTTGCGCCACTGGGCCATGTCGTCGCCCGGCGTCAGGTGGTCGCCGCCGCCGGAGTAGGGCGCCCCCATCTCCTCGAGCTCGGTCTCCAGCGCCGGGATCGCACGGTCGACCACGCGCACCAGCTTCGGACCGATCACCTCGAAGTCGGTCGCCGCCATCTCGACGTTGCGGCGCTGGGTGTCGGTCGGACCCATCGTCGTGCTCCGCAGGCCCCACGAGACCCGGCCCAGGCGCTCGCGGATGGACGCCGGGGTGGGCTCGTTGCGGTTGGCGATGGTCTCGTCGCCGCCCAGGGTGATCCACAGGTCGCGCAGCTCGTTCTCCAGGCCGCCGATGCGGTCCTGCAGGCCGGTCGCCGCGACCGCGGCCGCGGCCACGCGCATCCTGCCGAGGCGGTCCATGGCCAGCCGCCACTCGCGCGTGGCGCCCTCGACGCGTCGGCGCAGGTCCTCGACCTCGAGCTCGAAGGCGAGCTTGGCCTCCTGATCGCCGGCCAGCGGGTTCATGCCGAGGTCCCGGACCTCGAACTCCACCGGCCCGGCCAGGCGCGTCTCCTCGCCCCGGACACGGGTGTGCAGCTCGACGGTGTAGGTGCCGGCGAGCGCGAGCGGGCCGTCGTCGACCGCCTCCCAGGGCGAGCGCTGGGTGGCGTCCACGACGTCGACCGGGCCGGCGCCCGGCCACCGCAGGTTCCAGCTGACGCGATGCAGGCCGCTGGCGGTCGGACCGGGGATCCGGCGCACCACGGTGCCCTCCTGGTCACGGACGGTCAGCAGCACCTGCGGGGTCTCCTCCCGCTCCTCGGTG
>WJIQ01000050.1 GCA_014730255.1 bacterium | reverse complement strand
TTCGGGCCGCCTCGTGCTGGCGCACGTCGACAGTGGCCGCACGCTACGGGGCGACCGCGGCGCGGTCGTGGCGGCCGACAGCCTGGCGGCGCTATGGCGACGGGAGCCCGACAAGACCGCCCCTTTCAGCCGCCGTCTCGGCGGAAGCATGGCGCTCGGTCTGCTCGGCGCGGCCGCCATCGTCAACGTGCACGGCGATGACACGCCTGGCGACTGGGGAAACCTCGGCGCGGGCCTGGGGGCTGCCGTATCGGTGGCGGCCGGGCTCATGGTGGGCGTGCTGTCAGGCATCATGGCGCCCGCCGAGCCGGACTGGCACCTGCTGTACTCGGACGACCCCCGCCGCGGCCACCGGTCCGGGCCTCCCGACGAGAAGGCGGCCTTCGTGACCAGGCTGCCTCGCGTGTGGCTGGAGACCGGCCTCGAGGGCGCCACCGTGGGCTGGAATCAGGAGACCGATGATACGCTGCGCGGATCGCTCGGCCTGTGGCTGAACCCCACCGACCTTCTGGAGACGGGACTGGAATGCGGCCTGGGCCGGCCGGCCGACCTTCCCCATCCCGATTTCGCCGCGCAGGATCTCGCCGTCTCGGTGGCTGCCCGCGTGCGTCTGCGGTTGCAGGCCAAGGACACCGGTCCGTACCTCGGCGTGGGCATCGCGCGAAGCGGCGAGGTGGCCGACCAGCCCGCCTGGAGCGCATGCCTGGGCGTGCGGATGCGTGTCGCCGATCGCTGGGCGGTGCGTACCGAGGCCGGTACCCGCGGCGCCATGTCGCGCATCGATGGCGACCGCCCCGGTATGGCCTACCTCGCGTTACGGGTGGATCTGGGGCTGGTCGCACCGTGACCTGGTCAAGAGTCGACGGAGGCACCGCAGCCGCAGCCGGGCGTCGCATGGTCGCCGGGGCCGGCCTGGACACCGGGCGTGCCGGTTCCCTACAATGATGCCCCGACACCCGCGACCCCGACGGAGGGCTCCGCCATGCCCCGCGCGCGACTCACGGGCCTCGCTCCGATCTGGACCGTCTGCCTCCTGGTCGTCACGATCCCGCTGGCCGGCGGCTGCCTCCTCGACCCGGATTCCGATGACTGCGAGGAGTGCGGGGACTGCCCCGACTGCCCCGACTGCCCCGATGGTCCTGGCGGTCCCGATGGCGACGTGGTCATCGAATCCGCCGCCGTCTACACCCAGTCGCAGCTGGCCGACCTGGCGGGGGTCACCACCATCACCGGTAGCCTGACGATCGACGGCCAGGCGTTCCCCGACTCCATCACCTCCCTGGCCCCCCTGCGCTCGCTGCAGCGGGTGAGCTCGCTGACCATCCGCAACACGGCGCTCACCGACCTGAGCGGCCTCGACAGCCTGCGTCACGTCTGGTGGGGGCTCGGCATCCGCTCCTGTGCGCAGCTGACGTCGCTGGCCGGCATCGACTCCCTGCAGACCGTCACCGAGCTCCGTCTCGAGAACCTCGCCGCCCTCGCCGACCTCGGCGCTCTGGGGCGCGTCCGCGGGCTCGGGCGGCTGACCGTCTCGTACCTGACGACCCTCGTCTCCCTCGACGTGTTCACCGACCTCGATCAACTCGATCAGCTGATCGTCCAGCACTGCCCGGCCCTGACCACGTTGCCGCAGACTGCGGTCCCTTCCCTGGATTACATGGCCCTCTCCGACCTGCCGGCACTCGCATCGCTCGCCGTGGGGCTCGACCCGTCGCCCTCGCTGTCACGGATCGCCCTCCACGACATGGCGGGGCTGACCGACCTCGCCGGCCTCTCGGTCTTCACCGGCCTGGACGAGCTCCGCCTGCGTTCCTGTCCGGATCTCGCCAGCCTCGGCGGCATGGGGAGCCTGCCGGAGCTGCGCGTCCTCGAGATCGAGGACACCCCGGCCCTGGCCAGCCTGGCCGGCGCGTCGTCGCTGCCCGGGCTCGTCGGGCTGGGGCTCGGCGGCCCCAGCCAGCTGATCGACCTCGCGGGCCTGCCGTCGCTGCCCATGCTGCGCGACCTGATCATCGAGGGACACGACGCCCTGACCAGCCTCGCGGGCCTGTCGGGACTGACCTCGGTCGACGATGTGGACATCGTCGACTGCCCCGCCCTCGCGTCCGTCGCCGATCTCGGCGCCACCGGCGACCTCGAGACGCTGGAGCTGGATCGCTGCCCGCAGCTCGCCAGCCTGGACACGGGCGCCGCGTCCCTGCCCTCGCTGACGCGCCTGGACCTCACCCGCGTGGGGGTCATCGACCTCACGAGCCTGCCCGCGGCCCCGGCCATGGAGCAGCTGTACGCGACGTCCTGCACGGCGTTGCAGTCCCTCGACGGCACCGACGGCTGGCCGGCCTTCCGCTACCTGGACCTGGACGACTGCTCCGCCCTGACGTCGCTGGGCTCGGGTGCCGAGCGGCCCGCCATGTGGTCGGTGTTCATCGACCGTTGCCACGGCCTGACCAGCCTCGCCGGCTTCGGACCATGCCCGGCGCTCGAGTCCTTCCGCGTCACCGACTGCGACGGTCTGGTCGACCTGACCGGAGTCGGTCCGCCCGCCACCATGGACTGGCTGCTGGTGCGTCAGTGCGACCAGCTCGTCGGTCTGGACGGCTGGAGCGGCGTGCAGACCGTCGGGGACCGCATCACCATCATGGACAACCCGCTGCTCGCGAGCCTGGACGGCCTGGCCGATCTGCGGGGCGTGACCGAGATGCAGGTGCTGGGCAACGTGAGCCTGGGCGACCAGACGGTGTTCGACTTCATGGCGACCCTCGACTGGTGGGACGTGCTCGAGGTGGGCGGCAACGGCCCGCCGACCGCGCCGGGGGCGGGGGCGCCGGTCAGGCTCGTGACGCGGGCCGAGGTCCGACTCGCCTCGACCGGGACCATGACCCTTAAACCATAAAAATCAAAAAACCAGCTAAGGATTTCCCGGGGCGGGTCGATCCGGTACCGGACGCCCCGCTTCGCTCGGTCCGAGGAGACCGGTTGGTATGTCGCATCCTGGCCCGGTCACGACCATCCGGGAGATCATCGCCGTCGACACCTCGCGGTGCGTCGGCTGCCACCGCTGCGTGGCCGTCTGCCCGGTGAACGACTGCATCGACGCCAGCGGTCGCCACGTCGAGGTGCGGGCCGATCGCTGCATCGGCTGCGGGGCGTGCGTCGATGCGTGCGTGCACGAGGCGCGCACGACCGCCCAGGATCTCGACGCCGTGCTCGCCGGGCTGGCCGCAGGCGAGCCGATGGTCGCGCTGGTCGCCCCGTCGGCCGCCGCCGCCTGGGGCGAGGGGCTCGGCCACCTGCTCGGCTGGCTCCACGAGCTGGGCTTCGCCGCCTGCTTCGACGTCAGCTTCGGGGCCGAGCTCTGCGCGCGCAGCTACGTCGACTTCATCGATCGCGAGAACCCGACCTGCGTGATCGCCCAGCCCTGTCCGGTGGTCGTCAACTACGTCGAGCGCTATCGTCCCGGGCTGATTCCCCACCTCGCGCCGATCCACAGCCCGATCGGCCATACCATCGCGATGCTGCGCGAGTTCTACCCGCGCTGGCGAGACCACCGCCTGGTGACGGTCACCCCGTGCGCGGCCAAGACGCGCGAGACCGACGCCCTCGACCACGCGACCGCCAACGTCACCTTCGCCGAGCTCGACGCCCTCATCGCGGCGACCGGACGCTCGCTGGCCGACGTTCCGCCACGCCCGTTCGATGGGCCGGCGGCCGAGCGGGCCGTGGGCTTCTCGTCGCCCGGCGGCCTGTTGCAGACGATCGTGCGCGACCGCCCGGAACTGGCCGGCCAGGCGAGAACCATCGAGGGGCCGGAGATCCTGCCATACCTCGACGGTCTAGCCGAGGCCATCGCGACCGGGGATGCGCCCCGTCTGGTCGACGTGCTCAACTGCACCGCCGGCTGCAACGGCGGAACGGCCGCCGGAGTCCGGCGCCAGGAGCACCGCGATCGACTCGAACGACCGGTCGACGCCCGTCGGGACGCCGTGGTCGCCGCCACCGATCGCGCAGCGCTCGACGCGGTCATCGCCCGCCACTGGCGCCGTGATCTCTACCGCTGCTCCTACACCGACCGCACCCGGACCGCATGCCGTGAGGTGTCCGCGTCCGAGCTCGCGCAGACCCTGCAGTGGCTGGGCAAGGACGAGTCCGATGGCCACCTCGACTGCGGAGCCTGCGGCTACGACACCTGCCGTGACATGGCCCGGGCGATCGCCCTCGGCCTGAACCAGCCGGACAACTGCATCGTCGTGCTGCGGGAGAAGCTGGCGTCGAACGTCTTCGAGTCGCTGCACACCGGGCTGATGACCATCGACGCCGAGACGCATCGTATCGAGCGGGTGAACCCGCGGTTCTGCGACCTGGTCGGCCTGAGCGCGGCGGAGATCCTCGGGCGCGAGTGCTACGAGTTCGTCTGCCCGCAGAGCCGTGGGCGGTGCCCGGTCACCGACCTCGGTCGCGACGTCGATGCGACCGAGTGCACGATGCTCGACAGCCGGGGCCGCGAGGTACCGATCATCAAGTCGGTGGCGCGGATCACCGTCGACGGACGCGACAAGCTCCTGGAGAACGTCACGAGCATCGCGGATCGCAAGGCGCTCGAGGAGGACCTGGCGGCGACGGCGACGCGAGCACGCGCGCTGGCCGAGGCGGCCGAGCGGGCCAGCGCCGCCAAGAGTGCGTTCCTGGCGAACATGAGCCACGAGATCCGCACGCCGATGAACGGTCTGCTGGGGATCGTCGAGCTGCTGCAGGGCACACCCCTGACCACCGAGCAACAGGAACACCTCGCCACCATGCGCAGCTGCGGTGACCAGTTGCTGAGCCTCATCTCGGACGTGCTCGACATCTCCCGTGCCGAGGCGGGTCGCATCGAGCTCGCGAGCGAGCCGTTCGCCCCCCGTGAGGTGGTCGCCAGCGCGTGCAACGTCGTCGCGGCCACGGCAGCCAGCAAGGGGCTCGATCTCACCACGTCGGTCGCCGTCAGCGTACCCGGCAGGCTGCGTGGCGATCCGGGACGACTGCGCCAGATCCTCGTCAACCTGCTGGGCAACGCGGTCAAGTTCACCGAGACCGGCTCGGTATCGCTCGCCGTGACCGGCACGGCCGCGTCCGAAGGCCGGACCGAGCTGCGGGTCGAGGTGCGCGACACCGGCCTGGGGATACCCGAGGATCAGGTCGCCGCGGTCTTCGATACCTTCCTCCAGGTCGACGACTCGCGCACGCGTCGATACGAGGGCAGCGGCCTCGGTCTGGCGATCTGCCGGCAACTGGTCGAGCTCATGGGCGGCCGGATCGGCGTGACCAGCCGGGTCGACGAGGGGTCGACCTTCTGGTTCACCGCGCCGCTGGCAGACGTGTCCGACGCGGCCGCAGTCGAGTCCTTGCTCGGCGGGACAGCTCCGACGCCGGACGGCGACGCGATCCCGGCGGACCTGCGCGTGCTCGTCGTCGAGGACAACCGGATCAACCAGATGGTCGCCGTGCGGCTGCTCGACCGCGGACTCGGCGTGACGGCCGAGGCCGTCGAGGATGGCGCCGCCGCGGTGGAGCATCTCCGCGAGCACGATGTCGACGTGGTCCTCATGGATTGCCACATGCCGGTGATGGACGGCTACGAGGCGACCCGGGCGATCCGCGATCCCGCCACCGGTTGTCGTGATCCGCAGGTGCCGATCATCGCCATGACGGCCAACGCGGTGCAGGGCGCGCGCGAGGAATGTCTGGCGGCGGGCATGGACGACTACATCACCAAGCCGGTCTCGGCCCCGCGGCTGCGGCAGGCCATCGGATGTGCCCTGAAGAATGTTGTTGCTTCCTGATCGACTCCGTAAACGCAGATAAATTAAACAGATGTAGTCTTCTGGCCTGGGCCTGTTCGTCTCCTCTCGTGGAGGTGTCGCCACCGGTTGTCCGTCGTCGTCGCTCCCGCGGAGCGCGGCTCTTGCCCGAGGTGCGTGGGCAGGGATCCGGGCTCCCTGGGCCGTTGATGTCGTTGTCTCCGCGCGTTGTCACCTTCCGTGTGAGGTGTCCTCGCTCGTTGATCGACCGTCGCCCGGACACGGGGTCGGCGGCCGCGATCAGGCCCTCGAGAAGACGGACGGCCAGGCGACCGGTGATCTTCGAGTCGGCCTGCGACGGCACCCTGGGCGAGTGATCGGCAGAATCTGGCCGGACCAGGCCCCCAGCCCGGGTGTCGCGAGGCCGCTGACTGGCGTTTGAGCACCCATATGCGGGTCCTGGCAAGGTTTAAGCCCACCAACATTCTTGTCGGCACAAACCACCAGTTGCCTCGGGACGGTCTGCGAGTAGCCCGGCCTGGTCGATGGCGCGTCGACCCGCGGTCGGTGCCTGTCGTCTTTACGCGACGCTTACCTCCGGTTGTCATCATTGCGGCACCACGATCCCGGCCGTCGGATCCGAGATCCTGCGCCCCTCTAGACTCCGGAGGAGCTCCATGCGATTCCGTTCGATCCTCATGCTCGTGCTCGTTCTTGCCGCAAGTGCGTCGATGCCCGCGATGCCGGCTGGCGCCTGGTGCCTCTACCGTCTGCAGCCTGCCGAGATCACCGCCTCGTCCACGGCTCCGGGCGTCAGCGTCGCGGCGCTGAACGACGGCGACGAGCTCACGGCCTGGCGACCGGCCACCGACGACGCGGCGCCCTGGGTGGAATTCCGGTACGCCGGACCGGTCGATCCCGGATTCGTCATGATCACGGACGCGTCGGCGGCGGGTATCGGTCTGGTCAAGACGGTCACCGCGACCACGGGTGCGGGCGACAGCCACTCTCTCACGGTGCCCGAGTTCGCAGAGGTCCCCGCCATGCGGTGGACCTCCCGGGACACGGTGCGATCGCTCCGTTTCGCCATCACGCGTTGCGAGGGCGGGTCCGTGGGGCTGGCCGACCTCGCCGTGATCGGCCGCCGGCCGGCCGACCCGGACGCCCTGACCCTCGACGACCTGGCCCGCTGCACGTTGACCCTCGAGTGCGATTTGGAGCTTCCCGGCAACCGACCGTCCACCCAGCCGGTCTCGGCCGAGGTCTTCTACGCCCGCGACGGATTCTTTCCGTGGAGCCTGCAACTGGGTGCCCGCGACCGATCCAGCTCCGATCGCATCGTGCGCGCCGGCAAGAGCTTCACGGTGGTGGACGTGATGAACAGCCCGCAGGCCCTGGTGTTGCGATGCGACGATGGTAGCATGTTCGGGCTGTTCGACGAGAGCCGTGGCGGACCGGCGTCGATCATGGACATCACCGGGCATTTCACCATGACTGAATTGAACGAGATCTTCGCCGGCGTGGTCCGTTTCTCCTCCGCGCAGGGGCGCGAGGTCGAAGACTACTAGTCCGGCGGCGATCTGGACCACGATCCCAGCATCATGGTCATTTGACCAGGCTCACCTTCGCCGTGCTCCTGCCAGCGGCGGTCTCGAGCACCGCGAGATACACCCCTGAGCCGAGGCTCCGGCCATCGTCGTCGTCGCCGGCCCAGTCGATGGCGCGCCGGCCCGCGGTCTGCACCTCGTCGATCAGCTTGCGCACCACGCGGCCGCGCAGGTCGACGATGGTCAAGGTGACCGGGCCGGACTGCGGCACGGCGTAGGTGATCGTGGTCCGCGGGTTGAAGGGGTTCGGCTGGCAGCGCACGTCCGGATCGGCCGCCGGCGTGGCATCGTCCCACACCGCGACCGTCGTGCCCGCCGTGCGCAGGTCGTGCTCGGTGGCGCCGTTCCAGCTCAGCGTCTGCCAGGGCGAGCGGGGGAAGTACGGGCTGTGTCCATGCAGGCGGATGCGCCAGGTGTAGGCGGTGCCCGCGGTGAGGCCGGAGACCTCGGCGGCCAGGTCGGACCACGCGTTGGGCTGGCCGGTGTCGGTCCAAAGGCCGAGCACCGTGCCGTTGCCGTCGAAGGGCGTGCCGTACGGTTCGACCTCGTACTCGTAGCGCACGAGACCGCGACCACGGGGCGTCCGGCCGCGGATGGTGAGGCCGAAGCCGTTCATGGTCTCCGAGGCGCCGAGCGGGCCGATGCGGTCGTCCATGTCGGCCTGCCACTGGCGCGCCGCCCGGACGGTGCCGTGGCCGCCGCCGCCGTGGTACAGGAAGGCGCGTCCCTCCTCCGACTGTCCGCCGCCGTAGCCGGGAGCGCCGACGATCAGGTCGCTGAACCCGTCGCCGTCGACGTCGCCGGCCGAGGCCACGGACTGGCCGAAATGGGCGCCGGCCGAGGGACCGGTCACCAGCCAGTCGACGTCGGATTCCAGGCCGTCGGCCGAGCCGAGGTAGACCATGGCGAAGCCTTCCTCCGTGTAGGTGGCGTCGTTCCGGGGGCAGCCGATGACGATGTCGCCGTACCCGTCGGCGTTGACGTCGCCGGCCGAGGCCACGCTGTGCCCGAACCGGGCGTCGCCGATCAGCCAGGCCCACATGCGGTCGGCGTTGTCCGGCGCGCCCACCGGCGGCGGCGTGGGGCCGCCGTACCAGATCATGGCGGCGCCGACGTCGGTGGCGATCCCGTTCCAGCCCGGCGCGCCGATGATCACGTCGCCGTGACCGTCGCCGTCGATGTCGCCGGCGCCGTCGACGCCGAAGCCCAGATAGGCGCCAACCTGGTCGCTCTGCGCGTACCACCAGGGCGCCCCGGGCAGGACGCCGTCGGCCGAGCCCAGGTAGAGGAAGGCGAGCCCCTCGGCCACCTCCGGGTGGCCGTAGAACGGGGCGCCCACGAGCACGTCGCTGAAGCCGTCGCCGTTGACGTCGCCGGCGCCGGCGACGGCCAGGCCGTAGCCGCTGTTCACCTTGTCGGTGTCGTGGAACCAGGCCCAGTCGGCCTCCAGGCCGCCGGCCGAGCCGTGGAAGACGAAGGCGGCGCCCTCGTCGAGCTGGCCGTTGTCGTAGTGGCCGGACCCGACGATCACGTCGGCGTAGCCGTCGCCATTGACGTCGCCGGCGCAGTCGACGGCGGCGCCGAGCGAGGAGAGCGGCTGGCCCGCGTGGTACGACCAGTCGGCGTTGGCGGGGGTGCCGGACGGGATGCCGCCGTCGGCGCTGTACCAGGCGAAGGCCGCACCCTGGTCACCGCCCGTCGCGTAGCGGGGGGCGCCGACGATCACGTCGCAGAGGCCGTCGCCGTTGACGTCGCCGGCCGAGGCCACGTCGGTGCCGAGGCGCGCGTCGGCCTGGTTGGACTCCGCCCACCACACCGGCACCCACAGCAGCCCGGTGTTGCCGCCTAGGAAGAGGAAGACGACGCCCTCGTCCACCTGGCCGTTGTCGTAGAACGGGGCGCCTACGAGCACGTCGTCGAAGCCGTCGGCGTTGACGTCGCCGGCCGAGGCGACCATGAAGCCGTAGGACGCCCCGGCCTGGTTGGGCTCGGTGACCCAGCCGGCCCCGTCCTCGCGCAGACCGAGCGGGCCGCCGTGGAAGCAGTAGAGGCGGCCGCGGTCGAGGTCGTGGGCCGGCGCGCTGGCGAGCACGTCGGAGAAGCCGTCGCCGTCGACGTCGCCGGCGGTCACGGGTCGTCCGTAGCCGTCGTCGGGATCGTCCGGGCCCAGCGTCGACCATGCCGCGGTGGTCGCCAGGCCATCGTGATGACCGAGGAACAGCTCGAGCCGCCCCTGGTCGGTGATGTCGCCGTCGACCGTGCCGTCGTGGAGCAGGACGTCGGCGTAGCCGTCGCCGTTGACGTCGCCGGCGGAGCCGATGCTCCAGCCGCCGGCCACGGCCGGATCGCCGACCGACCGGATCCAGGCGGGGGTCGTCTGCAGGCCGTCCGGCCCGCCCAGGTAGAGGCGCACCTCGTCGTGATGCGGCGCGCCGCCGAACGGGACGCAGCCCACGAGCACGTCGGCGTGGCCGTCGCCGTCCACGTCGCCGGCGCCGACCACCTGGCGGCCCAGTCCCAGGAGTTCCTCGTCGCTCTGGATGATCGCCGGTGGCGACACGACGCCGGATGCGCTGCCGTGGTAGACGTAGATGGCGCCCTCGTCGATCTGTCCGCTGTGGTAGCGCGGCGCGCCGGCCACGACGTCGTCGTAGCCGTCCCCGTCGATGTCGCCCGCGGTGGCCACGGAGTAGCCGAGCCAGCTCTCGTAGCCGCCCATCTCGCTCCAGTCCATCGTGTGACCCGACAGGCCGCCCGCCGCGCCGTACTTCACCGAGAGGCGTCCGGACGACCAGGAGCCGGTGAACGGATCGCCGACGACGATGTCGTCGTGGCCGTCGCCGTCGATGTCGCCCGCGGTGGCCACGCTGAAGCCGAAGCGGGAGGAGAGGTCGGAGTCGGCATACCAGGAGCCGGTGGTCTGGACGCCGCTCGGCGAGCCATAGTAGAGATACACCCGCCCGTTCTCGTAGAGGCCTCCCTCGTGGCTGGGCATGCCGACGAGCACGTCGTCGTAGCCGTCGCCATCGACGTCGCCGGCCGAGGCCACGCTGTAGCCGAACTCGCCCTCGTCCTGCGAGCCGGACACGTCCAGGTCGAAGGACGACAGCAGGCCGCCAGGGCCGCCGAGCAGGACCCAGGCGTGGCCGTGGTGGAGGTAGCCGGTGTCGGTCCAGTCGGGCGAGCCGACGATCACGTCGCTGTAGCCGTCGCCGTCGACGTCGCCGGCCGGGGCGATCCGCGCCCCGAAGCCCGCGTAAAGATCCGGTCCGTCCAGGTGCCAGGGCGGCGTGCTCACCAGGGGATCGACGGTCAGCGGGTAGACGGCGTCGCGGTCGTCGATGGCGAGCGTCACCTCGCCGCAGGCCACGTCGATCGTGCCGGGAACCTCGCGTCCGGTGGCGTCGAAGGTCTTCAGGCCGTCGTACCGCAGGCGGCGCACCTGGTCGGTGTCGACGAAGTCGATCCCGTCGGTGCCGGCGCGCGGCGCGAGGTCGCCCGAGATGCGGCCGACGATGCGCAGGGCGCCCTCGCCGGCGGGCCGCGCGTGCACGGTGAAGCCCTGCTCGAGGCCGGATTCGCCGTTGATGTACCATTCCGAGAGGTCGTCCCGTGCGTAGTCGACGCGGACCACGTGCGAGACGGGGTTGACCGGGGCTGGCGGGGTGAGGGTCTCGCGGCCCCAGCCGACGGTCCGCCACTGCCATCGCCAGCCGCCGGCCTCGGGCAGGCGGCGCGGCGTCACGATCACGCCGTCGCGGGTGAATACCGTGCGCAGGTCCTGGCGGCGATTCGGCGCCTGCAGCTGGCCGTCGACCGCCGAGACCTGGTACTCGCGTGCGGCGAGCACTTCGGCGACGTGGCCGGCCAGGCCGTCGGCGAATGCGTCCCGGAGGGCGCTGGACGCGGATTCGCCGGCCAGGTCGATCAGGCCGAGGCCGACGAGACCCACGGTCGCGATCGCGCCGGCGAACAGCGCGAGGCGGACGGAGACGGTCTGGATCCGGGTGGGCCGGACGGCGACGGGGCGGTTCGGGCGAGGCATGGGGCGACCTCCGGGATGGCGGGCCCCGGGTCGTGGCGCCGGGTCGGAAATGCGCCGGACCTTGGGCCAGTGGGTGCAGCTGACGTGCGCCCCGAACGGTACCAGGGGTCCCGGATCGGCTCCATGCACGGACGCGACAGAACCTTGCCGGGACGCGTCAAAGCGCGTCCCGGAACTCCCTGCGGGTGCCCCGGACACGACGACGTCCCTCCGGTGCGCGAGCATGTCCCGTGGAGTCACGCCGGCCATCCATGCTACGATGGGCCCATGACGAGCGAGCCGTTCCCCCAGCCCGGGAGGTGAGGCATGGCCCTGGCCGTGGGCATCGTCGGACTGCCCAACGTCGGCAAATCCACCCTGCTGAACGCGCTGACCCAGGCGGGCGCCGACGCCTCCAACTATCCGTTCTGCACCATCGAGATGAACGTGGGCGTCACGCCGGTGCCCGATCCCGAGCTGCTGCGGCTCGAACGGATCCTCGAGCCCGAGGAGACGGTGCCGACCACGATCCGGTTCGTGGACATCGCCGGCCTCGTCGCCGGTGCCAGCAAGGGCGACGGGCTGGGCAACACGTTCCTCGGACATATCCGCGAGGTCGATGCGATCCTGCACGTGGTGCGCTGCTTCGCCAGTGCGGACATCGTGCACGCCACGGGCGAACCCGACCCCGTGCGCGACGTGCGCATCGTCGAGACCGAGCTGATGCTCGCCGACCTCGAGACCGCCGCACGGGCGCTCGAGAAGCTCGAACGGCGCGTCGGGACCGGCGACAAGTCGGCCGTGGCCGAGCGCGACGCCTTCGGCAAGGCCGTCGCCATCCTGGACGGCGGCACGCCGCTGCGCGCGGCCGACCTCACGCCCGAGGAGCGGGCACGGCTGGCTCCGGCGCGATTGCTCACCGCCAAGCCGTGCCTCTACCTGGCCAACACCGGCGAGAACGATCCGCGGGGCGAGGGTCCGTTGCCGACGGCGCTGCGGGAGGACCGCGGCGAGGCGGACATCGTGTGCGTCTCGGTGGAGATCGAGGAGGAGATCTCCGAGCTGTCGCCGCCCGAGCAGGCCGAGTTCCTCGAGGAGCTCGGCCTCGCGGGGGACGCGCTGCACCTGGTCATCAACGCGAGCTATCGTCTGCTGGGCCTGATCACCTTCTACACCATCGCCAACCGGAAGCTGCAGGCCTGGCAGCTGCCCCGGGGCGCCACGGCGCCGGAGGCCGCCGGCCGGATCCACTCCGACATGCAGGACGGGTTCATCCGCGCCGAGGTGATGGCGCTCGAGGACCTGCTGCGCGAGGGGAGCCGCCACGCCCTGCACGAGAAGGGGCTGATCCGGACGGTGGGGCGGGACTACGCGGTGCAGGACCGGGACGTCCTGCAGATCCACTTCAAGTAGGCGGGGCTGCGACGATGCTGCCGACCGCCGGGGGACGGGCTGCGTTGAACTCACCGATCGATCGCCATCGACCCGCCGGCGCCATCCTGCCGGCCGTCCTGCTCACGGCTCTCCTGATGGCCGCTGGCTGCTCGGACGAGGTCACCGGCGCCGATCCGCCGGCGACGCATCCGCTGGTCGTCTACGAGCCGCCCGATGCCGGGGGCTGGATCCCGCAGAACGGCACCTTCCACGCCAT
>WJIQ01000266.1 GCA_014730255.1 bacterium | reverse complement strand
GTCGAGACGGGGGCGGCCGAGCAGCAGGCCCGGTCGGCCTTCGCCGATGCCGGCATCGATCCCGGCCGGGTCGAGTTCATCCGCGGCGACCTCTGGAGCATGTGGACGCGCGACTGGGGGCCGCAGGCGGTGTTCGATGGAGACGGAGAGCTCGCCTACGCCGACCCCTGGTTCGACGGCTACCCGTGGGTCCCCGGCTGCGAGGACGGACCGGTCATGCGGATCGGCGACCGGCGTCGGGGCCGCGGCTACGAGGAGGATGACGCGCTGCCCGCGGTCGTGGCCGCGCACCTGGACGTGCCGCTGGCGCCGTTGCCCGCGTACCTGACCGGCGGCAACGTCATGACCGACGGTCTGGGCATCGCCTGGTCGACGCGCCAGATGCTCGCCGAGAACGCGCCCTACCTCGACGAGGACGCGTTCCGGGCGCAGGCTGCCGCGGTCATGGGCATCGGCGACTACCGCCTCGTCATCGACCCCGAGGTCCACGGCATCCAGCACATCGACTGCTACGCGAAGCTGCTGGACGAGGAGACGGTGCTGGTCAAGGAGGTGCCGGCCTGGCACCCGGAGGCTGCCTGCTGCGACGACGTCGCCGCGGCGTTCGCCGGGGCGCTGACCTGCTACGGACGGCCCTACGAGGTGGTCCGCATCTTCTGCGACGTCTACGAGGGGAGTTCGGCGGCCGCCTACACCAACTCGCTGATCCTCAACGGCAAGGTCCTGGTGCCCATGTTCGGTATCGAGGCCGACCACGCCGCGCTGGCGACCTACCAGGACGCGATGCCCGGCTACGAGGTGCTCGGCTTCCCGTACGGCGGCTGGTACGACTACGACGCCCTGCACTGCCGCACCATGGGGCTGTTCGATCCCGGCATGCTGCGATTGCTGCACGCCCCGGTCGATCCGGTGCAGCCGGCCGGCTCCGAGGTGGCGGTCGCCGCCTGGTGCGACGATCGGAGCGGGGCCGGACTCGATGGTCCGCCCCTCGTTCGCTGGCGGCTGGCCGGGGAGGTCGCCTGGTCGGAGGTTGCGCTCGCGAGCGTCGACGCCGACTCCTTCGTCGGAGCGATCCCGGCCCAGCCGGCCGGCGCCGAGGTCGAGTACCAGCTGGTGGCGCGCGACCTGTCCGGCCGCCTGGCGCGCCTGCCACGGGGCGACGGATCGGCGGTCTTCGCATTCACCGCGGATGCGGCCCTGAGCGCACCCGTGCGCCCGTCGGCGTTGGCGCTGACCGCCGCGCCGAATCCGTTCAACCCTCGCACCGAGCTGCGCCTGACCGTGCCGGCGGCCAGCCGATGCCGGCTGGAGATCGTCGACCTGCGCGGACGGCGCATCCGGACACTCGTCGACGGGGTCGCGCCGCGCGGTGGGCGTGTGGCGTGGGACGGCGCCGACCACGCCGGACGGGCCCAGCCGTCGGGCGTCTACCTGGCGGTGCTGGAGGTGGAGGGGCGGCGCACGAGCCTGCGGCTCGTGCTGCAGCGCTGACCGCACGCACGCGGATCAGTCCGGCTGGTTCAGGTCGCCCAGGGGCAGGATGCGCACCTTGTCGCGACGCAGGGCGATGAGGCGCGGCATGTCGTACTGCCGGTTGCTCGTCGTCGCGGTCGACCCGATGCGGAAGGTGACGCCGGGATAGGTCGTCGTCATCACGGCCAGCTCGCGGCGGGCGCCGGAGGCGATCGCATCGTCGGCCTCGCGGTTGGCCTCGAGCTCCCTCTGCAGCGCACCGTCGATCTGCCCCAGCTTCTCCTTGAGCGCCATGACCGTACCGCGGCGTTCGTCGTCGAGCGCGCCCTGCTGGACCGCGCGGGCGATGGCGTCGGCCACCTTCTCGCGCGCCTCCTGGAGCTTGACCAGCCGCTCGTGGCGCTCGGCGCGCTGGGCCTCGTGCTGCCAGTGGTGCCCCAGCACGATCTCCGTGCCCGAGCTGCCGGCGGCGCCGGCCTGGCCGATCTGCCCGCCGAGGTAGAGCTCGAGCCGCCCACCTGCGACGCGGCCCCGGGGTGCGACCACCTTGCCGAGGGTGGACACCCGGGAGTGGTCGATCTGGCTGGTGATCGTCACGTCGCCGCCGCAGCGGAGCGTCACCTCGTTCAGGTAGCGGGCCTGCACGGTGCCGGCGACCTCGAGGTGGTGCTCCTCGTCGCCCACGATCCCCCCGCCGACGACGAGGTTCCCGCCGCAGACGATCGTCGCCGGTTCGACCAGCCCCTTGATGAGCACGTCGCCGTCGGCCTCGATGCGGGCGCCCTCGCGTACGTCCCCGTTGATCACGACCGATCCGGCGTGGTGGATGTTGCCCGTGGAGATGGACACGTCGCCCTTGAGGCTGTAGACGTTGTCGACGCTGACCGTGCCGTCCTTCAAGGTGATCCGACCGGCGATGCCGGCGTAGAAGCGGATCTGGTCCTCGTCCTCCTCGGTGCGGACGCCCTTGCCGGCGCGCAGGCGATCGCTGCCGGGCTTCTCGACGGGGACCTCGTTGCCCTGCAGGTTGACCCCCGGCTCGCCGTCGCGCGGCAGCAGCAGCACGGCCAGCAGATCGCCCTCGCAGACCGAGCGGTTCTCGGCCCGCTGCCAGTAGTCCATCTGGCCGGTCTCCTCGTCGACGGCGAAGCCCTCGGCGAAGTAGTCGTCCTGCCATTGCAGCTCGCCGTCACGGGGCGGAACGGGCGCCTGCCCTTCCACGAGCGGATACTCGACCAGGTTCTCGCCCGGCGCGCAGGCCTCGCCCAGCAGCGCGGCGATCGCCTCGGTGTCGGGCGGATCGGCCAGCTCGAGCGGAGGCAGCTCCATCGCCACGCGGGAGGCCGCGAGGTTCAGGTTGCCGTGGGGATCGGGGACCGAGACCAGGAGGCGCAGCTTGTCGCTGCTCAGGCGGACCTCGATCGACGCTGGGGCGGCCGTCTGGGTCGTCTGTTCGTCGGCCATGGTCGGACCTCATTCGCGCGAGCGTACGGTCGCGACGGTGTCGCGTCGGGCCGGTCCTCGGAGACCGGCTTCTGAACCCGGGATCGACAGGATTCGGCCCCTACTTGAGCGATTCTTGGGTTTTGCGAGGTCAGGAAACGACCGGCTCGCCGGTGTCGGCGACGCTCCGGACCTCCCGGGTCGGACCGGCCGGCGCGCCGGCGGTCGGGCCATGCGATCCCGCGGTCGTCGGCGCCTCCAGGCGCGTGATCGTCTGGACGGCGCGCGAGACCCGGGCGACCTGCTCGCGTAGCCGGACCGTGACCTGGGCGTCCGGGGCCGACGGCCGGGATCGCCGGGCGGCGGCCTGCTCCTGGCGCGCGAGCCGTTGCAGGTCGTCGGCCAGCGCGCGCCCGGATGCCTGCGCCCGGGCGAGCTGGTCGACGCCGGTCTCGAGCGTCTGCAGCTCGACGCGTCCGGCCTCGAGGTTGCTGGTGAGCGTCCTGGCCGCCGCGCCGGCGGCCATGTTGGCCTCGAGCGAGCGATCGAGGGCTCCGGAGGACGAATCGACCGACTCGGCGGCGCGCATGGCGAGCGCCCGCACCTGCTCGGCGACCACGGCGAACCCCTTGCCGGCTTCCCCGGCCCGGGCAGCCTCGACGCTGGCATTGAGCGCGAGCAGGTTGGTCTGGGTCGAGATCGCCTGGATCTCCTGGAGCAGCGCGTCCGTGCTCTCGGTGGCCGACTGCATGCCGAGCATGGCCTCCTCGAGGCTGGTCAGCGCGCGCCGGGATCCCTCGAAGCCCTGACCCACCTTCGCGAGGGAGGCGCGCACCAGGTCGGCGGTCTCGGCCTGGCCGTCGACCTCGTCGGTCCACTCGCTGGCGCGACGGACGGCCCGATCCCAGGCCTCGCCGCTGTCGTGGCGGGCGCCGGCGAGCTCGTCGAGCTGCTGGCACGCGGTCTCGGCGGCCGCCGTCAGGCCGGCGGCGCCGTCGCCGAGTTCGCGTTGCACGTGCGCCAGCGGCTGGCCGATCCGGCGGTCGCTCCAGTGCACGGCCGCCACGGCCCCGGCGAGGGCGAGCACGAGGGCGAGGATGGTCCAGCGGACGCCGGCCAGGCTGGCCTCGCGGGCGGTGTCGGTGCGATCGCGGAGGTTGCTGCGGGCGGCCGTGGCGAGCGTGTCGGCCGTCCGGCGCAGGGTGCGCGCGGCCACGCGGGCGTCGCCGTCCAGATCCAGCAGCTGCGACCAGGCCTGCTTGACCGCGGCCATGGCCTCGGCGTGCCGGTCGACGTCGTCGAGGGAGCTGCGCAGACGCTCGGACTCGGCATCGCCCTTGACCGACCACGGCAACAGCAGGTCGCGGATGTGTCCGTGATGGTCGCGGACGGGGTCGAGGACCACCGGATCGCGCGCACCGACGATCTCCCGCCGCGCGAGCTCCAGCTCGAGCATCCAGCGGTCGGCCTGCGTGGCGACGAAGATGCGCTCGGCCGTGGTCGTGCGCGTGAAGAAGTCGAGGCCATCGCGGCTGTTCTCGGTCTTCTGGTGCTGGGCCTGCGCCATGAGCAGGACGCGCAGCTTGGCCCGGAAGGCGAGGGCGGCGCGCTTCGCCTGCCGATCGGCGTCGAGCAGCTCGACGGCGGCGTCCTGGGCGCCGGCCAGCACCGCACCGTAACGCAGCGCCGACTGGTGCAGGCTGTCGGCCTCGATCGCGATCCCCTGGCGGTCGAGTGCCTCGAGCGCCTCGGTCAGGGCGTTCAGCCCCGAGGCGGCCACCTCGAGCTGGGCCATGTCCAGGGTGCGGAAGTAGGCCTCGCCGGCGTCGGTGGTCTTGCGGACGGCGCGGTCGAGGGCGGCACGCTGCTCCAGGCCCTCGATGCCGCGCGAGGCGTCGGCCAGGGGGCCGCTGGTCCAGCGGAGCTGCACGACGAGGCCGAGGGCTCCGACGAGGAGAGCCACGGCCGCCAGTCCGGCGCTTCCGACGATGATGGCTGGTCTGATTCTCATGCTGCTCTCGGGCGCCTCGCATGCTCGTGTCGAGGGTCCTTCCGGTCCGTCAGTGCACGGCGCATGCCACGCCAGGTCCGGGGGCGGGGAATCTCGATATATCGCAGGTCATTCATCGACAGCATCTTACGTTGATCGTCGGGTATGACGGAGACGGTCGCCGACGCCATCGGCGACCCCGGGCCGGTAAAAATCTGCCCAGTCGCGGTCATCGGGGTATCGTGCGGAGATGCGCTGCGTTACCATGCCCGCGTCGAATCCTGGATCGCGAGGAGTTCCGATGGACGCCATCCTCGATCTCGTGCGTGAGAGCCAGCGTCTGGTGGTCTTCACCGGCGCGGGCGTGTCGACCCTCTCCGGTCTGCCCGACTTCCGCGGCGAGGACGGGATCTACCGGCAGATCGACGGCTCCCGGGTCTTCGACATCGGAGTCTTCCACCAGGACCCGGCGTTCTTCTACGCCCACGGCGCCGACCTCGTGTACGGGCTCGACGGCTGCGAGCCGAGCCTGGTGCACCGGGAGTGCGCGCGCCTGGAGGCGGCGGGCAAGCTGCTCGGCGTCGTCACCCAGAACATCGACATGCTCCACCAGCGGGCCGGCAGCGAGGCGGTGGTCGAGCTGCACGGGTCGCCGGCGACCCACACCTGCGTCGGGTGCGGCCGTGTCCAGGGGTATGCCTGGGCCCAGGAGCGCGTCCGGACCGGCGATCTGCCGCGCTGTCCGACCTGCCGCGAGGTCCTCAAGCCGGACATCACGTTCTTCGGCGAGATGCTGCCACCGGGTGCGCTGGAGCAGGCGGCCGCCTGGGCGGCCGAGGCCGACGTCCTGCTCGTCCTCGGCTCGACGCTCCTGGTCCAGCCGGCGGCGTCGATCCCCATGATCACCGCGCGCAGCGGGGGCGAGCTGGTGATCGTCAACCGGGACCCGACGCCCCTGGACCATCTCGCCGTCGCGCGGCACGGCGATCTCGCGACGCTCTTCGAGCGCATCGCGACCGAGATCTGACCGGACGCGTCCTTGCCCCGAATCCTTAGTGGATGCTAGTTTTCACATTCCCGTAGCCCCCATCCGCCCGAAACCGTAAAGGAAGGTGACCGTGAGCAAGAAAGGACACCCGACAGGACTCTACCCGCTCTTCTTCACGGAGATGTGGGAGCGCCTGGCGTTCTATCTGATGCTCGGCATCCTGGTGCTGTACACGACCGACACCGAACGGGGCGGCCTCGGCCTGCCGCTCGGCCAGGCGACCGAGATCTACGGCACGTACATGGCGTTCGTCTACTTCACGCCCTTCCTGGGCGGCATGATCGCCGACCGGTTCCTCGGCTTCCGCCGCTCGGTCTTCATGGGTGGCGTGCTGATGGCCGTCGGCTTCTTCCTGCTGGGTGTCCGCAGCGTCTCGACGCTGTACGGCGGACTGGCGCTGCTCTGCCTGGGCAACGGCCTGTTCAAGCCCAACATCTCGGCCATGGTGGGCAACCTCTACGAGCCGGGCGACCCGCGCCGCGACGCCGGCTTCAACATCTTCTACATGGGCATCAACATCGGTGCGGCGGCCTCGGCGCTGCTCTCGGCGCCGCTGCGCAATCTCTTCAGCTTCAACATGGCCTTCATCGCCGCGGGCGTGGGCCTGTTGATCGGCGTGACGATCCTGACGATCAACTGGAAGAAGCTCGCGGCGGCCGACAGGCGGTCCGAGCCCGATCCCGAGGACATCACCTTCGGCCAGGTCATGCTGCGCATCATCTTGCCGGCGGCCGTGGTCGGTGCACTCGGATACTTCGTGGGCGAGCGTCTGACCTTCGTGCAGGAGACGATCGGCTCGATCACCTTCGCCTTCCTGATGGGCATGCTGCCGATCATGGGCTACTTCGTCACGCTCTGGGCGAAGGCCAAGCCCGAGGAGAAGCCCGGCTTCGGCGCGCTGATCCCCGTGTTCATCGCCGGCGGGACGTTCTTCATGATCCTGCACCTGTCGGGCGGGTTGATGACGATCTACGCCGAGCACGACACCGATCGCAACGTGCCGGCGCTCGCCATCGGGCCCTACAGCCAGCAGGCGATGCCCGGCTACTTCCACAACGCGGACGAGAGCACCCCGCGACCGGACGAGGAGATGCTGGTGGTGACCTCGCCCGACGTCGAGGCGATGTTCGGCGCGCGACGCGTGAGCGCGAGCGCGGTCGAGCAGGTGACGGCCTCGCCAGAGGTGTCCTTCGTCTCGCCCGACGCGGCGGAGGTCGAGGCCGGCTGGGGCTTCCTGGTGAGCGAGGTGTTCCCCGACGCGGCGGTCTCGGTCGAGACCGTCACCGACGCGCACGGCGTGCCCGTGACCACGGTCCAGGTGCCCGAGACGGAGGATCCGCTGCGCGAGGGCATCTTCCTGACGCGGGCCGACGGGCAACAGGTGCCCGCCCTGCTCGTCAGCGACGAGACGCGCGTGGCGGTCTACGAGCAGGCCGGCGACGAGCGCCTGGAGCCGGGCAAGTTCCTGGGCCTGGTCAATGCCGAGATGATCACCGCGCTGTTCAACCCGGTGTTCGTGGTGCTGCTGACGCCGGTGGTCGTCTGGGTGTTCGGACGTCTCGCCGCGCGCGGCATGCCGGTCTCGACGGCGCGCAAGATCTTCATCGGCATGATCCTGACCACGATCGCCCTGCTGATCATGGTCTGGTCGGCGCGGGTCGGAGGTGACGGCGCCGTCAAGGTCTCGGCGATGTGGCTGATCGTCTACTACCTGGTGATCACCTACGGCGAGCTGTGCCTCTCGCCGATGGGCCTCTCGCTGGTGACCAAGCTCTCGCCCAAGCGGTACGTGGGCCTGATGATGGGTGGCTGGTTCCTGGCGACCGCGGTCGGCAACAAGCTGTCCGGCTTCATCAGCGGACTCGCGCCGACGGCGATGATGTTCTTCGTGCTGGCGATGGCCACGCTCGCGGTGGCGATCTTCATCCTGGTGCTGCTGCCGAAGCTTGATCGGGCGATCAAGCAATACGGAGGCTAGGCCAGCAGGGGATGGGGGTGCCGGCGCGCCCGGTGAGGTCCTCGCGCCTTCGGCGCTGCGGAGTTCGCCGATCGGAGGGGCGCCCCGCCCCCCGGAAGCTAGCCGCCGTACTGCTTGATGGCGCGATCCAGCTTGGGCAACAGGACCAAAATGAACAGCGCCACCGCGAGCGTGGCCATGGCCAGCACGAAGAACATGGTCACCGTCGGCTCGAGGCCGCTGATGAACCCGGACAGCTTGTTGCCGACCGCGGTCGCCAAGAACCAGCCGCCCATCATCAGGCCCACGTAGCGCTTGGGCGACAGCTTCGTCACCAGACTCAGGCCCATCGGCGACAGGCACAGCTCACCGTAGGTGATCACCAGGTAGTAGACGATCAGCCACATCGCCGAGACCTTGACGGCGCCGTTGCCTCCCACCTTGGCCGACCAGGTCATGATCAGCAGCGCGACGGTGGTGAGCACCATGCCGATGAAGATCTTGCGGGCGGTGGACACCGGCATGCCGCGCGCCGCGAGCCGGCCGAACACCCACACCACCACCGGCGTGAGCAGCACCACGAACACCGGGTTGAAGAGGGCCGTGATCATCTCGGCGTTCACGAGCCCCAGGAAGTTGCCGGGCTCGAGCCGCTCCTCGCCGGCCTGCTGGTACACCGCGGCATGGGTTTCGGAGCTCACCAGCAGGGCGGGAACCCGCTCGTTCGCGACCGTCGTCATGAAGACGCCCTCGCGCAGCGGATCGGCCGTCTCCGGCACCACCTGGACGATGGTCTGCTCCACGCCGTGAGCGTCGGTGACGGTGGAGACCTCGATGTTCTCGTCGGGGAAGATCTCGCAGACCAGGAACCCCCACTGCGCATCGACCGCGCCCGCGTCCGGCGGCAGCAGCGTGACCTCCTTCGCGCCGGTGACCTGCTCGGCGGCGCTCTCGCTCACGCGGCGCGCCCCGAACATGGCCTCGACGTCGGGGGAGGTCTCGACGAGGGTGCGCTCGTCGGGCCGCGGGGTGCCCTGCTCCGCGTTCTCGAAGTAGCTGGGCATGGCCTGCTGGCTGTAGGGCCCGATGGCCAGGGCGGGCACGTTACGGTCGGTGTCGTACTCCGCGTAGATGGTCATCAGACCGCCCGACAGGTGCAGGATCATGAAGAAGGTGCCGCCGGCGATGAACACCGGGATCAGGGCGCCGAAGCCGGGCTTTTCCTCCGGCTTGGCCTTGATCCACAGCGTCAGGAAGTAGCCCATGATGGGCAGCATGCCCGCCAGGAAGGCGAACGTGATCGACCCGATGGTCTCCTGCACGAACGGCCAGCGTTCGCCGATGAAGTAGCCGAGGATGCCGCAGAGGGCCGCCGGCGCGATGATGCGCAGCATGACCTGTCCGAAGGTGATGTCCTCGGGGTCGGGCTCGGACCGTCGGTCGGCCCTGGCCAGCTTCTTCCAGTTGATCGTGAGGATGGTGACGCCGATCAGCAGGCCCACGCCCGCCGCGATGAACGCCATGTTGAAGCTGAAGAGGTTGCGCAGCGGCGCCGAGAGCAGCGCCGACGCGGCGGCCCCGATGTTGATGCCCATGTAGAAGATGTTGAAGCCGGCGTCGCGGCGCGGGTCGCCGGGCTCGTAGAGGTTGCCCACCATCGCCGAGATGTTCGGTTTGAACAGCCCGTTGCCGAGGCAGAGCAGGGCCAGCCCCGCGTACAGC
>WJIQ01000049.1 GCA_014730255.1 bacterium | reverse complement strand
CGAGCGGCTGGCGGACGAGCTGTACGGCACCAGCCTCAGCGAGGGCGCGATCTCGCTCTTCACCAACGACATGGCCCGGTCCTACCGGGCGCGGCCGTTCGAGATGGTGATGGTGCCGTACTACCGGTCGCTCAACTACCTGTCGCTCGGCGAGCGCGACGCCGCGATGGTCGAGGCGCGCAAGACGAGCCTCCTGCTGCGCGATTACGTCGATGCGACCATCCAGGGCATCGAGCGCGGCGATACGGACGCGCTCGAGCGCACGAAGAACGACCCGTTCATGCTCTACTTCTCGGGCATGCTCTACGACTGGGACGGGGAGCTGAACGACGCCTTCATCGCCTACCGGAACGCGGCGACGGCCTACCAGGACGTGGCCTCGCTGGTGGGCGTGGAGATCCCGCCATGGCTCGGCCGCGACCTCGAGCGGGTGAGCCGCCGGCTGGGCTTCCAGACCGAGCTGGAGCAGGTCCGCCGGGCCTGTCCGGACGTCTTCGCCGCGGCCGAGGCGCTGCCGGGGCCGGCGGACCTCGCCGAGCACGGCGAGCTGGTGCTGCTGCTCGAGAACGGCTGGGTCGCGGCCAAGGGCCAGACCAGGATCAACCTGCCGATCTTCGCATCCGACAGCTACGACGACCGCGACGAGTGGGCCTGGGCGATCAGTCGCCGGCATCGCGACGGCGTGGTCCGGGCCAGGGACGTCAAGATCGCCTACTGGCTGACCGTCGCCTTGCCGACGATCCCGGAGTCCGCATCGCCCACGCGGCGCGTGATCGTGCGCGACCACGAGGGCCGCGCGGTGCGCTCGGTCCGGGCCCATCACCCGTCGGAGCTGGCACGCATCACCGCCGAGGCGGAGGCCGGCATGGTGATGTTCAGGACCGTCCTGCGGGGGCTGGCCAAGTACCTGGGCTACAAGACGGCCAACGACCAGGGCGAGGGGTTCGGATTGCTGATGAACGTCTTCAACGTCGCCTCCGAGGTGGCCGACACCCGCTCCTGGCTCACGCTGCCCGATCAGATCCAGCTCCTGCGGCTGCGCCTTCCGGTCGGCGTGCACGACCTCGACCTCGAGCTCGTGGACACGAGCGGCCGCTCGCTGGGCACGCTCACCGTCCCGGGCGTGACGATCCGCAGCGGCGACTGGACCTTCGTCTCCCACCGCGTCTACGGCGGCTGACCGGCCGCGCTCACCGCCAGAACTCGAGGTCCTCGCTCGCCAGCGTGTCCAGGGGGGCGTCGGCCAGCTCGCCACGGTGCTCGAGGAGCGCGCGCACGAGCCGCTCGCCCTGGTGCACGCCGAGGTCGATCGGCCACATCGCGAGCTCGGCCGCGGTCGGCTCGCGACCCAGCAGGTCGCGGTAGCAGGTCGCGACGTACGCCGGCCACGCGAGGTCGCGGCCAGCCCGCGCGTGGTCGCGGATCCGCGCCGGCCAGGGTGCCGACAACTCGGTCCAGTGGAGCTCGCCCGACATGGCGGGCGGCGCCTGGTCGCGCCGCCGCCGGGCCTCGTCGCTGGTCAGGAACTCCCAGGCCAGGAAGCAGCGCCGCTCGTGGGTGATCAACGCCCGCCAGCGGTCGAGCTCCCCGGACGCCGGCGCGCGCCCGACCACGTCCGGATACAGGCGGGCGAGCATGGCCACCGCGCCCTCCGGGGTCGCGACCTCGCCCGTCGCGCGGCCCGCCTCCCGGGCCAGCCGCGGGATCGACCGCGCCCGGACCTCGCCCGGCCCGACCCGCATGTGGTGGGTCACCTCGTCGGGCAGGCCCTGGGCGGCGAGGGTGGCCAGCAGGCCCATGGACAGCGCCAGGGCCCAGAGCGGCCGGCCGCGGGCATACTCGCGCGCCCAGAAGAGCATGCCAGCGCCCGTCAGGGCCATCACCAGCGGGTTCGGCCAGTGCACGAGGGCGAACACGGCGGCGGCCGTGACCACGGCTGCCCGGCGGCCATCGCCGGTCGCACGCTGCAGATCGGGCCACGTCAGCGCCAGCAGCAGGCCGAGCTGGACCAGTCCGTAGAACGGGTAGAACACGACGGAGATGGCGATGGCGCGGGCGTCGGTGAAGCCGCCGGTCAGGATGCCGGCCGTCACGCCCGCTGTGATCACCGCGGCGTGCCCGGCGCGCCAGGCACGGCCCTCGTGCCAGCGCCGCGCCGACGCCGGCGTCCGGCCGGCGCGACGGCGCCAGAGCCAGACCACGGCGAGCAGCACGGCCACCATGGCCACGAGCGTCGGCCGATCCGGAGCTCCGTGGGTGGGGACCACGATCCAGGCCAGCGCGACGGCCACCGCGGGCCAGAGCAGGACGACCAGCAGCGCGGGCCGCCGCGCGCGGTCGGCGCGCCACCAGGCCGCCAGCGCGGTCACGGCGGCCACGGCGACGACGACCCAGAACCCGGGTGCGGCGTGGAGCCCGGCTCCGGGGCCGGGCCAGGCCACCGGCCACTCGGCCGGCGCCAGGCGCCAGCGGGACGCCGCGAGCACGGCGGCCAGGTTGACGAGGACGATGGCGATCGCCGCCGGGGTCCGGCGGCGCGCGGGGGATGCTGGCATCGGTCGGTCCATCGGTGTCGGGTCGTTCGTCGGTTGGCGGCGGCCACGGCGTGTGGCAAGATACGCGGCAAGTCGACTCCGCATCAACCGTCGGGAGCTGCGTCATGGCCCTGGACCTCGAACGGCTCATCGCCACCACGCCCGAGCTCGCCGCCATGCCGGCGACGAGCGCACGCCTGCTCACGTTGCTCGAGGATCCGGACGTGCCGATCGTCGACGTCGTCGGCGTGATCGAGACCGACCCGGCGCTCACGGCCAACGTGCTCAAGCTCTGCAACTCGGCGTACTACGGCCTGCGCGGCGAGGTGGCCACCGTGCGCGAGGCGCTCATCCGGCTCGGCAACCAGACCGTGCTCACCCTGGCGTTCGCCAGCAGCATGGGGCGCCTGCTGCAGGCGCCGGTCACCGGCTACCGCCTGCCGCGCGGCCAGCTCTGGCGGCACGCGCTGGCCGTCGGGCTGGTCGGCGCGCGCCTCGGTCCGGACGGCATGACCCCGACCGATCGCAACCGGGTCTTCACCGCCGGGGTCGTGCACGACATCGGCAAGCTGCTGCTCGATCGGCCGCTCCGCGAATCGTTGCGGCAGCTCCCGCCCGAACCCGACTACTCGGGCCTCGTGCTGGCCGAGCGCGATCTGCTCGGCTGCGACCATGCCGAGGCCGGCGCGGTGCTGGGCGGCGCCTGGAACTTCCCGTCCGAGCTGGTCGCCGTGATCGGCAACCACCACCGGCCCGCGCCCGCGGGTTCGACGACGTCGCTGGTCCTGGCGGCCGATCTGCTGGCGTCGCGCGCCGGCCAGCACGGTGGCGCGCCGGGCGTCGGCGAGCAGGCGTGCGAACTCGCGGCGCAGGCGGCCGGCCTGACCCTCGACGCGGCCGACGAGCGCACCGCGCAGGCGCTGGCCGACCTCGAGGGCCTGCTGTCGTTGCTCGGGGTGAACTGATGCGGGTGCTCTTCGTGTGCACGGCCAACTCCTGCCGCTCCCAGATGGCCGAGGCCTGGGCGCGACGGCTCTTCCCGACCGGATGGGAGGTCGCCAGCGCCGGCCTGCTGACCTACCCCATCAGCGCGCGCACGCGCGCGGTCATGGAGGAGGTCGGTCTGGACATGGCCGGCCAGAGCCCGCAGTCCATCGACGAGGTCGACCTCGACCGGTTCGATCTGGTGGTCACCCTCGGTCGCGAGGCCGGGCGCTACCTGCCGGAGCTGGCCGACCCGGCGCGCCACTGGAAGCGCCCCATCGACGACCCGATGGGGGCCGAGGGGACGCCCGACGAGGTGCGGGCGGCGTTCCGCCGGGGCCGGGACCAGGTGCGGGCGATCGTCGACGAGGTCCTTGCCGCGCACGGTGGCCGGCGGGATGGATGATGGACATTTCGTGATCCGGTCGCTGCGCCCGTAAGTGTTTGTCTTGAAATATTCTGAGGAGATGTGGGCGAGGGGTCCGAAGATGGGGGCTCGCGTCTCGGAAAGTTCGGCGAGGCCGCGTCGGCCGGTCGCTCGAATTTTTTTCCGATCGCTCACGATCCGGTTAAGTGTCCGTTACGGGCGCATTAAGAGCGCCGGCCGTACAGATATCGCGTAATGTCTCCAGCCGCTCGCGAATTTAACCTTGTCCCTGATCCCCGTCACCCCGATCATGGCGGTCGCCCCAAGGGAATGTGTGCGAACTGGCACATGAACCCTATATATTGGGGAACACGACGAAATTGATCGCCTAGGTCGACCGATAGACGAATCCTCAAAACATCCGATGCGGCGACGAATCGCTGCGCGCGTGGAATACGGACGGGTCGTGCCAATGATCGGGAGCCGCCAGGAGGCGTGCCGCCGGCCCGACACAACGACGAAGGAGCTCGAGACCCATGAAGGAACGCTTCGAGAAGCAACCACTGCCGACCGACACCGACCAGGTCCTGTTCTACGGCGACGACGAGGGCGTCGAGCCGTCCAACGGTGACGCCAGGCCCAGGGGCCTGACGTTCGAGCGCCGCTTCACCGCCCCGGGTCACGACCCGTTCGACAAGGTCAAGTGGGAGCTGCGGTCGGCGACCATCGCCAACGACAAGGGCGAGGTGCTCTTCCAGCAGGACAACGTCGAGATCCCGGCGAGCTGGACCCAGATGGCCACCAACGTCGTGGTCAGCAAGTACTTCCGCGG
>WJIQ01000265.1 GCA_014730255.1 bacterium | reverse complement strand
TGGTACGCCCAGGAGGATTCGAACCCCCAACCTCCTGATCCGTAGTCAGGTGCTCTATCCAGTTGAGCTATGGGCGCACCGTATTCGAATGTATCTGGCGGAGAGGGAGGGATTCGAACCCTCGGTGAGTTTCCCCACACACGCTTAGCAGGCGTGCGCCTTCAGCCACTCGGCCACCTCTCCGGGAATCTTGGCGGAGGGCGGGGGACTCGAACCCCCAAGGGCTCTCACCCGGCGGTTTTCAAGACCGCTGCCTTACCAGTTAGGCTAGCCCTCCGGAAGTTCTCGCTCCGGGCCCGGCCTGCCCGCCTGGCCTACCATCGTCTGCCCGCCCAGCCGGGAAGATCTCGTTGTTTCGGGCCGTTCGTGGCGCGAAGGTCCCCGCACGGCGAACGGGCACGATACTACTTGCCCCCCAGTCTGTCAAGCAAGCCGCCGAGGCCCTTCTTGACCTCCTCTTCCAGGCTCTCGCGCAGGCCTTCCTTCTGCAACATCTCGGCCGGATCGAGGTCCAGCGAGACCTTCGGCTTCGCGCTCGGGCCGGTCAGGCGCAGGTCCAGACCGATGCGGCCGTCCTCGTCACGCAGACCCTCGGCCACGAAGCTCAGGTCCCCCAGATCCGGCGTGAAGCCGGCGGGCAGCTTCACGTGCAGACCCATGTCGATGCGGCCATCGAGGCTGATCCAGCCCTCGCCGGTCCAGTCGGTCTCCTTGCCCTGGACCCGGAGGCCCTCGATGTGGGCCTTGCCGTCGCGGATCTTCAGGTGCTGATCCACGCCGTCGTAGACCACGCGCAGCAGATCCTGGCGCGAGCCGAGGTACTGGGAGATGCCGCCGAGGGAATCGCGCAGGTCGATCCGCCCGTCGGTGCCGGCGACGTCGCCCTCGAGGGTGAGCGAGTTGCGGATCGCCTCGGGGTCGGAGAGATCGCAGGATCCGGTGAGGTCGGCCCGCAGCGCCCCCGTCCAGATCGCCGCCAGATCCGGCGCGTAGGGCGACAGCAGCGCGCTGGCCGGCGCGTCCTGCACGTTCGCCTGCCAGGTGGCCCGGCCATAGGGGTCGGACGCGTAGTCGATCGTGGCCGAGCCGTCGACGCGCCCGGACCCCAGCCGCGCCGAGAGGCTCGGCACCTCGATCACACGCTCGCGAAGGGTGCCCGAGGCCTCGACCGAGGTGTAGGCCGCCTTCAGGAAGCGCATCTCGTCGACCCGGGCGTCGAGGTCGACGGCGAGGTCGGGCGGGATCAGCTCGCCGACCGCCGGCTTCCCGGCGGACGCATCGGCCCGCGCGGTCGGCACCAGCGTCAGGCGCCGCGCCTGCTCCGATCCGCCCTCCTTCTGGGCCCTGGCGATCTCGGCGAGGGCGTCGAGATCGAGGCGATCGAGCTCGAGGGTGACGTCGGTCGCCCCGCCGGCCGCCTCGGGGATCACGGTCACGGTCCCGTCGCCCCCCAGGATGGGATGGCGGATCGTCGTCGCCGTCAGCTTCGAGCGTCCGCGCGGCGACCGCAGGTCGCTGGTCAGGTCGACGCGGGCGACGGTGAGCGGCTCGCCCAGCTGCGGCACCACGAGCCGGAGCTTGGTCGCCTGCGCGGCGAGGGAGACCGTGCCGTCGAGCCCGTCCCGCCACGCGGCCTGCCAGGCCGCGGTGTCGGCGAGGCTCGGGGCGGTCGCCAGGTCGGCGCCGAACGAGGCGGTGAACTGGCCCTGCACCTCGGGCATGGGCGCGGCCTCGGGTGCACGGGGCGGCATCACCGCCTGGGCCGTGGTCATCACCCGGGCGAGGTCGCCCGCCAGCGACGCCTCGACCATCAGCGGTCCGGCCGCCGGGGGCAGCGTCAGCTCGATGCTCGCGTCGCCGCGCGCGGCCGGGTGCTCCAGTCCCTGCAGCCGGGCGCGCGTGCGTCCACGCGAGGAGGTCAGGTCGCTGACCAGGGTGACCGACGCCACGTCGACGGGCTGGTCGAGCTGCGCGGCCTCGATCCGGAGCGGGCCGCCCATCACGCGCGCCTCGGCATGCCCGTCGAGGCCCGCGTCCCACGCCTCTTGCCAGGCCGCGGCGTCCGAGAGGACGGGCGCCCCGGCCAGGTCGACCGTCAGCTCCAGTTCCGTGGTCCCGGAGAGCTCGGGCAAGGGCCTGGCCCCCGCCTCTCCCGCCGGCATCCACGGAGCGGCCAGCGCGAGCACGCCGGACAGGTCGGCCCGGCCGTCGAGATCGATGGTGAGCGGGCCTCGCGCCGGCGGCAGCGTCACGGCGGCCCGGCCGGACATGGTCACCGCCTCGGCGCCGGTCAGCTCGAGCGCGGCGACCTCTACCCGGTCTCGCGTCCAGACCACGTCCGCGGTCAGCCCGAACTCGCCGATCGCCAGCTCGGCGATGGCGACGTCGGCCCGGTCGGCCGCCGCCGGCACCGCCAGCGAGCCGCGCAGGCGCAGGTCCTGCAGCGGGGGGATCGCGGTCTCCGAGAACCCCGTCAGCGTGACCGAGGCGACCGTGGTCTCCAGCTCGAGGGACGCCGCGCCCCCGTGATCGTCCGGCGGCAGCTCCATGCCGCCGAGCCGCTGCAGACGTTGCATCAGCGCGCCGAGGCTCGGGGCGGCCATGTCCTGCTGCCAGCCCAGGACGGTCACGCGGCGGCCGGTCCCCTCCTCGGTCCAGGTCAGCTCGCCGTCGCGGACCTCGACCGCGGCGAGGGCCAGGCCCACGCCGGCGCCACCGCCGGAGCCGGACGGCTGGCCCGGCCCCGACGGGGCGGACACGGTGTCGTCGGGCGCCGCGGCCGGCGGTTCGGTGGTCACGCTGGCGCGCGGCCGGATCAGACGCACCTCGCCGAACTCGAACTGCTGGCGCAGCAGCGGCAGCAGGGCGAGGTCGACCTCGAGCTTCTCGAGCGTGGCCTCGGCCGCGAGCAGGGGGCCCGGCTGCTGGCCCGCCGAACGCAGGCCCTCGCGGTCGACCCGGATCTCGCTCTCGCCGAGGACCAGCTTGAGCCGCGGGAACACCGAGAGCGACAGCTCGCCGAGCGAGACCTCGCCGCCGGTCATCTCCCGCGCCCGCTCCTCGGCCATGGTCCGGAGCTTCTCGCGCGGCACCAGCAGCGGCAGCAGCACCGCCGCCAGGACCACCAGCAGCACCAGGCCTCCCGCGATGCCTCCGATCCATCGTGCTCGTCGCCGCGCCATCAGGCTTCTCCTCGCTCGGTGTCCCCCACCGCGGAGGACGCCACCAGGCGGCCGCAGGCCACCACGCGGTCGTCCTCGTACAGCGTCAGTCCCTGGCCCGGCGCCACGCCGTGCACCGGCTCGACCAAGTCCACATGCAAACGGTCGCCCAGGCGGCGCCAGGCCGCCACCCGGGCACCCCGGTGGCGATGCCGCACCTGGGCGGCCACCACCGCGCCGCCGGCCGGTTCGCCACCGTCGGCGTACCGCGGATCGTGCGGCCGGTAGCCGTCGCACGCCAGCCGCCGGACGGCCGTCTCCTCTCGGGTCCCCACCACCAGGCGGTTGTGGGCCGGTACGAGGGCGACCACGTAGAGCGGCTCGGTATGGGCGATGCCCAGGCCGCGCCGCTGGCCGACGGTGTAATGGCCGAGCCCGCGGTGCTCGCCGAGGTGCCGGCCGGCCGTGTCCACGATGGGCCCCGGCGCCCCCATCGATCCGTTGGGGAAGAGGAACGACCGGTCGCCGTCGGGTACGAAGCAGATCTCCTGGCTCTCCGGCCGGTCCGCCACCGTGAAGCCGAGCTGGCGCGCCGCCTCGCGCACCTCCGGCTTGCGCGACCAGCCCAGCGGAAAGACCACCCGCGACCACACCTCCGGCTCGACGTGCGAGAGGAAGTACGACTGGTCCTTGTCCGGGTCGACACCGCGGTGCAGCCAGACCGAGCCGTCGGCGGCGGCGATCGTGCGCGCGTAGTGCCCGGTCGCCACGAGGTCGCAGCCCAGCTGGTCGGCCAGGCGCACCAGCTCGGGGAAGCGTACCAGGCTGTTGCAGCCGAGGCAGGGATTGGGCGTGCGGGCGGCGGCGTAGTCGTCGACGAACGGCTGGATGACCTGCGCGGCGAAGGCCGGCGCGACGTCCCGCACGGCGTGGCTCGCGCCACGGTCGACCGCGAGCGCCCGTGCGTCCTGGATGGCCTCGACGCTGCAGCAGGCCTTCTCGCTGGCCTCCTGCTCGGCGTAGCAGAAGTTCTTGAAGGTGACCGTGTGGACCTCGCAGCCCAGCTCCTGGAGCACGGCGAGGCTGACCGCGCTGTCCACGCCGCCGCTGATGCCGAGCAGGACGGAGGCGCCGGGCTCGACGGCCCGGCGCAGCGCGTCCGTGATCCGGAGGGGAAAGCTCATCGCCCCGCGCTCCTCGCTGGTGGCGTGCGGCTCCCGGGAACGGCCCGGGCCGCGATCAGCTGGGCTTGCGCGCCTCCGCCTCCTGCGATTCGAGCAGGTCGCGGATGATCTCGATGTTCTCGCGGGACCGTTCGCCGATGTCGCCCTCGGGGTCGTACTTGACGGCCAGCTCGAACTCGGTGATGGCCTCGCGGTAGATCTTCTGCGTGGCGAAGAGGATGGCCAGGTTGTAGTGCGCGAGCGCGCTGCGGGGGTCGTGCTCCAGGACGGTCATGTACTCCTGCATCGCCCGCTCGAAGTCGTTGCGGCGCTTGTAGAGCGAGCCCAGGTTGCAGCGGGCCTTCTCGTCGTGCGGTCGCAGGGCCAGGGCGCGCTCGTACATCTCGCGCGCGGTGGCGATGCGCTCCTCGCGCTGGCGGCGGACGGCCATCATGTCGGCGCGGTCGTCCCACAGGGCGCCGAGATTGACGTAGGCCTCGACGAAGGTCGAGTCGGTCGCCACCGCCGCCTCGAACCAGTGCTGCGCCGAGTCCAGGAA
Source organism: bacterium (assembly GCA_014730255.1). Classification (GTDB taxonomy): domain Bacteria; phylum Krumholzibacteriota; class Krumholzibacteriia; order LZORAL124-64-63; family LZORAL124-64-63; genus Glo-17. The sequence continues at coordinate 9,162 of WJIQ01000265.1, read as the reverse complement.
CGCCTTGGCGTACTCGTCGTTCCAGCCGCGCATGCGTGCCGAATCGACCGCCGCCGAGTAGTGGATGTTCCCGAGCTGGTACTGCGCGAAGGCCTGATCCTGCCCGGCCTGCCCCGCCAGCTGGTGCAGGGTGTCGATGGCCGCCTCGCGCGGCATGGCCTCGATCTGCGAGATGAAGCGGTCGAGCTCGCTCTGGGGCAGCTCCTCGCTGCAGGAGACCAGCAGCAGCAGCGTCGCCAGACCGGTGATCAGCAGGGGTGTCGCTCGTCGCACGATGATCCCGTCCTTCGCGCTCGGGTGGTGGGCTCGCAAGCCGGACATCCTAGAATACTAACCGCTCCAGGCCACTGATGGAAAGCCCCAGCCGCAGCGCCTCGCTCTCGTATCCGTTGTCGGCCAGCGAACCGATCCAGACGTAGCTCAGCGAGGCGTCGATGGCCCCGAGCCAGTTCCGGAACGGCACGCCGGTCCCGATGCTCACCGCGCGCTCCTCGACCGGCGAGCCGCCGACCTGGTAGGCCCAGCGCCGCCACTGGAAGCCCACGCGCAGGGGCATGTCGTAGCCGCGCCCCCTGGTCTCGCGGACCAGCTTGCGTTCCAGCCCCACGGCGAACGACCACTCGTCCCGCGGGGCCGGGGTGAAGAGGTCCTGCTGGCCCATCTCGCCGAAGGCGGCGTAGGCGCCGTCGGCCCCGAGGCGCCAGTGCCGGCCGAGCTCGAACAGGAAGCCGGCGCGGTACTCCGTGGGCATGGACACGGTCGCGGTCGACTCGACCTCGCCGGAGACGCCCTCGATGGAGACGGTGCGGTCGACGTCGAGGTCGTAGCTGGGCGTGACGCTCGCACCGATGCTCAGCGGCCCGGGGATGTCCCAGAGCATCGAGAGCTCCATCGTCTCGCCCTCGAACTCCAGCCGCTGCGTGTAGTCATTGGTCAGCGCGTCGTCGAAGAACTGCACGATGCGGTCCTCGACCGGACCGCGTTGTAGCAGGAACGCCGCGCCGAGGAACAGGTCGTCGTGCGGCCGCCAGGCCAGGCCGACGGGGATCTCGTAGAGATTGCCCGAGCGGGTGTAGGTCTCGTTGCCCTCGACCGGCTCGTCGAAGACGTCGAACTCGAGGTTGCTCTCGAAGCTCTCGTAGGAGAAGGCGCGCTTGACGTCGAACCCGGCGAACATGCCCAGCCGCCCCTCGCGCAGCGGCACCGACAGCCGCACCGTCGGCAGGACCGTGCGCATGGTGAGGCGGTCCTGATCCGGGCCGGTGTCGGCCGTGCGCAGCGCGAAGCCGCTGAACAGGAGCTGCGCGTGCCGCAGCTCGGCGATCGCCGCCGCGTTGAGCGAGCCGGGCGCGATGCTGTCGCGATCGGCCATCCCCCAGCCCCCGCGTCCGAGGTCGCGCGCGGTGCCGTTGTCGACGTTCTGGCCCAGGCTCTGCAGGCTGAACGGCGTCTGCGCGCCGGCCACCGTGGCCGCCAGCGCGGCCGCTACGACGAGCGTCACGATCCGCATCAGCGCGCCTCCCCGTCGGTCAGCTCGTCGATGCGCGTGTACAGCACCTCGAGCCTGGGTCGCAGCTCGGGCGGCGCGTCCGTTCCGTGGAACGTCCAGCGCTGCATGAACGTGCGCGGCGACAGGCTGCCGGTGTTGACCTGGTTCTGGGCCACGCCGTCCTGATCGACCACGGTGATGGTGCCGGGGAACGAGCGATCGGAGTAGCCGAGGAGGTAGCCGACCTCGTAGTCGGGCAGGCCGTTGATGAAGCGCTGGACCGTCGTCGTCAGGGCCAGGCGGACCGTGTGGTCGGTCAGGTGCTCGGGGTCGAGGATGCCGTTGCTGAGGAACTCGGACTCGATCTCGACGTCATCGTCGATCACCCGCGTGCGCGTGCCGCTGGGCGCCAGCTCGGTCGGCAGCTCGCTCAGCTCCAGGCGCGTGCTCGGCCCGTAGGTGCGGGCGGTGTCGACGTGCAGGACGAGGTTCGCCCGGTTGATCCGCACGCGCTCCGGCAGCGCCTCGAGGTCGAAGCGCAGCAGCACCGAGCTGATCAGATGGCTCCTCAGGACGATGTCCTGGTCCGTGCCGGTGGGCAGGTCGGCCAGCGCGTGCCAGGTGGAGACGTCGGCCGTGGGGCTGACGAACAGGAACTCGTCCGAGCGCAGCTCGATGCGGATCGTGGGCCCGAGCTTGGTGCCCTGGAGGTTCTGCTCGAGCAGCGAATCCTGGATGTTCGCGCTCTCCCGGCTGACGAAACCGGCGAGCTCGCGATCCGGCGAGGTGGCCGGCTCGCGGATGATCACCCCCAGCTCCTCGCGCGCGTCGACCCAGCCCAGCACCGTCTCGGCCGTCAGGCGCAGCTCGACCAGGCCGTCCAGCGGCTGATCGCCCGCGCCGCTGGCGAGGTCGGCGCCCTCGTACGCCGGCTCGGCGCCCGGATACGTGAGGGTGTCGTGGGGTGCGGTCAGCCGGTGCACGTCGAAGTCCTTGACGATCTCCGGCCAGGGGCGCTGGGTCTCCTCGTCGCCCATCGGCCCGTGGCCCGCCTTGTACCACTCCGCCGTCTGCAGCAGCAGGTCGATCTCGTCGACGGGCGCGGCGGCCTCGAGCAGCTCGGCCACCAGGGCGAAGTCGAGATCGGCCACCACCGAGTCGCCGATGGTGTACTGGTAGGTCGCGATGTCGCCGAAGTCGAAGTTGGCCAGGATCGACGAGGCATCGCCGAGGCGCTCGCCGAGGTAGAGCACGTCGGCCTCGTCCAGCGGCTGCACCGGGTTCTCGATGTCGAGCCGGCCGAGGTGCACGAGCGAGTCGAGCTCGAACTCCTGCAGGAGCGTGTCGAGGCTGGCGGTGCCCAGGCCCACGCCGACGGGGTTGGACTCGTCGCTGGTGCAGCTGGCCAGCAGGGCCAGCGCGACGAGCACGAGGGCGGTGGCGAGCGCCGGGCCGCGGTGGCGGCGGGACGGTCGTTCGATCATCGGTGCGGTCTCCGTTCCAGGAACGTCCGAAGGTCAGGCCGCATCCGTGCGGGGCCCACGGCGGCCTCTGCCCGCTGCATACCCCGGGGCGCGGTCATGGTTCCGCGTGCTCGTCGCCGGCGGCGGACGATCACGACCCGCCCGGCTTGGCGGCCAGGCTCACCCGCCGGTAGCCCGTGCCCTTGATCAGGTCTATGAGCGAGACCACGGCCCCGTGCTCGGCGCCCTCGTCGGCGCGCAGCACGACGCGATCCTCGTCGGTGCGGGCCAGGCGCTCGCGCAGCCCCTGGCGCAGCTGGTCGCGGTCGACGCGCTCGTCGTTCAGGTACAGCTCGCCCTCGCGCGTCAGGTACACCACGGTCGGCGAGGTCGCCGCCGCCTCGGCCGACTCCGACCGCGGCAGGTTCAGCTCGATGGCCGGCTGGAGCTTGAAGGTGCTCGAGACCATGAAAAAGATCAAGAGCAGGAACATGACATCGATCAGCGAGGTCACGTTGATGACCGTGCCCCGGCCCTTGCGCTCGGTCACGAACTGCATCTCAGCGCCCCTCCGCCATGGCCCGTGCCCGCCGGTTGCGCAGCGTGTCCAGCAGGCGCGTGGCATAGACCTCGATCTCGAAGACGATGCCCAGCGCGCGGCTCTCGAGCCAGTTGTGCGCCACCAGCGACGGGATGCCCACGATCAGCCCGGCCGCCGTGGTGACCATGGCCTCGGAGATACCGCTGGAGAGCTGCTCGGGGTTGCCGAGGCCCACCTGGCTGATGCCGGCGAAGACGCGGATCATGCCGACCACCGTGCCCAGCAGCCCGAGCAGCGGGGCGACCGCGGCCACCGTCTCCAGGACGCGCAGGTTCCTGGTCAGCCGCACGGCCTCCTGGCGTCCGGTCTCCTGCAGGACGTCGCGGGTGATCTCCCACTCGGCGTCGGCGTGGTCGAGGCCCGCCTTGACCACGTTGGCGAACGGCCCGGGATGGCGCTGGCAGACCGCGTAGGCCACCGAGTCGTCGGTCGCAGCGCCGAGCGTGTCGACCGCGCTGGCGATCTCCGGCACCACGACGCGGCGCCGCCGCAGCACCCACAGCCGCTCGAGGAACACCGCCAGGCCCACCAGCGAGCACAGGGCGATGGGGATCATCACGTAACGGCCGGCGAGGATCAGGTCCCACATGAACGGTCACGTCCTTCCAGGAATCGGCGAGGCGGTGGGGTCGGTCGCTAGCGTCGCCACTCGGGATAGATCAGGGTGAAGACGATGACGAGTTTGTCCTCCGGGAAGTCCGGAGGCAACGGAAGATATGGCGCGCACGCCTTGAGCGCCGAGACGCTCGCGGTGTGCAGCGACTCGTGGCCCTCGCTCGAGAGCACGTCCATGCGCGAGGGCCGGCCGTCGCGCTCGACCACGACCCGGACCTCGGTGCGCCCGTCGATCAGGCCGAGGCGGTAGGCGTACGGCGGGATCCAGGAGCGCTGCAGATCGTTGGCGAAGCGACGGATCCAGGGCGCGAAATTCCACGCGTAGGTGTTCAGCCGGTAGCCGCCGACGATGTCGACGTTGGTCTCGATGTTGCCGGTCTCGACCTGGTCGAACTCGAAGCCGCGGTCGCCCGGGTTCGCCCGCTCGCCGGGGTCCAGCAGCGAGGGCGCGCGCTGCTCGCTCACCCAGTCCTCGTAGTCGCTGGCCGGGCCGTCGGGTCGCTCGTCGGGCGCCGGCTCGGTGGTCTCGTCCCGCTCCTCGGGCGCGGTCAGCGGCTCGTCGCCGTGCTCGGCGGCATCCGTCGGCAGGACCGGGTCCTCCTCGACCGGCTCGGTTCGCGGCCGCGTGGCCGGCTGTGGCGGCGGCATCACCGACCCGGAGACCTCGACGTCGGCGCCCTCGTCCGCGGTCTCCTCGCGGATCTGCACCGCCTGCACGTCGCTCTCCCGGCTGGCCCGCGGCTGCGCACCCGCCTCGCCCCCGGGCACGAGGTCGGCCGCCCGGCTGGAGACGTCGGCCAGGAAGTCGGCCTGCTCGGGCTCCTCGCCGGCCAGCCGCTCGGGCATCAGCGTGATCCGGCGCGGCGTCTCGTCGGCGGCCATCTCGCCGGGCATCGGCACGACCTCCAGGGGCGGATCGTCGGCCAGGACCAGCTCGACCCGTTCGACCGAGGGGCGGGGAACCAGGAACCCGAACGACGCGGTCTGCACCAGGACCCACAGCAGCGCATGGACCAGCAGCGACACGGCGAGCATGACGCCGAGCCGACGGTTGGGCTGGAAGAGCCGATAGCCGGTCACGAATGATCCTTGATCCAGGCCCCCATCGGGGCCACCCTGACACCGGGCCGCCGTCCCGGACCGAATGTATTCGGGCCCGGAAACTTTGGCAAAGCGCGGCGGTTCCACCGGCAGGCCCCGCCGTGACGGCTCGCGGACGGGGTCGGACGGGTCGCATCGCCGAAACCAGCGCAGGACTCCCATGCCCACGACCGGACACGACTGGACGGCGCTCGCCGACGAACTCCGGGCCCACGGCACCGACGTCGTCGCCGGCCGCCCATTGCGCGAACTGACCACCTTCCGCATCGGCGGCCCCGCCGGCCTGGTCGGCTCGGTCAGGAACGTCGACGACGCGCGGAGGTTCCTGGACTTCGCGCACGAGCGGTCCCTGCCCTGGGTCTGCCTGGGCGGCGGCAGCAACATCCTGGCCGACGACGCGGGCTTCGCCGGCCTGGTCATGCTGGTCGAGGCCCGGGACCTGGAGTTCGAGCACGAGGTGGTCCACGTCGGCGCGGGCTGGGACTTCGACGCCCTGATCGCCGCCACCCTGGACGCCGGCCTGACCGGGCTGGAGTTCGCCTCGGGCATCCCGGGCACGGTCGGCGGGGCGCTGGTCGGCAACGCCGGATGCTACGGGCACGAGATCGGCGATTTCCTGCTCGAAGCCACCGTCCTGCGCACCGACGGGCGCGTGGAGACCCTCGGCCCGGACGACTTCGCCTTCGCCTACCGGACCTCGGCGCTGAAGGAGCGGGGCGACATCGTCCTCGAGCTGAGCCTGCGCCTGGCCCGCGGCGACCTCGCCGCCGCCACGGCCGAACGGTCCGACCACCTCGCCGACCGCCGGCGCAAGCATCCCTGGACGATCCCCTGCGCCGGCAGCTACTTCAAGAACCTGCCGCCGCGCGAGCCCGGTGGCCGCCGCCGCGCCGCCGGCCAGCTCCTCGAACAGGCCGGCGCCAAGGCCATGCGCGAGGGCGACGCCGCCGTCTTCGAGAAGCACGCCAACATCATCGTCAACCACGGCCGGGCGCGGTCGGTCGACGTGCTCCGGCTGGCCGCCCGCATGAAGCAGGCGGTGCTCGACCGCTTCGGCGAGTCGCTGTCCGAGGAGGTCCGCCACCTGAGGACACCGGACGCAAGCTCTGACGGTGACAGCGATTAAGTTGAGGTTGACACTCCCCTACGCGCACCTGATTTTAATACGGCGATACCACAGTCCCGCCTCGCGTGGCACGGCCCCTGCCGCGTGCGGCTCGCGGGCTGGCTCCGCCCCACCGGGTCAGATCCGACAGGAGCGATTCCATGGCCAAGCAGTACGTCGTCGTGCTCCTCTCCCTGCTCGTTGTCCTGGCGACCGTTCCGGCGCTGGCGCAGGACGAGGCCGAGACCGAGGAGAAGGTCTTCAACCTCATCGTCGGTGAGGAGGCGATCGAGGAGGAAGAGGACGAGGAAGCCGTCGAGCCCGTCTACGAGCCCGCCATCGAGCCCGGCGAGTGGGCCGTCACGCTCACGCTCGGCTACTTCGGCGTCAGCGGCACACTCCTCGAGCACGAGAACCTCATCTACAAGGCCACGGACGACGCCTTCTTCTACGGCGACATCGACATCGAGGCCGAGGCGGCCTTCAATCCGATCCTGCGGGGCAGCTACAATCTGACGACCTGGTTGGCCCTCGAGGCGCAGATGGGCATCACCTTCGCCGAGTACGAGGCGACCATCAGCGACCCCTATTCCGTCGATCCGGAGGAGACCGGCTCGCCCTCGCCGGTGTTCGAGATCGGCGAGTTCGATCCCGAGCGGCGTTCGGTCCTGATGGCGATCGGCAACCTCAACGGCCTGTTCTATCCCTTCAATCTCGATGGCGACGGCAAGGGGCGCTGGCACCCGTACCTGACCGGTGGTCTCGGCTACGCGATCTACAATCTCGATTCCGACTACACCACCGGCTCGTCCAGCTCGGTCAACGTCAACCTCGGCGCCGGCCTGACGCTGATCGCCGACGACATCATCAGCGTGCGCGCCGAGATCCTGTATCAGGTCCACACCATCGAGCTCGATCCGGCCGACACGTTCCAGGAGCGCAATGCAGGGACCGAGATCATCCCGGTCTACGAGTTCACCGACTTCGGTCAGTTCGACCGTGTCCAGGAGTTCGGGTCCAATTCCCTGAGCGGCCTCACCTGGCAGCTCGGCTTCTCGCTGCGCATCTGACCGGGCCCCGGCCCGCGCCACCTCAGCCCTCGGCGGCGGTCATGCTGCCGAGGGCTTCGTGTCGGAACTGCAGCGCCTCCCGGACGTGGTGCGCGCGGACGACGGGGTCGCCGTCGAGCGCGGCGGCGGTGTGCGCCACGGCGCAGGCGCGCAGCAGGCCGCGCGCCGACAGGGCCAGTGGCCGGCGGGCCTGGTCCAGGACGTCCCGCGCAGCCGTGTCGAGGCCGAACGCGGCCACGCGTCGGCCGAGGCTCCAGTGCGCCGGCGGCGGCTGGAGGCGCCGGACGATGGCCCGGGCCCGCGCCACCCGGCCGCGGACGTCGTCCGCGCGGTCGCCGGCCCCCGGATCCGGGCGATCGCCGTCACCCATGTCCACGACCAGCTCGAACCGGTCGCGCAGGGGCCCGGAGAGCCGGCCCCGGTGGCGGGCGAGGTCGCCGGGCCGGCAGACGCACGCCCGCACGCGGCTGCCCAGGTAGCCGCAGCGGCACGGATTGGTGGCGGCGACGAGCTGGAACCGGGCCGGGAATCGCCGGTGACCGTTGCCCCGCGCCACGTGGACCACGCCCTCGGACAGGGGTTCGCGCAGCGCATCGAGGGTGCGCGCGGCGAACTCGGACAGCTCGTCGAGGAACAGCACCCCCGCGTGCGCGAGGGTCACCTCGCCGGGCCTCGGGCGCCCGCCTCCGCCGAGCAGACCCGCGGCGGTGATCGTGTGATGCGGCGCACGCACCGGCGGTCGACGCACGAGCCCGGGCCGGTGCAAGAGGCCAGCCGCGCCATGGATGCGGGTCACCTGCAGGGCCTCGTCCTCCTCCAGATCCGGCAGCAGATGACCCAGCAGCCGGGCCAGGCGCGTCTTGCCCGCGCCGGGCGGGCCCACCAGCAGCAGATGGTGGCCGCCGGCGGCGGCGAGCAGGGCCGCCCGGGCGGCGTGCGGCTGGCTGGCGAGCTGCTCGATGGGCAGCGGTGGCGCCGGCGGAGCCGGCCGCGCCCCACCCGACGGGGCATCGACCGCCGGCCGTCGCCCCGCCAGTACCCAGTCGACGGCCTGGGCCAGCGACGAGACCCCGATCACCTCCAGCCCCGGCACGAGCCGGGCCTCCCAGACCTGCGACGCCGGTACGACGACCGCGCGCTCGCCCCGGGCCCGCGCGTCGAGCACGATCGACAGCAGCCCCCGGACGGGCCGGACCTCGCCGAAGAGCGACAGCTCGCCGACCAGGAAGCCCCCGGACGCCCGCCTCGCCCGACCTCGCCGCACGCGCTCGGCCAGGATCACCGCCACGGCGATGGCCAGGTCGTGCCCGGTGCCCTCCTTCGGCACGTCGGCGGGGGCGAGGTTCACCGTCACCTTGCCCGCGGGCAGGCGGTGCCCGGAGTTGCGGATCGCCGCCGTCACCCGCTCGCGACTCTCGCGGACCGCGCTGGTCGGCAGGCCCACGAGGTGGAACGCCGGCAGCCCGCGCACCAGGTCGACCTCGACCGCGACGGACACGCCCTCGATGCCCTGCAGTCCGCCCGTGCGGATCGGTATGTCCATGGCACCCCCTCGCTGCCACTGCTCGCAGCAAGGGTCGCGCCCGCCACCGCGGGGATGCGACCGGGGCGCCCGGACGCCGCGGGCGGCCACGACGCGGCCCGATCCCGTCGCCCGGCGGCGACGGACTCCCGGGACCCGTCACGCGACAGGGCCCCCGTCTCCGGGGGCCCTGTCG
>WJIQ01000264.1 GCA_014730255.1 bacterium | reverse complement strand
GCGGGCGCGGCATGCCGATTCCGGGGCGTGGAATCCGTTACTCGAACAGGGCCTTGACACCGGACCAGTCGATGGACTCGGTCGCCACCGAGGCCTCGTTCAGCGGCAGGACGGTGCCGTCGGCCAGCGCGGCGTAGAGACCGAACTCGGGCAGGTGACCGTCCTTGCTGCCCAGGAAGCCGGCCGCGAAGACGACGGCGCCCGCGCCGTCGAGGGCCGACAGCGGCGCCTCATAGGCCTGGACGACGGCGTCGTTGTCGTTGGCCAGGGTGACCTCGACGACGAGGTCGACGGCCGGCGCGGTCAGGTAGCCGGCGAACTGGCGGAAGGCCGCATCGTCGACCAGGATGTCCCCGCCCTGGACCTGCACGTCGACCGTGGGGGCGTTCGGCGCGCCGTGGTAGACGAGCAGCTCGCACTCGCCGGTCATCGCCGTGGTCGTCAGCGGGGTGAAGATCTCGAGCGTGAAGCCGGTGTCGATGCCGTCGGGGTTGCCGGGCAGCGAATCGTCGAGCACGCCGGTCGCCATCACGACGTACCCCTCGCCGTCGGCGAGCGTGACGGGGAACGTGGCGAGGATGTCCTCGGGGCCGGCGCTGTTGCCGGGCGCGATGCCGATCACCAGCTCCTCGCCGGCGGGCAGGTCGAGGACGGGCGTCGCCGCCAGGAACGCGAAGTCGGGCACGGCGATCTCGTCGTCGATGTAGACGTCGACGGTCTCGGCGAGCGGATCGGGCGAGTTGTGGATCACCTGCACGGCCGCGGTCTGGGCGAAGGCGGCGCCGGTCATCAGGACCAGCGGCAGGGTCATCAGCGTGAGCTTCTTGATCATCGGAGTCTCTCTTCCTTGTGTGCAGCATGGCTGCCGTTCCGGGTCCGCGGGGCCGACCGGCCCCGCCAGTTCGACACACCATAAGGCCACCAGACCAAACGTCAACCGTCTTCCATCTTTTGTCCATCTTTTTTTAGGACACAATAACGACATATCGAATTCACCAGGGTGCAAGCACGCACCACGCGTCGACGATCCGGCCAAACGGCCGGATCGGGCGATCGGCAGTGGTCGGGGGTCAGTTCCCGTCCGGAACGATGGATTCGAGGATCGCCGCGAGGTCGTCGAGGGAATCGGCCACGACCACGCCGGCCACCTCGAGCTCGTCGCGCCCGGCGGGCGCCGCGCGGCCACCGGCGACGATCTCCACCTCGGGCGTCAACAGTCCGCGCAGACGGCGGATCTCCTCGAACATGCGCAGCTCGTTCATCGGGTAGACGAGGCTGAGCAGGACCGCCCGCGACTGGCTCGTCTGGACGGCGGCCGCGATCTCCTCGGACGGCAGGTCGCAGCCGAGGTAGACCACGCGCCAGCCCAGGTCGGCGGCCACGCCGGAGACGAGCAGCGCACCGAGCTCGTGCCGCTGGCCGGCCGGGGTCGCGACCACGACCGACTCCGAGCCCGCGACCGGCTCGCTACGCCGCCAGAGCTGCCAGAGGAAGGTGCGCAGGACCGCGGAGGCCAGGTGCTCGTGCACGACTCGCCAGGTGCCGGCCTGCCAGCGCTCGCCCAGCGCGTGGATCAGCGGCACGAGCACGTCGCTGCGCAACCGCGGCCGGCTCAGCGCGACGAGCGCCGTGTCCAGGGCCTGCTCGAGTCCGTGGCGATCGAGCCGGTCGACCGCCTCGATGCAGGTCGCCAGGTACCCGCTGACGGCACGACGCGGCGTCAGGCGGGGCCCGACGACGGCCTCGCTGGCGTCCTCGTCCGCCAGGCGTCTGAGGGTCTCCAGGTCCAGGTCGGCGACGTCGCTGATCCGGCGCCCACCGTCGACCAGTTGCTTGAGCAGCCGCAGCTTGGCGACGTGCTCCTCGGTGTAGAGCCGCCGGCCGGTGGCGGTCCGCAGCGGAGTGACCGCCTCGTAGCGTTTCTCCCAGGCACGGAGGATGTCCTGGGACAGCCCCGTCCGTCGGACCACGACGCTGATGGGATGGCCCTCGGTGTTCTGGTCGGATGGTTGTCGGTTCGCGGTGCTCATGGTGGACAAACTACAAGATGTCCAACAGTTGTCAAGGTTGAGCTTCACAAAAAGACGACACCGTGATCCCGAATCATCACATCGGTGGATTCATAGCGTTTTCCGCCTGACCAGCGCTCCCGGGCGCCTTACACTGCGTGTCGACGCGACGCCCCGCCCCCTCGCCAGCAAGGAGTCTTCATGCGCAGCATCCTGGTGGTCGAACGCCGGCACCTGTTCCCTGGACTGAGCCCGCAGGGCTTCCTCTCCCCGGACGCGGTGGATCTCGCCGCGCTCGCGCCCCACCTCTTCTTCGCCGAGCGCGACTACATGGAGACCTGCGCGCACTACAAGCAGATCATCCCGTACCTGATGCTCGTGCGCGGCCATGGCGATCAGCGCCGGGTGCTGGCCTACCAGCGGCGCACGAAGCACACCGAGGCCCGTCTCGGCGGTCTCTGGTCGGTGGGCTTCGGAGGCCACGTCGAGCCCCTGGACCGGACCGCACCGGACGTGGCGGCCGCCGGCCTGATCGGCGCCGCCGCCCGACGCGAGCTGGCCGAGGAGACGGGACTGGCGGCCGACCGGCTCGAACTGGACCTCGCCGGCATCATCAACAGCGACCGGGAGGACGTCTCCAGCGTCCACCTCGGGCTCGCGTTCACGGTGGACCTCGACGGCGTCGACGGCCCGGACGACGACCTCCTGGCCTCCGTCATGGCGCAGGCCGAACCGCACCGGGCGCTCTGGATCCCTGCCCGCGAGCTGCCGGACGCGCTCGGCGAGGGCCGGGGTCCGGACAGGGGCACGTTCGAGGACTGGTCGCGGATCGTGATCGAGGGCGGCGCACTCGCCGGATAGTTGAACCACGCGCCACAGGCGTATAGTATTCGACGCCCGTTCCGGTCCGCGAGAACTCAGCGAATTCCGGGCACCCGCGCACGGTGGCGGTGCCCCGGCCAGCCAAGGAGATCCGACATGATCGACAAGATCGCAGTCATCGGCGGCGGCAACATCGGCGGCGTCTGCGTGGCCGAGGCCGCGTCCCGGCGCCTGGCCCGCAAGGTGGCCCTCGTCGACGTCAAGGAGCCCGACTTCGCCAAGGGCAAGTGCCTGGACATCGCCGAGGGCACGCCCGTCATCGGGTCGGACACGCTGCTCGAGGGCAGCCGGACCTACGAGGTCCTCGAGGGCGCGCAGTTCGTGATCAACACCGCGGGCGTGCCGCGCACCGTCCGCCCGGACGGCACCTTCCCCTCGCGCGAGGAGCTCCTGGCCACCAACCTGAAGATCACCGATGCCGTCGCGGCCGGCATCGAGAAGTACTGCCCCGACGCCTTCGTCGTCTCGGTGGCCAACCCGCTCGACGCGATCGTCTACCGTCTGCACCTGCAGCTGAAGGATCAGGTGCCGACCCACAAGCTCCTCGGCATGGCCGGTGTCCTGGACTCGGCCCGCTACAAGTACTTCGTCGCCGAGGCGGCCGGCGTCTCGGTGGAGAACGTCGAGGCGGTGGTCCTCGGCGGCCACGGCGACACCATGGTGCCCATCCGCAGCGCCTGCCGCATCTACGGGCTGCCGGTCACCGCGTTCATCGACGAGGAGACGCTCGCGGCCATCGAGACCCGCACCCGCAAGGCCGGCGGCGAGGTGGTCGGCATGCTGGGCGTTGGCTCGGCCTTCGTCTCGCCGGCGTGGTCGGCCCTGGAGATGGTCGAGAGCATCGCGTACGACAAGCGCAAGATCACCCCCGTCTGCGCCTACCTCGACGGCCAGTACGGCGTCGACGGCCTGTTCGTCGGCGTGCCCGTCGTCCTGGGCAGGAACGGCGTCGAGAAGATCCTCGAGATCGAGCTGACCGACGACGAGAAGGCCGCCCTGGCGAACTCGGTGGAGGCCGTGCGCAAGACGTGCGCCGAGGTCGACAAGGCCGAGTTCTAGCGCGGATCATTCACGAAGGGCCGTCGCGAGGCCCCCGCCCCGGCGGGGGCCTTTTGTCACGAAGTCGTGATTCTTGATTCATTGAGGCAGCCACCGGTGCCTGTTATCCTTATGGGTGATCTTCACTGCGACCCCGTCACCCGCTGGAGGCTCCCATGCGCTCGCGATCCCGCCTCTCGATCGGCCTCGTCCTGGTCCTCGCCCTGTCCGCCTCGGCCCTCGCTGCCGACTACTCCCTGGTGCGCGTCCACTTCGACGGCCAGGACGGCACCGCGTTCCTCGCCGCCCACCCCGAGCTCGACGTCGCCACGGTCAAGCCCGGCGTCGCCGCCGAGATCGTCGCCACGCCGGAGACCATGGACGTCCTGCGCGCCAGCGGCCTGCGCCTCGAGGTGGTCCACAAGGACCTGGTGAGCCACTACGCGAGCAGGATCCAGAACAAGGACACCAACTTCGGCGGCTGGCACACCTACAGCGAGAACATCGCCTACCTCGACAGCCTCCACGCGGAGTACCCCGACCTGATCAGCGAGAAGTGGTCCATCGGGCAGTCGCACGAGTTCCGGAACATCTGGGCCGTGCGCCTGAGCGACAACGCGGGCACCGACGAGGCGGGCGAGCCGGAGATCCTGCTCGACACCATGCATCACGCGCGGGAGATCATGTCCGGCGAGTTCGGCATCCTCTTCGCCGACTATCTGTGCGCCAACTACGGCAGCGACCCCGTGGTGACCTGGCTGATGGACAACCGCGAGCTCTACCTCGTGTCGATCGTCAACCCCGACGGCGTGGTCTACAACGAGCAGACCAACCCGGCCGGCGGTGGCATGTGGCGCAAGAACCGCCGGTACAACGGCGGCGGCAGCTACGGCGTCGACCCGAACCGCAACTACCCCTTCGAATGGTACGGCGGCGGCAGCAGCAGCGACCCCAGCAGCGAGACCTACCGCGGCCCCTCGCCCGGCAGCGAGCCCGAGGTGCAGGCGCTGATGAACTTCATCAACGGCCGCGAGTTCGTCACCCATCAGTCGTTGCACACCTACAGCAACCTGACCCTCTACCCCTGGGGCTACACCTCGGCCGACACGCCCGACCACGACATCTTCGTGCACATGGCCGACATCATGACCCAGTACAACGGCTACGCTCCCGGCCAGACCCCCGACCTGCTCTACCCGGTCAACGGCGTGACCACGGACTGGACCTACGCCGACGGCCTCGGCCACGAGCGCATCTTCTCCTTCACCAACGAGATCGGCACGACCGGGTTCTGGCCCAGCTTCTCCGAACGCGACGCGCTGTTCCAGGAGAACGTCTGGCCCATGCTCTACCTGATGATGGCCGCCGGCTCGTACGCGCAGATCGAGGATGCCGCGGTCACCGCCGAGGGTGGCGGCACGCTCCAGCCCGGCGATGCCGGCGAGCTGATCTTCACCGTGGCCAACCTGGGCGTGACCGAGAGCCTGGCCGGCCTCGAGGTGACCATCCGCTGCGACGACCCCTACGTGCAGCTCGGCGCCGCCAGCCGCACCGTGGGCACGCTCGCGCCCATGGGCGAGGTCACGGTCGATCCGCTGCCGCTTTCGATCTCGCCGGAGTGCCCGGACGGCCATCTGGTCGAGCTCGTGGCCACCGCCGGCACCATCGAGTATCCCCTCAGCTTCCTCGTCGGCAGCCCGACCTCGGTCTTCGCCGACGACTTCGACGGCGGCCTCGAGAACTGGATCCTCGCGGGCGGCCCCTGGGGTCAGACCACGACCGCACACTCGGCACCCTACGCGCTGACGGACTCGCCGAGCGGCAACTACGACGACTACCTCAGCGCGACCGCGACCATCGACGGCGAGTTCACCGCCAGCGAGCTGCGGTTCTGGCACCGCTACGACATCGAGGAGGGCTGGGACTACGGCCGCGTCCAGGTCTCCGCCGGCGGCGGCGCCTGGCAGACGGTCACCAGCTACAGCGGCTATCAGGGCGGCTGGCAGCAGGTGAGCCTCGACCTCTCCCCGTACGCCGGCGGCAGCCCCGTGCGCGTGCGGTTCCTCCTGGACACCGACACCTACATCAACGAGGACGGCTGGTACATCGACGACGTCGTGCTCCTGGGCGCCGGTTCGGACAACGCGCTGCCACCGAGCCCGCCCCTGCTCGCCCCGGCCGACGGCGCGACCGTCGACGGCACCGTCCAGCTCACCGTCGGCAACGTGGCCGACCCCGAGGGCGATCCGGTGACCTACGGCTTCCGCGTCTACGCCGACGCCGGGCTCACCGAGCTGGTCGCCAGCACCGACGGCGTGCCGGCGGGCGACGGCGAGGAGACCAGCTGGTCGACCAGCCTGGACCTGGGCACGTACCACTGGCGCGCCTACGCCGCCGATGGGACCGAGTGGGGTCGCCTCGGCCAGACGCGCAGCTTCACCGTTGGCTCGACGACGCCGGTCGACGGCGTCGTGATCGGCGAGCCGCGGCTGACGGTCCGCGGCCAGGGCGGCGACCGGGCCGAGCTGCAGCTCACCCTGCCGCAGTCGGGCGACGTCTCGGTGAAGATCTACAACGCGCGCGGCATGCTGGTGCGCAACCTGCTCGATGGCGCCGCGGGCGCCGGCACGCGCACCCTGGTCTGGGACGGCCGCGACGCCGGTGGGCGTCCGGCAGCCAGCGGCGTCTACTTCGTGCGCGTGGTCGCAGCCGGCGACGTCGTGACCGGACGCGTGGCGATGGTCCGCTAGCGGCGCCGACCCGGTCGATCCCGACGCTCACCGCCCACGCCCGTGTCCGAGGGGCGTGGGCGGTGGCGTATCAGGAGGGTCGGTCGAGCGCGCGATCGCGAGCTGTCCAGCGCCGACCGACGGCGAGACCCGCCAGGGCGACGGCCGTGCTGATCGCCATGCCCCAGGCCAGATCGACGAGCGTGACCACGAGTGGCCAGCCGTCGATGGTCGCCAGGTTGGTCAGGTCGTAGGTGGCGTAGGTGACCAGACCGAAGAAGGCCGCGCGCAGGACGGTCGGCCGGAGCCTGGCCGACCGCAGGCCCGGCAGGACCACGAAGACCTGGATGCCCAGCACGAACAGCAGGTAGAAGACGCCGGCGGCGAGCCACACAGGCTCGGGCGCCAGCAGGTAGCCGAGGTGCGTGCGGTAGAACCCGGCGGCCACGGCGCCGAGCCAGATGGCGTCGATGATCAGGAACGTCGCGAGCATCACGAGGTACAGCACGATCCGTCGCGACATCGGCAAGGGTGGCGCCGGGCGCCCGGTGGTCGAGGTCATGGTCGGACACTCCTCCGCTCGTCCGCGACCGACGCGGTCGCAGCGTTCATCGTCGTCGGGCGAGGTACGCCTCGAGGTGCTCGAGCGCGGCCGGCATGTCCCGCCGACCGAATCCGATCCGGAAGCCGCCGGACCGGTCGTCGTAGAGCGTGCCCGGCAGCAGCAGCACGCCCGCCCGCTGCACGAGGTCCGCGCAGAACGCCTCCACGTCGCCGGCGAGCCAGCGCGGGAACGCGATCGACCCCGCCCGTGGGCGCTCCCAGGCGAAGAGGTCCTCGTGACGGGCGAAGAAGCCGTCGAGCCGGTCGAGGTTCTCGCTCACGATCGCCACGTTCCGCGCCGCGATCGCCGCGGCGTGGCGCAGGGCGACGGTCGCCAGCAGCTCGCTCGGCGCGCTGTTGCAGATCGAGGTGTAGTCCTTGAACGCGGCCAGTCCGTCGCGCACGGCGGCATTGCGCGTGGCGATCCAGCCGATCCGCAGGCCGGCCAGGCCGTAGGTCTTGGACATCACGCCGAGGGAGATCGCCCGGTCTTCGAGGTCGGCGACCGCGGGCAGGCGATCGTCGGGGTCCAGCTCGAGGCCCCGGTAGACCTCGTCGCTGAAGACCAGGAAGCCGTGGCGGCGGGAGAGGTCGACCAGGCCGTGCAGGAATGCGGCTCCTGGCAGGTATCCGGTCGGATTGTGCGGGAGGTTCACGACGACCAGGCGGGTCGTGGCATCGACGAGGTCGGCGAGCCGGTCGAGGTCCAGGGCCCAGCCGCGATCCGGATCCCCGCGCCAGGGCGTGACCCGGGCCCCGATCCCGCGCGCCACCTCGCCCAGGGACTGGTAGTACGGCGCATGCACGACCACGTGATCATCCGGCTCGAGGACCACGTTCATGAGGTTGAAGATGGCCTCCTCCGCCCCGGCGTGGACCAGGATGTCCTCCGGCCCGACGTTGTCGTACAGGCCGGCGATCGCCTCGCGCAGCGCCGGCGCGCCGGGCGCCTCGGTATAGCCGAGCCAGAGCCGCTGGAGCTGGTCCTCGGCGCCCGGCTCGAGGGCCAGCAGCTCGGCCACCGTCATGCTCTCGCAATCGGACGTGCAGAGCAGATGGGGTGCGTCGAACTCGTACCGGTCGAAGTAGCGTTCGAGGCGGAAGGGCGGCAGCTTCATCGCGGTCGGCTCCCGGGAACGAGGCGTGGATCGGGGGGCACACGGCAGCGTGGTCGATGTCGCGCCCGCCGTCAACGACCCCGCGCCGTGGACGGAGTCCGCGACCTGGATTACGTTGGCTGTGACGGACGAGACGTCCGACCGCATCAACCCGGCCGATGCCGGGCGCGGCCCCGGCGTCGGCCGCCGCCGACAGGAGGTGGGACCATGTCCAGCTCCACCCGCGTCCGCCGCCGCGTCGCCGACCTGCTCGAACACGCCGGCATCACCATCGACGGCCCCGCGCCCCACGATATCCAGATCCACGACGATCGCTTCTTCGCCCGCGTCCTGGCCGGAGGCTCGCTCGCGCTCGGCGAGTCGTACATGGACCGCTGGTGGGACTGCCCGCGCCTGGACGAGTTCTTCGCCCGGATCCTGCGCGCACGGCTCGACCGGCGGGTCCGCGCGCGGCGCTGGCTGTGGGACCACCTGCTCGCCCGCCTGCTCAACCGGCAGACCCGCCGGCGCGCGGCGCGGGCCATCGGTCGCCACTACGACCTCGGCAACGACCTCTACCGCGCGATGCTCGACCGCCGCATGATCTACAGCTGCGGTTTCTGGCGCGACGCCCACGATCTCGACCAGGCCCAGGAGCACAAGCTCGAGCTGATCGCCCGCAAGCTGAAGCTCGCGCCCGGCATGCGGGTCCTCGACATCGGCTGCGGCTGGGGCGGGACGGCCCGCTACCTGGCCGAGCGGCACGGCGTCTCGGTGGTCGGGGTGACCATCTCCCGCCGCCAGGTCGAGCTCGCCCGCGAACACGTGGGCGACCTGCCGGTCGAGATCCGTCTGCAGGACTACCGCAGCCTCGACGAGACGTTCGACCGCATCGTCTCCGTCGGCATGATCGAGCACGTGGGCCATCGCAACCACGGCACGTTCATGCGCGTGGCGCGGCGATGCCTCGCGCCCGAGGGCCTCATGCTGCTGCACACCATCGGGGCCAATCACTCGTCGCATCGTGGCGACCCGTGGATCGATCGCTACATCTTCCCCGACGGCGTGCTGCCATCGATGAACCAGCTATCGAGGGCCGCCGAGCATCGCTTCGTCCTGGAGGACTGGCACGGTTTCGGACCGGACTACGATCGCACGCTGATGGCCTGGCACCGGAACGTCGTCACGCGCTGGTCCGAGCTGGCGGACCGGTATGACGATCGTTTCTACCGCATGTGGACCTACTACCTGCTGGCCTGCGCCGGGGCGTTCCGTGCGCGCAAGAACCAGCTCTGGCAGCTCGTGCTCTCGCCCCAGGGCGTCGTGGGCGGGTACGTGGCGCCACGACGCGTGGGCACGTCGACGGAAGAGCTGGCCGCGACCGATGAACGTGCGACCCAGCGCGCCCACGCATGACCGGCCGGTGCCGCCGGACTAGAACGCGCGCGTCACCCCGAGCAGCGCCGTCCGACCCGGCATCACCGCGCCCGGGATCTCCTCGTACCGCCGGTCGGTGAGGTTCAGGCCGTCCACGGTCACGGTCCAGGGGCCGGAGCCCCAGCGCAGGCGCGCATCGAGCAGCGCGTACTCGCGGAAGTCGGGTCCGCCCCCGGTGCGCTCCAGCCAGCGTCCGGTCACCGTGAGGTCGAACCGCCACGGTAGCACGAGGGTCCCGGTGGCGAGCAGGTGATGACGGGGCGAGACCAGGTCGTACTTCGCCTCGGTCCCGCCGGCGAACCCGGTCCGGCGGTCGAGATGCTGGTACCCCGCCTCGAGCCGATGGCCGCGGCCGTGCCGCCAGGCGAGGCGCGCCTCGACGCCGCGCACGGTCGCCTCGGCCACGTTCTGCACCTGCCAGCGCGCATCGCTGCCGGCCGGCCGCGCCCAGTCGATGAGGTCGTCCTCGTGGCGCTCGAACCAGGTGGCGGACGCGAGCCAGGTGCCGTCGTCGTGGCGGACGCCCGCGTCCCAGGCCCAGCCGGTCTCCGGCCCGAGGCCGGGATCGCCGAGGTTGAACGGATCCTCGTAGTGCAGCTCGGTGAACGTCGGGATACGGAAGACCGAGCCGAGCGAGGCGTGCACGGCCCAGCCCGGCCGCGGTTCCCAGGCCACGGCGGCGGCGCCGTTCCAGCGCGGGCGGTAGCGATCGCGCAGGTCGAGGCGGCCGCCCACCTGCACGCGCCACGGGGCGAGCGTGCGGGTCAGCTCGAGCGCCACCGAGCCGCGGCGTCGGCGGTGCTCGCCGAGCGCCTCGGCGGCGGCGCCATCGCGGATCCCGTCCGAGTCGATGTCCTCGTAGAGGCCCTCGAGCGCGGTGGCCAGGACCCAGGCGTCGGCGACCGGCACGGACGCGCGCAGGCCGGCCAGCGCCCGTCGGGTCAGGTGGTCATTGCGATAGCGGTCGGCAGCGGCGCGGTCGAGGGTGAAGACGTCATGGTGCCGGCGCGCGGCGAGCAGCGGCTCGACCACGAGATCGCCGAACTGGCGGCGGTGACGCGCGATGGCGGCCAGGGTCTCGGTGGTCTCGAACCCGCGCACCGGACCGTAGAAATCCTGGGTGCCGAAGCGCCGGTCGGCCCAGCCGACGAAGACATCGGTCCGATGGCCATCGCCGGCCTCGAGGAACCGAGCAGTGCCCGTGGCGAGATCGGCGTCGCGGCCGCTCCACTGGCCATCGACCTCGTGGCCGTCGGTGCGGAACCGCTCGGCGGACACGCGCAATCCGCGGCCGCGGTCGCCAATGGGCGCGGTGCGGTCGACCAGCGTGCCGCCATCGGCGTCGAGCGGTAGGGACAGCTGGCCGCGCACCGCCCAGGTGCCATCCGGCCCACCGGTCGCCCCGAGCTCGCCGGCCCGGCCCCGCGACGGTCGGCGCGGGATCACGTTGACCGTCCCGCCGAACGCGCCGCTGCCGTAGAGCACCGACCCGTGCCCCGGCAGGACCTCCAGACGGGCGACGTCCTGCAGGCTCAGCGGCAGGTTCATCAGGTGGTGGCCGGTCTGCGGGTCGCCGAGGTCGACCCCATCGAGCAGCAGCTGGACCTGCTCGAAGGTCGAGCCGCGGATCGACAGGTCCGACTGCACGCCATGCACCTGGCGCTGGCCGACGACCACGGACGGCTCACGAGCCAGCGCATCGGCGGTCGCGCGCAGCGGGGCCCGGTCGAGGTCCTCCGCATCCTGGACGCCCACTGGCCGCAGCGCGCCGGGCAGGGCGGCGGGCACGCGCCCGCCGACGACCTCGATGGGCGCGGCGACGAACAGGGTATCGCCGCCGACGACGATCAGGCTGTCATCGGCCGCGACCTGCGCGGCGACGGGGCCGGCAGCGAGCAGACCGAGCAGGACCAGCAACATTCCCGGGGATCGCGGACGGACGAGCATGGCGTCCTCTCGAGTCGAGGTGATCGCGTTCTCACGGACAAGATGGGACCGGCGCACGCAGAGGCAAACGGACCGCGCACGGCCGCGCCTTGCCGCGATGCAGCGTCCGGACCGATATTCCCGGGACCATGCGACATCGACCAGGACCCCCGCCCGGGGCACCCGTGCCCTCGCCTCTCCGTGCGCGTCACCGGCGCCTTCTCGCCGGCCTGCTCTGCCTGGTCACCGTCGCCGTCTGCCTCGGCTACGATCACTGGCGCGGCGATCTACCGGCGTGGTGGCGGGATCACGGGGGCGGCATCCCCTACGTCGTCTTCTGGATCACCCTCGCCCACGCCGTGATCCTGCGACCGCGCGCGATCCTGGCGATCAGCGTGCTCGTCACCGGCGCGACCTGCCTCCTGGAAGCCCTGCAGCTCTGGCAGCCGGACTGGCTGATGACGTTCCGGGCCACCCGTCTCGGCGCCGCCCTGCTCGGCAGCGGCTTCAGCTGGGCCGATCTGCCACCCTACCTGCTGGGCGGCGTCATCGGCCATCTCGTGGTGTCCCTGATCACGCGGCCCGGTGCCAAGCGGCCGGCGTCGGCGATCGTCGCGCTGGCGTTGCTGGCGAGCACGGTCTCCTGCGCCACGCCACGGGGCGAGGGGATCGGCAAGGCCGCCACCGAGACCCCGACCATCCTCGAAGCTGCCGATCTCGTCGTCGAGCTGCGCGGAAACGCCTCCCCCGCTCGACTCATCGTCTCGGGCGAGATCCTGCGCGAGAGCCCCGGCTACCCGGCGACCCTCCGGCGACTGTTCTCGCCCTGACCCGGGTCGTTCATCGCTGCTGCAGACGCTGCGCCGTCGCAGCCGAGCGGGCCGCCTCCTGGTCCTTGCCCAGCGCGGCCTGGACCTGCGAGAGCGCCGACCACGCCTCGGCCGATCGCTCGTCCGCCCGGGTGGCCTGCCGCATCGCCCGTTCCGCCGCCGGCAGATCGCCCCGACGGGCATGCATGGCGCCGAGGTTCAGCCAGGCCATCGCGTAGCCGGGGTCCAGCTCGGTGGCCCGCTCGAAATGCGCGCGCGCCTCGTCGAACCGGTCCTGGCGCGCGGCGAGGGCGCCCAGGTTGTTCTCGATGCGGTGCGCCTCGCGGGTGTGCTCGAGCGCCTTCAGGTAGGCTCGACGCGCCTCGTCGAAACGGTCCTGCCGTTCGCGGATCACCCCCAGCACGCGCAAGCTCTGCGAGTGCATGGGATCGCGCGCGAGCGCCATCTGCACGTGACGCTCGGCCTCGACGAGGTCGCCGGCGGCCAGGTGCCAGCTGGCGAGGTTGGCGCGGGCGGCGAGGTTCGCCGGATCGGCCGCGACGGCGGCCTCGTACGCCTCGCGCGCCGCGTCCCGGTCGCCACGCGAGGCGAGCAGGTTGGCGAGGTTGGTGCGGGCCTGCACGAATCCGGGGTCGATCCGCAGGGCGTCACGCCAGGCCTCGGCCGCCTGCCGGGGCTGCCCCAGCTCCCGGTACGCCAGGCCGTCCCGGTAGCGCGCGTAGGCCAGGTTCTCGGGGTAGCTCCGCGCGGACAGGTTGATGGCCAGGCCGGCGACCACGACGATCACGGCCGCGGGCACGAGGCGCTTGCCGGCCCCCTCGCGGTAGGTCCGCCACCCCTGGACCAGGGCGAAAGCGGCGAAGAGGATCAGGAACGGCACGACGGGCAGGCGGAACCGCGCGTTGACGAAGAACGCCACCACGCCGGCCATGTACAGCGCGATGAACGCGGCGGCGAGCCAGGCCCGCCGGCGACGCGCGCGAAGGGCGAGCCAGACGCCCGCCAGGCCGAGCGGCGCGATCACGCCGAAGCCCAGCAGCGGCAGATCCATGATCGGCGCGTACGACTTCGCGTAGCCGATGGTCGTGTTGTTGCCGATCTCCGCGCCGGTCCAGAACATCCCCAGCTTGCGCAGCGTCAGCCCGAGCCAATCGCCCGGCTCCTCGCCGATGTAGTCGAACGCGCGCGCGAACCAGTAGTCCGACACCTCCGAGTCCTTCAGCTCGCGCCCGGCCGCCTCCTCGGCGATCTGGATCGTGTCGAACCGGCCGCCCCACCAGTCGGGTCGCGTGCCCGGCACCACGGCGGTCCGTCCATCGGACTCGGGGTTGTTGCCGATGTAGAAGTTGACCCCGCCCTGCGAGGCGATCAGCACGAGGTCGTCGCCCGCGATCGCGTTGTAGGCCGTGACCGCACCGACGGGGGCGGCGGCCGCCAGCAGCATGAGCGCCAGCGAGGTCCGGCGCAGCGCGAAGCCCAGCCGCGGGATCCCCACCACCAGCAGCACCGGCAGGAAGACCAGGATGTTCGGCCGCGTGATCGCCGCCAGCCCGAAGCAGAGGCCCGCCGCGGCGGCGACCAGCCACTGCCGGGGCGTATCGTCGAGGGCCTTCAGGAAGAGGAAGAAGAACCCGAGCACCAGGGCGATGAACAGCACGGGGATCAGCAGCTCGTTCTCGAAGTAGATCATCGTGCCGTGGAGGGCCATCATGGCGGCGGCCACCAGCCCCACCCGCCGCGAGAACAACCGCTGTCCGATGGCGAAGACGAGCAGGCACGACCCGGCACCGATCACCGCCTGCACCAGACGGGGCACCAGGTAGTCGTGCCCGGCGATCGCGTAGATCGCACCCAGGAACATGGGGTACAGGGGCGCCCTGAAGAAGGGATCGCCCCCCTCCCAGGTGCCCTGGGCGAGCTGCCAGGCCCATTCGTCGTGATACCCGGCGTCCATCGAGGGTGCGGCGAACTGCGGGTTCGCCCGCGCCTGCAGCACGTACACGATCCGGATGACGAGGCCGACCAGGGCGATCGCCACGGGCACGGCCCAGACCGGCCATTCCCGTCGGGGGACCTCTCCGCGGCGGCGGGCCGCTCGATTGCTCACGTGCGTGCTCCGGGGCTGGTGATGGGGCGGCCGCGTCGATGATCGGCGATGCGGCGCGCCGTCTCGCCCGGGGTACGGCCCCCGGCCGGAACGGGTCGATTGAAGAAGCTACCAGGGGCGACGAGGTGGGCGCAAGCCGGGTTTCGTCGCCGGCCGGCCCGGTCGGCACGAGTCGATCGATCCGGCGTCTGGCCGCGTCGTTCGACCCGGTCCTCGCCGCCCCCATGCATGAAAACGATTCCAGAAATCGTTATCGATATGACAAATTTCCGCACTAGATGTGCGAAATGATCTTGAATTCGCCCCACCCTCCGGTACAATCTCCGATTATCGAGAACGATTGCCGCCAGACATCATCGGACCATTCGCACCACGTCCGCGCAGACGTCCCACCGGGACACCATCCTCGGAGAGATGCCCATGGCCCACCACGGCAATGCCGCCCCCGTCAAGGCTCCCCTGATCACCACGTCCTTCATGATCGCCGCCGTGCTCGTCATCGTCACCGGCGCGCTGATCCTCTGGCGATTCGCGGCCGGCCTCGGTCCGGCCACCGCGATGACCGACGTCCAGCCGTGGGGCGTGTGGAAGCTGTTCAACGTGATCGTCCTGACGGCGATCGGCTCGGGCGGGTACGCCGTCGCGCTCCTGGTCTACGTCCTCAATCGCGGCCACTACCACTCGCTCGTACGGCACGCCCTGCTGACCAGCGCGGTCGGCTACACCGTCGCCATCTTCGCCCTGGGCATCGACGTGGGCGCGCCCTGGAACTTCTGGAAGGTCGTGCTCTGGTCCTGGCACTGGAACGCCGACTCGGTGCTGCTGGAGGTGGCGATCTGCATCTCGGCCTACGTCCCGGTGCTCTGGGCGGAGATGTCGCCGGCGTTCCTCGAGCGCTGGAAGGACCGTGACGACCGTCTCGGCCGGTTCTCGCGCTGGGCCCTGCCGGTGGTGGACAAGGCGCTCATCTGGATCATCGGTCTCGGCATCGTGCTGCCGACCATGCACCAGTCGTCGCTCGGTTCGCTCTACCTGCTCGCCGGCACCAAGGTGCATCCGTACTGGCAGACCGCGTGGCTCCCGCTCTTCTTCCTGCTCTCGTGCTGGATCATGGGCTACGCGGCGGTCATCACGTCGTACATCGTCACCACCAGCCGGTTCTGCCGGCGGACCGATGCCAGGATGCTGCAGTCGCTCGGCAAGGTGGCCTCCTGGGTGATCTTCTTCTTCCTGGCCGCGCGCCTGGCCGACCTCGCCTACCGCGGCCAGCTCGCCGGCTTCCTGACCGACGACTACCACAACTGGTACGTCCTGGGCGAGTTCGCCCTGCTGCTGATCCCCGCGATCTGGCTGCAGATCGCCCGCAAGGCCCCGCTGTCGACGCTGTTCCGATCGGGCATGATGATCGTGCTCGGCGCGGTCACCTACCGCATGGGGGCGGTGTGGCTGGGCTACCACCCCATGGACGGCAGCACGTACTTCCCGTCGGTGCCCGAGCTGATCATCACCATCGGGTTCATCGCCATGCAGGTGCTGGTCTACCTGCTGGTGATCAAGAACTTCCCGATCCTCTCGAGGTGCCACGAGGAGGGTCAGCCCCAGGCGAGCTGACCGTTCCGTCCCCACGACCATTGCGCTGCGAGCGGGGCCCCCGGGCCCCGCTCGTGTCAATGCCGGTGGGGCCGGCCGCGGCTGGGCCCCTCGCGCGGGACGACCACCGGCCGACCGTCGACCCGATGGATCACGACCGGCAGGCCGTAGACCGCCTCGATCGTCGCCGCGTCGACCGCTCGGCCCGGCCCGTGCGCGTGGACCCGCCCCTCCTTGAGCAGGAGGACGGTGTCGGCGTAGCTCAGCGCCGTGTTCAGGTCATGCATGGTCATGACCGCGGCGATCTCGTGCTCGTCGACCACACGGCGGATCAGGTCGAGGATGGCCACCTGATTGCGGAGGTCGAGCCAGCTGGTCGGTTCGTCGAGCAGGAGCAGACGCGGCTCCTGCACCAGGGCCCGCGCGACCGCCACCTTCTGCAGCTCGCCGCCGGAGAGCTGGTCGAGTGGCCGCAGCGCGAGCGGCTGCAGGTCGAGCCGGCGCAGCGCCGCGTCGACCATGCGCAGGTCGTCCTCGCCGGCATCCCAGCGGATGTGCGGCCG
The DNA here is from genome assembly GCA_014730255.1 of bacterium. Classification (GTDB taxonomy): domain Bacteria; phylum Krumholzibacteriota; class Krumholzibacteriia; order LZORAL124-64-63; family LZORAL124-64-63; genus Glo-17. The sequence continues at coordinate 13,658 of WJIQ01000264.1, read as the reverse complement.
GCGGCCCAGCAGGACCGCGTCGTAGACGGTCGACAGCGCGACCTCGGTGCGCTGGGCGACGTACCCCACCTGCCGCGCGATCTCCCCGGCGCTCAGGCGCAGGACGTCGCGGCCCTCGACGCGCACGGCCCCGCCCTGGGGTCGCAGGATGGCGTCGATGCACTTGAGCAGCGTCGTCTTGCCCGCTCCGTTGGGCCCCAGGATGGCCATGAGCTCGCCGGCGGCGACCTCGCACCGCACGTCGTGCAGCACCTCGTTGCTCGGATACGCGAAGCTCACCCCGTCGACGCTCAGGATCATGGGCGCCTCCGCCGGAGGATCAGCGCGAGGAACGCCGGCGCACCCAGGAACGCGGTCAGCACCGAGACCGGCAGCACCCGCGGCGCCAGCAGCAGCCGCGCCACCGTGTCCGCAGCCAGCAGGAGGATCGCCCCGAGGACCAGCGTGGCGGGCAGCAGGAAGCGATGATCCGCGCCGACGATGCGCCGGGCCATGTGAGGCGCGACCAGGCCCACGAACCCGATCACCCCCAGGTGCGCGATGATCACCGCGGTCAGGAGGGCGGCCAGCAGCATGCCCAGCCAGCGGACCCGGCCGACCGCAACGCCGAGGCTGCGGGCGGTCTCGTCACCGGCGTCGATCGCATTGTAGTCCCAGCTGCCGGCCTGGAACACGATCCAGACCGCGGCGGTGGCCCCCGCGAGCAGGCCCACCTCGCCCCATGACGCGCGGGCGGTGTCGCCGAAGGTCCAGAAGACCATGGCGGCGAGCTGGGTGTCGTCGGCGAAGTACTGCAGGAACATCGTTCCGGCGGTGAACAGGGCGCCGAGGGCGACACCGGCCAGAACCATGACCTCGGGCGTCGTCCCTCGCACGCGGGCCAGCAGGACGATCACCAGGGACGAGATCGCGCTCCAGGTGAAGGCCGAGGCCGTCAACGCCCCGGGCATGACCGTCCCCGCCGGACCCGACGAGGTGGCCGCACCACCGCCGAGCACCATCACCGCCAGCGCCGCACCGAAGGCCGCGGCCTGGGCCACGCCGAGCGTGAATGGCGAGCCGAGCGGATTGCGCAGCACCGCCTGCATGACCGCCCCGGAGAGGGCGAGGCCGGCACCGGCGACGATCGCCGTGAGCGCCTGCGGCAGACGGATGTTCCAGACGATCGCCTCGACCTGCGCCGGGGTTTCGCGCCGCAGCAGGCTGCGCACCACGTCGCCCGCCGCCAGGTCCACCGCGCCGGAGCCGACCGCCGCGACCAGCAGCCCCGCGAGGGCGACCAGACCCATGGCGATGGCCAGCCGCTTGCGGCCGAGGTACCGCCGGTAGGCGACGGGGATCTGGCCGTCAGCGAAGTGCATGCTCGCCCACTGGCACGGGTCGATAGACCAGGCCCTGGAATGCGTCCTGCATCTTCCGGAAGACGGGGGCACCGACGAGGAACTCGTAGATCCTGTCGGCCTCGCGCGCGGGATCGACGTCCGCGAACCGCCCGGGTTGCAGGGTCTTGCCGACGAAGTAGGCGTTGGCCAGGACGGAGCCGAAGTTCCGCGTGTACCAGTTGTACGGGAGCAGTCCGTAGACCCGGCCGTCGCGGACGGCGCTCAGCGTCCGGTAGGCCGGGTCGTGACGCAGCTCGTGCAGGCCGCCCTGATCCTCGCCGAGCTGCAGGGTCGAGAGGTCGAGGAAGACGACGTCCGGGTCCCAGGCCACGATCATCTCGCGAGCGACCGTGGCCTGGCGCAGATCCTCGCCGGCCCGGTCCGGGTCCCGGGCGAGATTGCGGGCGCCGACCAGCTCGAACGGCGGGTAGACCGGTTCGGTCGACGCCAGGCCGTGGGGCCCCTTGAACGCCACCCCGCCGAGATAGACGGCAGGCCGATCATGATCCGCCACGCCGGACGACCGCCGGGCCAGGTCGGCGGCGGTCGCCTCGAGGAACGCCACCACCTCCTCGGCCCGTTCCGTGCGCCCGATCACGCGACCCATCATCCGCAGCGCATCGGCCAGCTGGCCGCGGAGCGCCAGCAGATCGCCATACGCCAGGGCGACGACCGGGATCCCGGTCTGCGCCTGCAACACGTCCGGTTCGGTCCCCATGCTCGCACCCCAGGTCTTGAAGATCACGTCGGGTCTCGGGTCGAGCGCCAGGATGAGTTCCGGATTGTCCCGGCCCCGCATCTCGCCGAATACCGGCAACCGGCGCAGATGGGGATTGGCCAGCGCGTAGGGCCGCGCGCCGAACCGCTCGTGACGGACCTCCATCGCGTCGACGGCGACCACGAGGTCGAGTCCGTCCAGATAGGTCAGCAGACGCAGGCAGCCGGCCCCCGAGCAGATCACGTGCGAGACGTCCTGAGGGACCGCCACCTCCCGTCCGAGGGCATCGACGATCGTCCGGGTCGGCGCCGACGAGACCGACGCCACGATGATGATCAGGGCCAGGGTGACGGTGCGGCGGTTGGTTCGCAGTGTGTCCGGCATGGTCGTCCTCGACGGGGCATCGATCGGGTGTCGCCTCGTGGGAGTGAACGGTCGCGAGGCCACTCCATCGTCGCCGATCGGAGCCCGGGGTGCAAACCCCTTTCGCACACGGCGATGCGAGCGACGGCTCCGCGAACTTCTCCGAAAACGATAACAGCAATCGAATTCATATTGTTATTTAATGCTTTTTTTGTCCTGCAAGTTCGGGTACAGTTCGTCCTAAGTCCGCGACAATCATTCCTGATTAGAACCACTGCGACCCGCCCTGCGCCGTCGTCGGTATCCACGCGAAGCCCGGGAGCCAGCAATGGATCCAAAAGGACATCTGAGAGAGTTCGTCAACCAGTCGTCGGACAGCCCGCTAGACCGTCGCCGCTTCCTGAAGATCGTCACCCTGGCCGCTGCATCCGTCGGACTGTCCTCCTCCGTGGCCGTGAAGATGGCCGAGGCCGCCGTCCAGGGCGTCAAGCCCTCGGTGATCTGGCTGCACTTCCAGGAGTGCACCGGCTGCACCGAGTCCCTGCTGCGGACCTCGCATCCGGACGTGGCCAGCCTGATCCTCGACCTGATCTCGCTCGACTATCACGAGACGCTCTTCGCCGCGGCCGGCCACCAGGCCGAGGAGATGCTGCACGAGACGATGAAGGCGCAGAAGGGCAAGTACATCTGCGTGGTCGAGGGCGCGATTCCCGAGAAGGACGGCGGCATCTACTGCAAGATCGCCGGCAAGACGGCGCTCGACATGGTGCGCGAGGTGGCCGCCGACGCGGGCGCCGTCGTCGCCATCGGTTCCTGCGCGGCGTTCGGCGGGATCCCGTCGGCCGATCCGAACCCCACCGGGGCGACGGGCGCACCGATGGTCCTGCCCGGCAAGACGGTGGTCACCATCCCCGGCTGCCCGGCGAACCCCTACAACTTCCTCGGCGTGGTCCTGCAGTTCGCGACCATGGGCACCCTGCCCGCCCTCGACGACAAGGGCCGGCCGCGGTTCGCGTACGCCCGGACGATCCACGAGGACTGCCCGCGGCGGCCCCATTTCGACGCCGGCCGTTTCGCCAAGCTCTACGGTGACCCGGGCCATCGCGACGGCTACTGCCTGTACGAACTCGGTTGCAAGGGGCCTGCCACGCACGCCAACTGCTCGCTGAAGCACTTCGGCGAGGAGGACGGCGCCTGGCCCATCGGCGTCGGCCACCCCTGCGTCGGGTGCACCGAGCAGCGGCTGGCCTTCCGGGTGCCGATCCACGACACGGTCGACATCGAGCGGCCCACGCCGCCGGACACCTACCCGCCCATCGACACCGAGCCGCCGACGGTCAGCCCGCTGGTCGCCGGCCTGGGCGGCGCCGTGCTGGGCGGGGCGATCGGCGCCGGCATCGCGCTGTCGAGCAAGCTCGACGAGGACGAGCCCGACGACGAAAGCGGCGCCTCGGGGAAGGAGAAGTCGTGATGAACCGGAACCGACGCTCTTTCTTGCAGGGACTGGCCACAGCCGGCGCGACGGCGGCCACGTCGGCGCTGCCGGTGCAGGCCAAGGGCCCCATCGGAGCGCCCGACGATGCGGTCGGCATGCTCTACGACACCACGCTCTGCATCGGCTGCAAGTCCTGCGTGGTGGCCTGCAACGAGGCCAACGAGCTGCCGCCCGACACCCGGCGCGACGAGCTCTACCAGGCGCCCATGTCCCTCAACGACCAGACCAAGAACATCATCAAGCTCTACAAGGACGGCGACCGCCGGTCGTACATGAAGCAGCAGTGCATGCACTGCCTGGACCCCGGCTGCGCGACCGCCTGCATGATCGGCTCGTACCAGAAGCGCGAGTACGGCATCGTCACCTGGGATCCCGACAAGTGCATCGGCTGCCGGTACTGCCAGCTGGCCTGCCCGTACGAGATCCCCAAGTTCGAGTGGGACGACACGACCCCGCGCCTGGTCAAGTGCGAGATGTGCAACCACCTCATCGCCAAGGGCCAGCAACCGGCCTGCTGCGAGGTCTGCCCCCGGGGGGCGGTGATCTACGGCAAGTACACCGACCTGCTCGAGGAGGCGCACCGGCGGCTCGAGGACAATCCCGGTCGCTACGTGGACCACGTCTACGGCGAGAAGGAGGCCGGTGGATCGCAGGTGCTGTACCTGTCCCACGTCCCGTTCGAGATGCTGGGCCTGCCGCCCCTGGACGAGGAATCGGCGGGCAAGCTGACGCGCAGCGTCCAGCACGGGATCTACAAGGGCTTCATCGCCCCGGTCGCGCTCTACGCGATCCTCGGCACCGTGATGCTGCGGAATCGTCGCCTCGATCGGGCCGAGCAGCAGGAACAGCCGCAGTCCGGAGACGAGGAATGAGGGCAGCGCCCCCGGTGGCCGACCGTCCGATCCGGGCTCGTGCCCGCTCGTCAAGCGTCCTTGATTCCGCAGCCGCCGACGTGCGGCGGCCGCGGCCCAGCGATAAAGAGGTGGTTCAATGAGCAAGCGAATCGTCGTGGATCCCGTCACCAGGATCGAGGGACACCTGCGCGTCGACTGCGAGGTCGACGGTGGCGAGGTCAGCAAGGCGTGGTCGTCCGGCCAGATGTGGCGGGGCATCGAGACGATCCTGCAGGGTCGTGACCCCCGCGAGGCCTGGCTGTTCACCCAGCGCTTCTGCGGCGTCTGCACCACGGTGCACGCGCTGGCCTCGGTGCGCGCGGTCGAGAACGCCGTGCAGGTCGAGGTCCCCGTCAACGCCCAGTACATCCGCAACCTGATCCTCTGCGCCCACGCCATGCACGACCACATCGTGCACTTCTTCCACCTGTCGGCCCTCGACTGGGTGGACGTGGTCTCGGCCCTGCAGGCCGATCCGAAGGCCACGGCCAGGCTCGCGCAGTCGCTCTCGCCGTGGCACCGCAACAGCGTGCAGGAGTTCACGGCGGTCAAGGAGAAGCTGGCGACCTTCGTGGAGAAGGGGCAGCTGGGCATCTTCGCCGGCGGCTACTGGGGCCACGACGCGATGAAGCTGCCGCCCGAGGTCAACCTCATGGCCGTCAGCCACTACCTGCAGGCCCTGGAGTACCAGCGCACGGTCAACAAGATCAACGCCATCCTCGGCGGCAAGACGCCGAACATCCAGAACCTGGCGGTCGGCGGCGTCTCCAACCCGATCAACCTGGACAGTCCGTCGGCCATCAACATGAACGTCCTGTACCGGATCAAGGACCTGCTGGACGAGATGCACGCCTTCGTCGAGCACGTCTACCTGACCGACGTCTGCGCCATCGGCGCGATGTACCCGGACTGGCTCGGCTACGGCGCCGGCGTGACCAACTACCTCGCCGTGCCCGACCTGCCGCTCGACTCGCACATGTCCGAGTACGACCTGCCGGGCGGGACGATCATGAACGCCGACTTCTCGACCCACCGGGCGATCAAGCGGCTGAACGATCCGTACTTCGAGGGCAACGTCACCGAGTCCATCGCACGCGCCTGGTACGAGGGCGACTGGGAGCGGCATCCGTACGACGAGGAGACCATCCCGCAGTACACCGACTTCCAGGACGACGGCAAGTACTCCTGGATCAAGGCCCCGCGCTTCCAGGACAACGTGATGCAGGTCGGCCCGCTGGCACAGATCCTGGTCGGCTACGCGCAGAAGCACCCGCTGACGGTCAAGTGGCTGACCAGGGCCATCGACACCGCGAGCGCGGTGGCCGGGATCCAGGTGCAGCCCTCGATGCTGCACTCGACGCTCGGCCGGCACCTCGCGCGCGCGGTGCGGGCAGCGATGATCTGCGAGCTGTCGCAGAAGCACTGGAAGCTGCTGGTCGACAACATCGCCTCCGGCGACGTCGCGACCTTCAACGAGCCCGAGTTCCGGGGCGAGCAGATCGGGTTCGGCTGCCACGAGGCGCCGCGCGGCACGCTGTCGCACTTCGTGGTGATCCGGGACGGCAAGATCGCCAACTACCAGGCGGTCGTGCCGTCGACCTGGAACGCCGGACCGCGGGACAGCAAGGACCGGCCGGGTCCGTACGAGGCCTCGCTGATGGGAAACCCCGTCGCCGACCCCGAGCGGCCCCTCGAGGTGCTGCGCACCATCCACTCCTTCGATCCCTGCATCGCCTGCGCCGTGCACACCCTCGACATCGAGGGCAAGGAGCTCGGCCGGGTCAAGGCGCTCTGAGGGTGGACGTAGCGTGACTGCCGATCACGACCCCGCGACCGGGGCCGAGGCGACCACCGCGGTGCTGGGCCTGGGCAACGTCCTCCAGGGGGACGATGCCCTCGGCCCCACCGTCGTCGCGCACCTCGCCGCGCGGTTCACGTTCGACGACACGGTGCAGGTCGAGGATCTGGGCACGCCCGGGCTCGACCTGCACCCTCACCTCGCCGGCCGGACCGCCCTGATCATGGTCGACACCGTGCGGGCGGACGGCCCCGCCGGCGAGCTGCGGCTCTACCGCAAGGACGACATCCTGCGGCACGGCCCGCCCGTGCGTCTGGGCCCGCACGACCCGAGCTTCAAGGAAGCGCTGCTGGCCCTGCAGTTCGCCGGAGGGGATCCCGACGAGGTCCTGCTGGTGGGCGTGATCCCGGCGTCGACCGAAGCGTCGACCGACCTGTCGCCGCCCGTGGCGGCCGCGGTCGAGCCCGCGATCGCGGCGGTGTGCGAGGAGCTCGCGCGGCTCGGACACCCCGCCGAGGCGCGGGCCGTGCCCGACGCCCCGCACCTCTGGTGGCGCGCCCCCGCCGACGGTTCCGGCTGAACGATCAGCTCTCGACGATCACCACGTCCGCCTCGCGCCGCACCGGGAACGTCGGCAGCGGGCGGGTGGGCATGCCCTCGATCACCTCGCCGTCGGCATCGAAGCGGCCCTCGTGGCAAGGGCAGAGGTACTCCTGGACGTCCGGCTGCCACTGAACCGTGCACCCCTGATGCGTGCAGAGCAGCGAGCGGGCGATGATCTCGTCGCCCTCGCGGCGGATCTCCACCGGCACGCCGTTCAGCTCGCGATAGACCCGCAACCCGTCGGGCAGCTCGGCCAGCGGGATGCGCAGCGTCGTCGGCGCCGCGTCGGCCGCCTCGTCGGTCTGGCCGCCGCAGCCGCCGAGCTGGTGCAGGACGGGGACGGCGAGGCAGACGGCGGCGGTCCGGCCGGTCAGGCGCAGGAAGCGGCGGCGGGTCTCGTCTCGGGCACGGTCGCGGGTCATGGAAGATCTCCTCAGCAGATGCGCGGCAGCAGCTCGCCGGCGGGGACGTCGACGATGCGGGTGCCGCCGATGGTGGTCTCGAGCAGGACGCGCCCGGCCGGGTCGGCCTCGACGCGCCCGATGCGGCAGGCGTCCCGGCCACGGGGATGCGCCCGCATGGCGGCCAGGACCCGCTCGGCGTCGGCATCCGGGACGCAGGCCACGAGCTTGCCCTCGTTGGCCACGTGCAGGGGGTCGAAGCCCAGCATCTCGCAGGCGCTGGCCACCTCGTCGCGGATCGGCAGCGCGGCCTCGCGGGCGATGAGCGCGGTGCCGCTCTGGTCGGCCAGCTCGGCGAGGCTCGCGGCCAGGCCGCCCCGGGTGGGGTCGCGCAGGGCATGCAGATCGGCGCCCGTGGCGGCCATGGCCGCCACCAGGTCGCCCAGCGGGGCGGCGTCCGAGGCGATCGCGGTGCGGAAGGCGAGTTCGCCCCGCGCAGCGAGGACGGCGATGCCGTGGTCGCCCAGATAACCGCTCAGCAGGATGGCGTCGCCGGGCCGGATCCGCGCCGCACGGGCGGCGCGACCGGGCAGGATGCGCCCGACGCCCGCGGTGGTGATGGCCATCCGGTCGACGGCCCCGCGTTCGACGACCTTGGTGTCGCCGGCCACGATCTCGACGCCCGCCTCGGCGGCCGCGTCGCGCATCGAGGCGACGATGCGCGCGAGCTCGGCCATGGCCAGGCCCTCCTCGAGCAGGAAGCCGGCGCTGAGCCAGAGCGGTTCGGCCCCCATGACCGCCAGGTCGTTGACCGTGCCGCAGACCGCGAGCCGGCCGATGTCTCCACCCGGGAAGACCAGGGGCTTGACCACGTGCGTGTCGGTGGTGAAGGCGAGCTCGCCGGCATCGCCGAGCGCGCCGGTCGGCAGGACCGCCGCGTCCTCGCCGGCATCGAGGTACGGGTTGCCCAGCAACGGCCGGAAGACGCGCGCGATGAGATCGCCGGTCAGGCGGCCGCCTCCGCCATGGCCGAGCACGATGCGCTCGTCGTGGGCCAGGGGAACGGGGCAGACCGGGCCGGCGGCGAGGTCGCCGGTCGCCCCGGGCCGGGGCTCGCGATCGCTCATGAGCGCACCTCCGGGTCGGCGGCCGACGGCGGCCGGTAGCGGTAATAGGCGGCGCAGGCCCCCTCGCTGGAGACCATCGTCGCGCCGAGCGGATGCTGGGGCGTGCACTGGCGTCCGAACGCCGGGCACTGGAGCGGCCCGGCGTGGCCCTGCAGGATCTCGCCGGCGATGCAGACGGCCGGCTCGTCGGTGTCCAGCTCGCCGACCCCGAAGCGACCGGCGGCATCGAACCGCGCGTACTCCTCGCGCAGGACGAGGCCGCTGTCCGGGATCGTGCCGATGCCGCGCCACTTGCGGTCGCTGAGCCGGAAGACCTGGTCCAGCGCCTGGCGTGCGTGCGGATTCCCGCCGTCAGAGACGGCGCGGCCGTAGGCGTTCTCCACCTCGGCGCGTCCCTCGCGGCGCTGGCGCACGGCCGCGAGGATGCCGCGGGCGAGGTCCACCGGCTCGAAGCCGGTCACGACGATCGGCACGCCGAACCCGGCCGCCACCGGCCGATATTCCTCGAGTCCCATGATGGCGCAGACGTGGCCGGCGGCGAGGAACGCCTCGACCCGATTGCGCGGCGAGCCGAGGATCGCGCGCATGGCGCCGGGCACGCAGGCGTGCGAGCCGAGGATCGAGAAGTTGGCGAGGTCCTGATCGGCCGCCGCGAGCACCGCCATGGCGTTGGCCGGGGCGGTGGTCTCGAAGCCGATGGCGAAGAAGACGACCTCGCGGTCCGGATGCTCCCGCGCGAGCCGGACCGCATCGAGCGGCGAGTAGACCACGCGCACGTCGCCCCCGGCGGCGCGGACGCCGAACAGGTCGTCGCGGCTGCCGGGCACCCGCAGCATGTCGCCGAAGCTGGTGAAGACCACCTCCGGGCGGGCGGCGATGGCGAGCGCACGGTCGATCACCTCGAGGGGCGTGACACAGACCGGACAGCCTGGGCCGTGCACCAGGGTGATGGTGTCGGGCAGCAGCTGGTCGAGGCCGCTGCGCACGATGGCGTGGGTCTGACCGCCGCAGATCTCCATGAGCACCGTGGGCTCGGTGGCGGTCGCGGCGATCTCGTCGATCAGCGCGCGCACGAGGACGGGATCGCGGAAGCCGTCGAACCCGCTCACGAGGTCGCCCCCGGGTCGCGACGGGCAGGGTCGGCCGCGTCGCCCGGCCCGCCCCCGAGCTCGTGCGCCTCGCCCGCCTCGGCGAGCTCCCGGAGGTCGGCCAGCGTCCGCTGCGCCTCCTCCTCGCTGAGCTGACTGATGGCGAAGCCGACGTGCACGAGCACCCAGTCGCCGATGCCGGCCTCGGGCGTGTAGGCCAGGCAGACCTCGCGGCTCGTGCCCCCGAAATCGACCTCGCCCTGGGGCAGGAGCCCGTCCTCGATGATGCCGGTGATCCGGCCGGGGATGCCCAGGCACATGGGTCAGCTCCTTGGTCGCTGGCGGCGGGCGGCGGCGACGGCCGCCTGGCCGAGCGCGAGCCCGCCGTCGTTGGTCGGCACCCGTCGGTGCACGAGCACGGTGAAGCCGATCTCCCGGAGCCGGTTCACGGTCCGCTCCAGGAGCAGCAGATTCTGCCAGACGCCGCCGGTGAGCGCCACGGTCTCCAGACCGCGGTCGCCGCGGATCCGGTCGCAGACCGCGGCCACCATGGCTGCCACGCCATTGTGGAATCGCGCGGCGATCGCGGCCGGCGCCACGCCCCGGCCGTGGTCCTCGATCAGGGCGTCGAGGGCGGGCCGAGGATCGATCACGCCGTCGGCGAACGGGAGCGGATAGGCACCGGTCTCCCGTCGGTCGGCCACGGCCTCGAGCTCGCAGGCGGCCTGGGCCTCGTAGTCGACCGAGGTGCGCCCGCCGGCGAGCGCGGCGGCCGCATCGAACAGGCGTCCCATGCTCGTCGTCGTCGGGGCGTTGATGCCCTGGTCGAGCTGGGCGGCGAGGACGTCGCGCTCGGTCCCGCTCGCGGCCGCGACCGCGGGCAGGTCGCTGGTCCACGGCCGTTCCATCTCGCGCAACCAGGCCAGGGCGACACGCCACGGATGGCGGGCGGCCGCATCCCCGCCGGGCAGGGGGCACGGTCGCAGGTGCACGACCCGCTCGTAGTCCGCGTAGCCGCCGACGAGGAACTCGCCGCCCCAGATGGTGCCGTCCGGACCGTAGCCGGTGCCGTCGAAGGTGACGCCGATGGCATCGCGGTCCGGCGGCACGCCGTGATCGGCGAGGCAGGCGGCCAGGTGCGCGTGGTGGTGCTGGACGGCCATCATGGGCAGGCCGGTCCCGGCCGCGCGCCGATGCGCCCAGCGCGTGGCCTGATAGTCCGGATGCAGGTCGTGCACGATCAGCTCGGGTTCGACCCGGAACAGGCGAGCCACGTGGTCGATGCCCGCCTCGAACGCCCGCAGGGTCTCGTGGTAGGCCAGCTCGCCGACGTGGTGGCCGAGGAACGCCTGCCGGTCGCGCGCCAGGCAGAACACGTTCTTCATCTCGCCGCCGGTCGCCACCAGGGGCGGCGTCTCGAACGGCAGTTCGACCGGCAACGGGGCATGCCCGCGCGAGCGACGCAGCGGATAGACCCCGCCGGCGAACGTCGTCACGACCGAGTCGTCGCAGCGGACGTGGATCGGCCGGTCGTGCAGCAGCAACCAGTCGGCGAGCGGCCCCAGGCGCCGGCGCGCATCGTCGTTCTCGTGGGCGATGGGCTCGTCGCTGAGGTTGGCGCTGGTCATGACCACGAGCTCGGGAACGCCCGGCCCCGGCTCCAGCAGCAGGTGATGCAGGGGCGTGTAGGGCAGCATGAAACCGAGCCGGTCGCGCCCCGGCGCGACGGACGCCGCGACCGGTGCGGACGGTCGGTGCCGCAGCAGGACCACCGGCCGGGCCGGCGACCGCAGGAGCTCGCGCTCGACCGCCGACACCCGGGCGTGGCGTTCGACGGTCTCCAGGTCGGCGGCCATGAGCGCGAACGGCTTGCCGTCGCGCTGCTTGCGCCGGCGCAGGGTCGCCACCGCCGTCTCCGAGGCGGCGTCGCAGGCCAGGTGGAACCCGCCCAGCCCCTTGATGGCCACGACCTCGCCCCGGCCGAGCGCGGCACGCACCTGGTCGATGGCGTCCGGACCACGGGCGGACCCGGGGTGGCTGGTCGTCTCTCCGGCGACCGCGGCGCCGCGCTCGAGCCAGACCTGCGGTCCGCAGGCCGGGCACGCCACGGGCTGGGCATGGAAGCGGCGATCGCCGGGGTCGGCGTACTCGGCGGCGCAATCCTCGCACAGGGGGAAGCCGGCCATGGTCGTCAGGGGCCGATCGTAGGGGATGTCCCGAACGATGGTGTACCGCGGACCGCAGTTGGTGCAGTTCAGGAAGGGGTACCGGTGGCGGCGGTCGCGGGGGTCGCGAAGCTCGCGGAGGCAGTCCTCGCAGGTGGCCACGTCGGCGGAGACCGGCAGGGAGGCGCCCGGCTCGCGTTCGGAGGCCACGATCACGAACTCCTCGGCGCCCTCGCAATCGGCCGTGGCCTCGTCCCAGGTGTCGATGGCCGCCAGCGGCGGCAGGCTCGCCCGGAAGGCGTCGCCGAACCCGGCCAGCGCCGTCTCCGGCCCCTCGAGGTGGATGTCCACGCCCGACGAGCTGTTGCGCACCCAGCCACCGAGCGCGAGCTCGCGGGCGCACCGCCACACGCTGGGCCGGAAGCCCACGCCCTGGACCACGCCGGTGATGTGGATGCGGCGGGCCGGCATGATCGCTCAGCCGGCCGCGCGGGTCCGTTCGATCCGGCCGGCCAGCCAGTCGAGCCAGGCGTCCAGCCCCTCGCCGGTCCGGCAGGACAGCGTCAGGATCTCGATGTCCTCGTTGAGCGCCTCGACCCCGCGCCGGAAGCGATCGACGTCGAAGGAGACGTGCGGCAGCAGATCGATCTTGTTGAGCAGGAGCACGTCCACGCCGCGGTACATGGTCGGGTACTTGAAGGGCTTGTCGTCGCCCTCGGGCACCGAGGCCATGACCACCTTCGCATCGGCGCCCAGATCGAACGCCGCGGGGCAGATCAGGTTGCCCACGTTCTCGACCAGCAGCAGGTCGATGTCCTCGAGCGGCAGCTCGGAGATCGCGTCGCCCACCATGCCGGCGTCGAGGTGGCAGGAGCCGCCGGTGTTGATCTGCACGGAGACCGCGCCGGCTGCCGCCGCGCGATCGGCGTCGAGGCTGGTGACCATGTCGCCCTCGACCACGCCGAGCCGGTACCGGCCCTGCAGACCCTCGACCGTCTTCTCCACGAGGGTGGTCTTGCCCGCCCCGGGCGAGGACATGAGGTTCAGGCTGGCCAGGCCGTGCTGCCGCAGCAGCGCGCGGTTGGCGTCGGCGAGGCGGTCGTTGGCCTTGGTGATCTTCTCGACCACGGGAACGCGGCGGTTCATGAGTCACGGCTCCTTGGTGGGTTGATCGGCCGTCGCGGCAGGTCCGGCGGCTGCGGGCTCGAGGTCGAAGGACTCGACCCGCAGCTCGTCGCCCGCGGCGACGCGCACCGAGCCGCTACCACAGCTCGTGCAGAGGAAGTCCTCGTCGGCGGGCTCGAACAGGGCGCGGCAATCGCGGCACTCGAACTGGATCGGGACCCGCCGGAAATGCAGCACCGCACCGGCGGCGGCGGTCCCCTCGGCGATGATGTCCCAGTAGAACTGCACCGAGTCGTCCACGATGCTCGCCAGCTCGCCCACCACCAGGTCGATGCGGGTCACCTGCCCCCCGCCCTCGCGGTCGGCGGCGTCGAGCACGAGGTCCAGGACCCCCTGGGTGACGGCCAGTTCATGCATACCGACCATGATGGACCATCCGCCTCGCGTTGTCCACCAACTTCATGTGGCGATGGTAATTAGACCGCTATCAGTAATGATTT
>WJIQ01000263.1 GCA_014730255.1 bacterium | reverse complement strand
CGCTGTAGAGGTCGGCCAGGTCGGTGCCCTCGGGGTGGACGTCGGCCAGCCAGCGGCGCGCCGTGGTGACGGCCAGCTCGGCGGCGGCGAGGTTGTTCTGGAAGAAGCTCTGGTGCGAGACGCGGTACTTGTGGTCGGCCAACTGCAGCACCAGGTATCCGCGACCCCAGATGGGGCGGTTGTTCAGGAACAGGCCCTGCAACCCGGGCACCGGAGGTTCGCTGCCGACGTCCTGGAACTGCTTGCGCAGGGCCTTGAGTCGCGACTGCGGTCCGTAGAGCGACAGGAGCCAGCCGCCCCGGCCGTCCAGGCGCACGACGATCTGCTCGACCGGCGGCAGCATGCGTAGCCAGGGCAGGATGACCGCGTCGAAGGGCTCGGCCATGACCGGGCAGGTCTCCAGCGGCACCACGTCGTGCGAGCCGCGCTGCAAGAGGCCGTACAGCCCGGTCGGATGGGCGGTCAGGCGCAGGCGATTGCGATAGTTCAGCCGCGGGCCGGGGGGCGGCGCCTCGAGGAGGTCGGTGACATCGAGTCCGCCGAGACGCCGGAAGCAATCGACGAGGATCTCCCGATGAACGTCGATCTGGACGTCGTCGGTGAGATGCTGCAGATCGCAGCCGCCGCAGAGGTCGTAGTGGGGGCAGGGAGGCGTGTGGCGCCCCGGCCCCGGGCTCTCGATGGCGACGGCCTCGGCCTCGAGAAACCGCTTCGCGTGGCGCACCAGGCGTGCGGTGACCCGGTCGCCGGGCGCGGTGCCGGGCACGAAGACGGCGCGGCCCTCATGATGGGCGAGGCCGCGGCCTCCGGTGACCAGCTTCTCGATGGTCAGGGTCAGGATCGTGTCGTCCTGCGGGGTCGTCATCAGGCCCTCAACTTCGCCGAAGCGGCGTCCGAACGCCAGGACGGATTCGTGACCGCGGCGGTCCGGGGTTGTCATGACGGCGAGCCTGGTCCAGGATCGTCGCCGACCCCGATCGCGTCCAGGAGAACCGTCCCGTGATTCGATGCACCGCCTGGCCAGCCCTCCTGCTCGCGGCCGTGCTCCTGGTCGGTTGCAGCCCCAAGCGGGTCCTGCGGACCGACCCCGGACCGGGCCGCGAACCCGGCGTGCGGCCACCGGCCGAGCAGCCCGTGCCGCCACCGCCGCGGGACGAGGTGGGCCTGGGCCGGCAGGTCGCCGGGCTGGTCCGCCAGCAGCTCGGCCTGCCCTACCGCTGGGGCGGCAGCTCGCCCGATCGCGGCTTCGACTGCAGCGGGCTCGTGCAGTGGGCCTACGGCGAGGTGGGCGTGCCGCTGCCGCGGGTCGTGCGCGATCAGAGCCGCGCCGGCCGACGGGTCGACCGGGGGTCGCTCGTGCCCGGCGACCTGCTGTTCTTCGCCATGGGCGGGTCGGGTGTCAGCCACGTCGGCGTCTACGTCGGCGACGGCGATTTCGTGCATGCGCCGAGCTCGGGACGGCCCGTGCGCACCGATTCGCTGCGCGACCCCTTCTGGCGTGCGCGCTGGCGCGATGCGCGCCGCTTGACAGAGAATTGACCCGCGGCCGGCTTGCCGCGCGGCCGTGCCGGGCTAAGTTGGACCGGTTCCGGTCCGACGGAAGCCCGAGGCCCGAGGTCGCCGTGAGATCCGCATTGCTCGCCATCACCCTCTGCGTCACCCTGCTGGCCGTCTCGGCGGCCACGCCGGTCGATTCCCTGCGCTCGCACTGGGGGCCGCTGCCGGCGCCGAGCGACTCGACGCGCGCCATCCCGACGGCCCCGCCCACGCCGGCGTGGAAGCACCTGGTCCGCGTGCCCTACTACGTGGCCGCGGTGCCCCTGACGGCGGTCGACTGGACCGCGCGCGGACTGATCGCCGAGGCGGAAGAGGCCGGCCTGTTCCGCCCGAGCTCCTTCCTCGTGCAGGGGATCCGTGATCCGCTGGGGAACTTCTGGCTGCCCACCGGCTCGCTGAGCGACGATCGGGGCCTCGAGGTGGGCGTGGTCGCCCAGCGGCCGCACTTCCCGGGCGATTACTGGGTGACCCGCGTCAGCGCGACCACCTCCACGCGCGAGGCGCACGCGCTCACCGGCGGCATGCGGTCGCGGTTCGGCGACGACACCTGGTTCGAGGTCGGGACAGGCACCGTGCGCGAGGACAACGTCGACTTCCATGGCCTCGGCTGGGACAGCGCCGAGGAGGACCTCTCCGAGTACCGGCGCGACATCGACTGGATCGGATCGAGCTGGCGCCAGGACTGGACCGGCCTGGCGACCACGACGCTGGCGGTCATGCACTCGACGGTCGAGGCGCTGGACGGCGATGCCGACGACGACGTGGGCGAGCTACGCCAGGTGCACGCCGACCTGCTGCCGCCCGGCTTCGCGAGCGCGAGTTCCGGCGTGACCGCCGCGGCCAAGCTCGAGCTGGACAGCACCACTCGCGACGGCAATCCGGCGGACGGCTCGCGCCTCGTGCTGCGGGCGGAACGGTTCTGGAGTACCGACGACTCCGGGGCCGAGTCCTGGACCTGGGGGGGCAGTGCCGAGCATTTCCTCGAACTCTGGTGGCCGCAGCGGACCCTGGCGATCAAGGCCTGGTGGCTGCGGCAGGAGGCCACGGGCAGCGCGCCGATCCCCTTCACGCGGCAGCTCGACAACGGCGATCCGCACAGGCTGCGCGGCTTCGGGTCGGACCGCTTCCGGGCGACGGGCACG
Source organism: bacterium (assembly GCA_014730255.1). Classification (GTDB taxonomy): domain Bacteria; phylum Krumholzibacteriota; class Krumholzibacteriia; order LZORAL124-64-63; family LZORAL124-64-63; genus Glo-17. Next base: position 7,153 of record WJIQ01000263.1, on the reverse strand, counting down.
ACCGGTCTGACGGTCGAGTACCGCTGGCCGTTCTGGATCCTGAACGAGCCGGGCGGGGCCGGGGTCGACGCCTACCTGTTCGGCGACGTCGGGCAGTTCTTCGACGACGTGAGCGAGATCCGCGCCGAGCGCCTGCTGACCAGCGGCGGCCTCGGGCTGCGGGCGATCGGTACCGACGGCGGCTTCGTCCTGCGCACGGAGCTGGCGGTCGGTCGCGAGGGCGTGGAGCTGAGGCTCTCCGGCCAGCAGATGTTCCAGTTCATCAAGGCGGGGTTCTATGCGGGTAGCGATCCGCTGCCGTTCGTGCGCTGACGGCCGCATCGCCACGGTGCTGCTGGCGGGGCTGGTGATCGCCATGAGCGCGGTCGCCGGGCGTCCGCCGCTCCGTGATGGTCCGGTCGTCTGGTACGAGGACGACCGCCGTCCCATCCCCGTGCCCGACCAGTACGATCCGCTGCCGATCTCGTCGGAGATCCGCGCGACGGTCTCGCGTCCCATCGGCCGCGCCCTGGACCCGGTGCGCTGGTTGACCGGCGCGGACGGTCCGGCCTGGAACCCCAACGCGCTGGGCGAGGTGCCCGGCTCGACCTGGTTCACCAACCGCATGGGCCTGCGACGGCTGACCGCCGAGGAGCTGGCGACCGGACCCGGCCGCGAGGGACCGTCCCGCGACGGGCCCTGGGAGATCATCGGGGCCAAGCAGGGCGGCGTGACCATGGGCTTCCGCATCCGCGACGCCGCCGGGCAGGTGTGGCTGCTGAAGTTCGACCCGCCCGAACATCCCGGCCAGTCGATCCGCGCGGGCGTGGTCAGCAACCTGATCCTGCACGCGTGCGGCTACAACACGCCGGTCGACCGGGTCGTGGTCTTCGACCGCGATCAGCTGTCCCTGGGCGTCGACGCGAGCCTGCGGACGGTGCGCGGGACGGGCGAGGTCCGCCTCACCGAGGCCAACCTCGACTCGGTGCTGCAGGCGACCGACTCGGTCTTCGACGGCCGCTACCATGCCCTGGCGAGCCGGTTCCTGGACGGCATCCCGCTCGGGCCGATCCGCCACCAGGGGACCCGTCCGGACGACCCCAACGACCACGTGCCGCACGAGCATCGTCGCGAGTGGCGCGGCCTGCGCGTGATCTGCGCCTGGATCGGACACAACGACACCAAGATCCAGAACACGCTGGCCATGTACGAGGGCGAACCGGGCGCGGGGCACGTCGCCCACTACCTGCTCGACTTCGCCAGCAGCCTGGGCACGAGCGGGGCCGAGACCTTCGCCAAGTTCAACTTCGAGTACGGGGTCGACCTGCCCGCGAGCCTCGGCCGCCTGGCGACGCTCGGCCTGCGCCGCGACGTCTGGCAGACCATGCCCTGGCCCACGCACCTCGACGAGGTCGCCCACTTCCACTCGCTCCACTTCGACCCCCGCAGCTGGTCGCCGATCTACCCCAACAGCGCGTTCGCCAACCTCACGACCGAGGACGGCTACTGGGCGGCGAAGATCGTCTCGGCGTTCACCGACCGGGACCTGAGGATCATGGTCGAGCAGGGGCGTTACCAGGACCCGCGCGCCGTCGACTGGCTCGTCGAGCATCTGGGCCGACGCCGCGACATCATCGCGCGCACCTGGTTCGACGAGGTCGCGCCGCTGGACTTCTGGACCTGGGACGGCGCCGCCCTCTCCGGCCACGACCTCGGGCTCGAACGTGGCCTCTACCCGGTCGAAGAGACGCGTTATCGCGCCCGCGCCCGCCTGGTCGACGAACGCCGCGAAGGTGGCGCGTGGTCGGACTGGCGTGCGCTCGAGGGCCCCGTCTGGTCGCCGGATCGCGCCTTCGACCGGACGGCGGGCCGGTTCCTGGCCGTGCAGTTCCAGGTCGACCGCGGCCGGGGCTGGCAGGATCCCATCACCGTGTACGTCGGCCCGCGCTCCGGTCGCGTGGTCGCCGTCGACCGCTGAGCGAGGCCACGATGCGCGACGACGACCGCACCCGCCTGGACCGATCCCTGTCGCCGTTCGCCGAGGTGCGCGGCGGCGAGGGCCGTCCGACGATCCTGCTCGCGCTGGCGATCTTCCTGCTGCTGACCGCGTACTACATCATCAAGCCCCTGCGCGAGGGATTGATCCTCGCCGGCGGGGGCGCCGCGGTGAAGAGCTACGCCTCGGCCGGCCAGGCGCTGCTGCTGCTGGGACTGGTGCCGCTGTACGGGCGGCTCGCCGATCGATTGCCGCGGCTGCGACTGATCACCGTGGTGACCTTCTTCTTCGTCGCCTGCCTGGTGGTGTTCTTCCTGCTCGGCCGTGCGGGGGTGCCGCTGGGCGTGGCGTTCTTCCTGTGGGTCGGCATCTTCAACGTGATGATCATCGCCCAGCTCTGGTCCTTCGCCAACGACCTCTTCCGGACAGGCCAGGGCAAGCGACTCTTCGCGATCATCGGCTTCGGCGCCTCCAGCGGCGCGGTCGTCGGCAACGTCGTGGTCGGGGGGCTGATCGAGCCGCTCGGCCTCTTCGTGCCCATGCTGCTGGCGGCCGCGCTGCTGGTCGTGAGCCTGGGGTTGACGCGGCTGGCGGCGAGCTACGAGGCGCCGCCCGAGCCGGGCCACGACGACCCGGGGATCGGGGAAGCGACGCGGGATGACGCGGATCCGGACCCCGGCGCGAGTCCGATGCCCGGCACGTCGGTCTTCCGGCTGATGGCGCGCAACGGGTACCTGGTGCTGCTCGCGCTCCTCATCCTGGTCACCAACTGGGTGAACACGACCGGCGAGTACCTGCTGGGCGAGTTCATCACCCGGGCGGCGGCCTCGGCCCCGGAGGTCGGCGCCCCCGGCGGCCCGACGGCGGGCGAGTGGATCGGCGCGTTCTATGCGCGGTTCTTCCTCGTCGTCAACGTCACGAGCCTCGCCACCCAGCTCTTCCTCGTCTCGCGCCTGGTCAAGTACCTGGGGGTCGGGATCTGCCTGCTGATCCTGCCGGTCATCGCCCTCGGCGGGTACGCGCTGCTGATCGTCTACCCGGTCCTGACGGTGGTCCGCTGGGCCAAGACGGCCGAGAACGCCACCGACTACTCGCTGCAGAACACGGTGCGGAACATGCTCTGGCTGCCCACGACGCGCGAGGAGAAGTACAAGGCCAAGCAGTTCGTCGACACGTTCTGCTGGCGGCTCGGCGACGTCCTCTCGGCGACGGTCGTGTTCGTCGGCACGCGGTGGCTGGCGCTCTCCCTGCCCGGCTTCGCGACGTTCAACCTGGTGCTGGTCGGCTTCTGGCTGGTGATCGCGGTGCTGGTCGGGCGTCGGTTCCGCCGACTCGTGCCGGACCATACTCCCTGATCGACGTGGTCAGTTTTTCCGCCTCGCGGGGCCGGGGGCCGCCGCGGATGCCCCGGTATGATCCGTCAATCCATTGCCATCGTGCCACTTGCGGTGTCGCTGCGGGGTGCCGGCCAGGGTCGGATCGGTGGCACGTCCCTTGCGAACTCCTTGCTGACAGGATCTGCCGCTGCGCCCGCCGTCCGGGCGGGCCGTCGGCGAGGACCGGGAATCGCGTGAGTCGAGGTGATGCATGACGATCACGGATGTGCAATCCCAGCTGGAAGACGTGGCCCAGAGCCTCGTGATGCTCGATCGTAGCTGCGCCCTGGCCGAGATGGCGAGCGTGCGGGACCGGCTCGACGACCTGGCCCATGGGCTGCGCGACCTCGGGCACGAGGCCGAGGCCACGGCGGCCGAGAACGCGGCCGCCATCGCGGCCACGTGCGTGGCCGAGCATCGCTTCAGCGAGGTCGTCATCGACAATCTGAACCGCGCCATCGACGGCCTGCAGGAGTGCTTCGTCGAGGACGGCCCGCCCCCGCGGGCGACCGCCCCCTCCGGCCCCGATCCGGCCCCGGCTCCCGATCCCGCGAGCGACGAGCCGCAGGCGACCGTCGACGCGGAGGAGGCCGCGGACGCCGCCGCCGTTCCCGACGGCCTTAAGCTCTCCGACTTCGTCGAGGACGGCATCGTCTCCGAGTTCCTCGGCCGGCAGTCCGACTCCATCGCCGACGTCCAGAACATGGTCCTGGGCTTCGAGGGCGGCGCCACCGACGGCCAGGTCGACGAGCTCAAGCGCTGGTTCCATACCCTCAAGGGAGAGGCCGGGCTGCTCGGCCTGCAACTGCTGGCCGACCTCTGCCACGCGGCCGAGGACATGCTCCAGGCCGAGAACCCCGCCGCCTGCGCCGATCGCCTCTTCGAGGTGTTCGACTGGATGCTGTCCTGCTTCGACTACCTGTCCGAGAAGGGCCCCGTGCCGGGACCGACGGACGACCTGGTGGCCCGGCTGCGCACGCCCGCGACCACCGCACCGGCGGCGACGGAAAGCGAGGCGGCCTCGACCGATGCGGCGGATCCGGACTGTGTGGACCACCCCGGCGCGCCGGGGGATCCGACCTCGCCGGAGCCGGTCCAGGACGTCGTGGTCGAGGCGCCGAACGATCCGGTCGACGACGAGGTGATCGACGAGCTGGCGCCCGATGCCGCGCCCGATCCTGCACCCGCCGACGAACCCGCGGTCGACGAGGTCGCCGACGAGGCCGTGTCTGCGCCCGCGGACGAGCCGTCGGTCGAGCTGCCGCCCGTCGAGCTGCCCGACTACACCGGCAAGAACCTGCTGTCGTTCGACGTCGGCCTGTTGCAGGACTTCATCGGCGAGGCCAACGAGCATCTCGAGGCCTCCGAGGGGCACCTCCTGACCATCGAGGCCGATCCGCACGAGACCGACGCGCTGAACGCCGTCTTCCGCGGCTTCCACACGATCAAGGGGCTCGCCGGGTTCGCGGAGCTCGACGCGATCCAGGAGCTGGCGCACAAGGCCGAGAACCTCCTGGACATGGGCCGCAAGGGCGAGGTGGAGCTCACCGGCGTGAACATGGACCTGGTGTTCGAGTCGGTCGACACCATGAAGCGCCTGGTCGAGGGCGTCACCCGGGCCCTGGCCACCACCGGCCACCAGGCCGAGGTGCCCGAGCTGCCGAACCTGGTCGCGCGGCTGATCCTGGCGACCAGCGGACAGCCGGTACCGACGGCGCCGACGCAGGCACCGGCACCTGAACCGTCCGACGAGGCCGCGCCCGCACCGGCGACCGGGGCGGCCGACGACGCCCCCTCGCCCGTCGGCAAGTCCGGTTTCGTGCCCCTGGGCAACATGAAGACGAAGCAACCGGCCGGCGGCGATGACGGCACGGCCGCGGTGGGCAAGTCGGGATTCGTACCGCTGAGCAACATGAACAAGAAGGCGGAATCGCCCCCGCCGGCACCCGCGGCGACGGTCGAGCCGGCGCCGGCCGCGTCGGTCACCCCGGCGGCCGTGCCCACCGGCGCGGTGAAGGTCAAGGAGGCCGTACGCGTCGACGCCGAGCGCCTCGATCGCCTGATCGAGACCATCGGCGAGATGGTCATCGCCGAATCGATGGTCAGCCAGAACCCCGAGATGCGCCAGAACATGTCGGTCAAGCTGGCCAGGGACCTCGATCACCTCGACAAGATCTCCCGCGAACTGCAGGAGATCGGCATGTCGCTGCGCATGGTGCCGGTCCGCCCCGTCTTCCAGAAGATGGCCCGCCTGGTGCGCGACCTCGCGAAGAAGACCGACCGCAAGGTCGAGTTCGTCATGAGCGGCGAGGATACCGAGCTCGACAAGAACGTCGTCGACAAGATCGGCGATCCCCTCGTGCACATGGTGCGCAACGCGGTCGACCACGGCCTGGAGCCGACCGTCGAGGAGCGCCGCGCCGCCGGCAAGCCGGACACCGGCCACGTCGAGCTCCGCGCCTACCACAAGGGCGGCAACATCTGCATCGAGATCGTCGACGACGGTCGCGGCCTGCCGCGCGACAAGATCCTCAAGAAGGCCATCGAGCGCGGTCTGGTGAAGGAGGGCGATCAGCTCTCCGATCGCGAGATCAACAACCTCATCTTCGAGCCCGGCTTCTCGACGGCCAAGCAGGTGACCGACATCTCCGGCCGTGGTGTCGGCATGGACGTCGTGCGCCGGAACATCGAGGAGCTGCGGGGGACCTGCGAGATCAACTCCGAGCCGGGCAAGGGCTCGACCTTCAGCATCAAGCTGCCGCTGACCCTGGCGATCATCGAGGGCATGGTCGTCAGCTGCGGTCCCGAGCACTACATCGTGCCGACGCTGTCGGTGGTGCGCCTCGTCCGGCCGACGAGCGACGACATCTCCCGGGTCTTCGACCGTGGCGAGATGCTCGCCCACGAGGACGAGCACCTGCCCCTGTTCCGGCTCGGTCAGCTCTTCGACATCGAGACGGCCAAGACCGACCCCGAGGAGGCGGTCGTCGTGGTCGTCGAGGACGAGAACAAGAAGGTGGGCCTGCTCGCCGACGACCTGCTCGGACAGCAGTCCATCGTGATCAAGAGCCTCGGCGAGTCCATGCAGGACACCGAGGGGGTCGCCGGCGGCGCGATCATGTCGAACGGACATGTCGCCCTGATCCTGGACGTGGCCGGCCTGATCAAGCTCGCGCACAACACCGATACCAGCGCCATCGAGCCGATGGTCGAGGTTCCCGAGGCGGACGCCTGAGGCGTCGCGCCGGTCATCGAAACGGAGGTCCAACCCATGACTACCGACACGGCGACGGCCACGCTGGCCAGGGCCGGCAAGTACCTCTCCTTCGTGCTCGGTCGCGAGGAGTATGGCCTGGAGATCCTCAAGGTGCAGGAGATCATCGGCATCATGGACGTCACCCGCGTGCCGCGTACCCCGCCCTTCGTGCGCGGGGTGATCAACCTGCGCGGCCGCGTGATCCCCGTGGTCGATCTGCGCGGCAAGTTCAACATGCCGCCCACCGAGGACACCCAGAAGACCTGCATCATCGTCGTCCAGGTCACCCAGGGCGATCTGACCGTCACCATGGGCGTGATCGTCGACGAGGTCAGCGAGGTCCTCAGCTTCCAGCAGGAGCAGATCGAGCCGGCGCCGTCGTTCGGCGGAGGCATGGACGAGTCGGAGTACATCACCGGGATGGGCAAGCTCGGCAAGAAGGTCGTCATCCTCCTGGATGTCGACCGCGTGCTCAAGGGCGACGAGCTCGAGGCCATGGCCAAGGCGATCCTCTAGCGACCGGTCCTGTCGCGCCTGGACGGCGCG
>WJIQ01000262.1 GCA_014730255.1 bacterium | reverse complement strand
CCCCCCCCCCCCCCCCCCCCCGTCTGGTCGACCGCGCCGGGTCGAGTCTACTTCTGGAACAGCGTGGAATCCACCTCGGGATTGACCTCGAAGGTCTGCACGGTGACCTCGGCGAAGTCCTCGTCGTCGTGCTTGACCGTCAGCGAGACCGGCAGCTTCAGGCCGTCCATCTCGCCGTACTCGTTGACGTAGGTCTTCTGGGTGACCGGGCTCTGGGTCATGGGGTTGGTGGCCGGCTGCTGGATCATCGCCACCAGGCCGGTCTCCTGGTCGAGGAAGATGACGGTCGTCTCGCCGTCGACGTCCACCGCCACCGGATCGCACGACCGCCCGTCGACGGGCATGGGCGCGAGGGCCTGGAACTCGAACTCGTCGATGCGGCGCAGCATGCTCTTGGTGTCGTTCATCACCTGCTTGCGCAGCTCGTCCGCCTCGGCCGGACCGAGGTCCTGCTCCTGCCCCATGGCCCGCGACCAGCCCTGGTCGCCCTGGACCACGGCCACCTGCTCGCCGAAGGGCATCTTGGTCTGCATGCGCAGCTGGTCGGGCAGGACGACGATGGTGTCCATGGTGATGTCGAGCGCCCCCATGGGGCTCTGCACGGTCATCACGTTGACCTCGTGGTAGGACTCGATGGCATCGTACGTCGCGCCGCCGGTCCGCTCGCGCAGGCCCTGCATGAGTTCCTTGCCGCGGGCCAGGCTCTCCGGCGTGGCGGCCGGGATCTCCAGCTTCGGCGCCGGTGCGGGGATGGTGATGTCCACGGTCCGGACCTCGCCGAAGGTGCTCAGGTCGCCGTCGAACTCCTCGCGGGTGCCGACGACCATGAACGACATGTCCTCCGGCTTCCAGGTCCGGCGCACCGCCTCGAGGACGTCCTCGGCGGTCAGCTGCTGCACCTGCTCCTGGTACTCCTGCAGGAACTCCGGCTCGTAGCCGTACATCTCGAACAGGACCATGCGGTCGAGCACCTCGCGCTTGGTGTCGTAGTTGAACACCTCGCTGTTGAGGATGCCGTCCTTGGCCAGCTGCAGCTCCTCCTGGGTGACCGGCTCGGCGAGCATGCGATCGATCTCGGCCATGATCGCCCTGGCGGCGGCCTCGACGGTCTCGTTCTTGGTCATGGTGTAGGCCATGAACATGCCCGGGAAGCGCCAGCCAGTGCCGGCCGACGCCCCCACGGCGTAGGCCAGGCCCTGGTTGGAGCGGATCTCCTTGAACAGGCGGCTGGCGAACCCGCCACCGAGGATCTGCGCGCCGACGCGCAGGGCGGCGTAGTCGGGGTGGTCGTTGCGGATGCCGCGATGACCGAGCAGGACGATGGCCTGGGTCAGCCCCTCCTTCTCGGCGACGTTCACCGTGCGTCCACGCCAGGGGACCTCCGGATCCGGCGGCAGCGGCTTGCGCGCGGCCTGCCAGCCGGCGAAGGCCTGCTCGATGCGGCCGGCCATCTCGTCGGCGTCGAAGTCGCCGATGGCCACGAGGTAGGTGCGGTCCGGGCCGAACCAGTCGGCGTGGTAGGCGACCAGGTCCTCGCGCCCGATCGCCTCGATGGTCGCGTACTCGGGATGGCGGGCCAGGGGATGATCGGCACCGTAGAGGACCTTCGGCGCCTCGCGCTGGGCGATGGACATGGGCTCGTCGTTGCGCCGGCTGATCGCCGCCTTCTGCTCCTTGCGCGCCAGCTCGATCTTGTCCTCGGCGAACCGGGGGTCCATGAGGACGTCCGCCAGCAGCTCCAGGCCGAGGTCGGTGTCCTCGGTCAGGCAGCTCAGGAACGCCCCGCCGGTGGACCGGCCGATCCACGTCTCGACCTGCAGGCCGCGGGCCTCGGCCAGGGCGTCGATGTCGTCGCCGGTGCGGTCGCCGGCACCGCCGGTGCGCATGACCGTGCCGGTCATGGACGCCAGGCCGAGCTTGTCCGCCGGCTCGTAGATCGCGCCCGCCTGGATCGTCGCCGACAGGCGCACCAGGGGCAGATCGCGGTCCTCGGCCAGGTAGAGCACCATGCCGCTGGGCAGCTCGACGCGCTCGTAATCGGGGATCTGGAACTCGTTCAGCTCGGGGATATCGATCCGCTCCCACGGACGCTCGTCGGCGACGGCGGTCGCGGGGCGGAGCATCACGCCGCCCATCAGCAGCACGCCGAGCAGCAGCAAAAGGGCACTACGCACGTTCTTCATCACACGGTCCTTTCGATGTCGCTCGCGGCTACGATTCGAGCTTCTCGCTCATGGCCACGGTCCGGTTCTGCTCGGTGAAGATCTCGCTGGCCACGCGCCGGATGTCCTCGAGCGTGACGGCCTCCATGTCGGCGACCTCGCGGAAGAGATTGCGCCAGTCGCCGGTCATCGCCTGCGTCATCGCCAGCTGGCTCGACAGGCCGCGGTTGCCCTGCAGGCCCCGCACGAAGTTGGCCTTCGCCCGACGCTTGACGCCCTCGAGCTCCTCGGCGGTCGGCCCCTCGGTCACGAGGCGGTCGATCTCGTCGAGGACGATCTCCTCCAGCTCGGTCGCCGTGACGTCCTTGGCCGGGATGCCGATCACCGTCAGCAGGTTGCGGTAGCGCACGCCGGGGAAGCCGGCGAAGGCCGCGCACTGGACGGCCTTCTGGTCCTCCTTGACCGCGCGGGTGTGCAGGCGGCTGGTGCGGCCCTGGCCGAGGATGTCGGCGATCGCCTGGTAGACCGGCCAGTCGTCGTGGTTGATGCCCTCGATCTTGTAGCCGAGCATGAGCATCGGCTGGGCGTCCTGGCGCAGCACCAGGCGCTTCTCGCCGAGCTGGTCGGGCTCGAAGGTCTCCATCTCCCGGGGCTCGCCGCCGGGGATGTCCGCGAAGTACTCGCGGGCATACTTCTTCACGTCGCCGAACTCGACGTCGCCGACCACGGCCACGGTGATGTTGGGCCCGATGTAGTGCAAGTCGTAGTAGTCCCGGGCGTCGGCGCGGGTCATGTTCGCCAGGTCGGCCGGGTAGCCGATGGGCGAGTGGTGGTACCCGTTGGCGTCGAAGGCCAGGTTCTGGAACTGCTCGAGGTAGAGCTTGCCCATGGGGCTGTCGTCGACGCGCATGCGCCGCTCCTCGGTCACCGGGCCGTCCTTCTCGGTGTAGAACTCGCGCAGGACGATGTCGCGCATGCGCGTGCCCTCGAGGTAGGCCCACAGCTCGAGGCGGTTGCTGGGCATGGAGTAGAAGTACTGGGTGTAGTCGGTCCAGGTGCCGGCGTTCATGCCCACGCCGCCGTGCTTCTCGACGATCTCGCCGTACTGGTTGCTGACGACGTACTCGCGGGCGGCGTCCTTGGCCTCCTCGAACGCCTCCTCCAGCTCGGCGAGGCGGTCGGGGTCGGCCCGTGGGCCCTTGTTGCGCTCGGCCTTGAGCGCGGCGAAGGCCTCGTCCTCGCGGCGCATGGCCTCGCGCTCGGCCTCGATGTCCTCGGTGCCGATCTCGCTCGTGCCCTTGAAGGCCATGTGCTCGAGCAGGTGCGAGATGCCGGTGATGCCGCGCACCTCGTTGGCGCTGCCGACGCGGACGACGGTCGAGAACGAGAACACGGGCACGCTGTGATCCTCGAGCACGAGGAAACGCATGCCGTTGTCGAGGGTGAACTCCTGCACCTCGTCTTCGAGGTCGGTATAGCCCGCGGCCAGCGCGCTGGCCGCGACGAGGGCGAGGGCCGCGGTCACGAGGACCGCGCGAACCTGGATCTGGGACATGATGCGGATGCCTCCGGATCGGCCACCGGCAGGGGCCGGTGGCAGCCAATGGTTGTCGGGGGCGCCGGCGGCCCGGTCGACGGGTGGCGGATCGGACCCCCGATACGTAGGGGTCATCGCCGTCCGGCGTCAACCGCCGCGCACGAGGCGGCGGCTGAGCGCCGGGCTGTCCGGGTCGCAGAAGCGCAGCAGCCAGTCGTGGGCCAGGCGGATCCCCACGCGGGGCGTGGCGACCATCCGGCCGGGCGACGGACCGTTCGCGATCCATACGCGCCGGGGCGCCGGAAGGTTCGCATCCCTTTTCCGTGAGATGTTCAGGGGCAGACCGTCCCAGCTGCGATCGATGCCCAGCGCCCGGCAGAGCCGTCCGGGGCCGGCGCACAGCTCGCTGGCACGGCGGCAGCGAGGCCGCCGCGACCACATGCGATCCAGGCCGACGAGGGGCTCGAGGGCGCGCACGAGCACGGCGCCGCCGCGGCCCTCGTGGCCGGTGACGACGTTGAAGCAGTGGTGCATGCCGTAGATCAGGTAGACGTAGGCCACGCCGGCCGGGCCGAACATCACCGCCGCCCGCGCGGTCGGTCCGCCGTGGGCGTGGCTGGCCGGATCCTCGCCCTCGCCGAGGTAGGCCTCGGTCTCGACGATGCGGCCGGCAGCGATCTCGCCGCCGGTGTCGGTCCAGAGGATGCAGCCGAGGAGGTCGCGCGCCACCTCCTCGGTCGCGCGGCCGTAGAACCGCCGCGGCAGCGGCCGGCGGCTCGGCGGATCGGGCGGCAGGGTCTCGCGCACGGGCACTCGCCTCCAGGCGGGATCGCGACGGCGGCATCGAATTCACCCCGGCATCCGTGATATAATCGTACGCATGTTCAAGATGTCGACCGTCAGGATCGTGGCGCCGGTGGTCGCGGTGGTCGGGCTGCTGCTCGCCGCCACCGCATCGGCCGCCGTCCCGATCGTCGAGAACCGGGGACAGCTGCCGCCGGTGGTGCGCTATCACGCCGCGAGCGGCGACCTGCGCTGCTTCTTCACCGACGACGCGCTGGTGACCGTGGTCGACGGCACGGTGCGGCGGCGACCCTGGACCGACGACGGGGGGCCGGTGCGCCTGGACGGTCGCGACCGGCTGCCGACGCGATTCAGCTACTTCCACGGCGCCGACCCGGCCCGCTGGCAGCGCGGCGTGGCGACCTGGGCGGCGGTCGCGGTCGTCGCCGGTCGCGACACCCCGCCGGAGCGCTGGTGGTTCGGCCCGGCCGGCCTGTGCCGTACCCGACCGGGCGAGCCCGCCGAGCTGATCGTCCCGGCGGGACCCGGCGCCGCGGACCGCCCGCGCGACCCCGCCGACGGCCTGGCCTGGAGCACGTTCCTCGGCCAGAGCGATTCGGACAAGGGGCTCGGCATCATCCTGGGGCGCAACGGCTGCCCCGTGGTCATCGGTCGCACCCGGTCGCTCACCTTCCCCACCACGCCCGAGGGTTACGAGAACGAGCACGCCGGCCTGAACGACGTGTTCGTCGCCAAGCTCTCCAACGACGGGCACGAGCTGGTCTGGGGCACGTTCCTGGGCAGCGGCGGCGACGACGCGGGCATGGCCCTGGCCAGCGACGCGGCGGGGGACCTGGTGATCGTCGGGCTGGCCTCCGGACCGGACTGGCCGACGACGCCCGGCGCGTACGCTACCGCCGCGAGCGGCCAGCGCGACGCCGTGGTCGCCAAGCTCGCCGAGGCCGGCGACGACCTGCTGTGGAGCACCTACCTGGGCGGCGGCGCCAACGACGTCGCCAACCGGGTGCTCGTCGACGCGGACGGCTGCCCGATTTTCATCGGCGAGACGGAGTCGACCGACTGGCCCACCACCGCCGGCGCCACCCAGACCACGCACGCCGGTGGCTGGGACGTGTTCGTGGCCCGGCTCGCGGCCGATGGCCACGACCTGCTGGCGAGCACGCTGCTCGGCGGCGAGGGTGACGACTTCGGTCGCGACGTCGCCGGGCTCGCCGGCGGCGCGGTCGTGATGGTGGGCGGGGCGACGGCGTCGGCCGACTTCCCCACCACCGACGGCACGCTCGCCCCGCTGCCGGTCGGAGGAGTCGACGGCTTCACGGCCGCCGTGGTGCCGTCCACGGCGACGCTGGGCTGGAGCACGTTCCTCGGCGGAGCGCAGGACGACATCGTCACCGCCGTCCACGCCGAACCGGACGGCCACGTGCTCGTGACCGGCGGCACGCGCTCGTCCGACTTCCCGACCACCGACGGCGCGTTCGCCTCCGCCCACGCGGGCAACGACGATGCGTTCGTCTGCCGGCTCGCCATCAACGGCACGGACCTGGTCTGGAGCACGCTGCTCGGCGGCGGCGACGCCGACCGGGGCCTCGCCCTGACCCGCGACGCGACCGGCGGCGTGACCGTGGTCGGCTACACCCTCTCGACCGACCTGCCGATCACCGGCGACGCCTTCGATGCGACGGCCAACGGCTCGTACGACGTCTTCTTCCACCAGCTGAGCCCGACGGGCAGCTGGCTGCGCTTCGGCACCTACCTCGGCGGCGCCGCTCGCGACGAGTCCTACGCCATGGCCATCGAGCCGTCGGGCCGGGTCGCCCTGGTCGGCGTGACCCACTCGAGCGACTTCCCCGTGACCCCGGACTGCTACCAGCCCCTCTACGCCGGCGACGCCGACGCCCTCGTCGCGATGGTCGAGCCGCCGGTGTGGGATCCGACGGTCTCGCCGCCGGCCACCGCCGGACCGCGGCTCCGGGCCTGGCCCAACCCGTTCAACCCCCGCGTGACCATCGGATTCGTCCAGGACACGGGCGGCCAGGTCACCGCCGCGGTGTACGATGCGCGCGGACGCCGCGTGCGGTCGCTGGCCGACCGGCACCTGACGGCGGGCACCCACCGTCTGACCTGGGATGGTCGCGACGGGAACGGACGCCCCCTGCCGGCCGGCACCTACCTCGGCGAGGTGCGCGTCGCCGGCGAGCGGCGCGTGGTCCCGCTGTCCCTCGTGCGCTGACGGTCCGGTCAGCCCTGCTTGTCGAGCTGACGCGTGCGCAGCAGCAGCACGCCCCCGAGGGTGGTCACGACCCCGACCGAGATCAGCACCAGCACCGACTGCCAGGCCGGCACCGGCTCTCGCGCGAGCGCCTGGTTCAACAGGTTCTCGATGAACCCGCGCAGGTCGGCAGCGCCGGTGTCGGGCCAGTGCACGAGGTTCTGCAGGTGGAACTGCAGGGTCCACTCCTGGATGCGCTGCGGGATGTCGACCACCGCCGGTTCCCAGAGGAAGGCGAAGAGGATCGCCGCGATCATCGGCTTCTTCAGCCCGGCGCCCAGGGCGGCGAAGAGCGCGGTGTAGACCACCGTGCCCAGCAGCGTGACCACGGTCATCTCGGTGTGCAGCCGCACCAGCTCGAACCCGATGGCCTGCGGCCAGCCGAACAGCGCCACGGTGAAGACGAGGGTCTGCGAGAGCAGCACCATCACGCCGCCCACCAGGGCGGCCGCGAGGACGCGGCCCAGGTAGAGCGCGTGCCGTCGCAGCGGTCGGGTCCAGAAGTAGACCAGGGTGCCCTCGGCGATGGGCTCGGAGATCGCCGGTGCGCCGACGGCGATGGCGGTGATCGGCACCAGCAGCGGGATGTAGGCGTACCGCGCCATGAGCGACAGCAGCACGTCGGCCGGCGCGCTGTCCGGATACCAGATCCGCACCGCCAGCAGGAGCACCACCGGCAGCATGAGCAGGAAGGCCAGGCTGAGCAGGCGCTTGCGGCGCGCCAGCTCCCGCCAGGTGGCGGCCGCCACCGCCAGCGACGCCACGCCGTCGCCCAGGGGGGCGGGGATGCGGACGGTCTCGGTCGTGTGGTTCATGGCGCCCCTCCGCTCAATCGCCCGTCAGGTAGGTGAAGACCGACTCGAGGTCGTCGTCCAGGGTGTGGATCTCCTCGACCGCCAGGCCGGACTCGAGCAGCCAGCCCGGAAGCGCCCGGTAGAACGCCAGCGCGTGCTCGGTGCGCACGATCACCCGGCTGTCGCCCTCGCACTCGACGCCCATGACGTGCTCCTGCCGCACCAGGTGCGCCGCCAGCTCGCGGGCGCGTGCGCAGCGCAGGGCCACGACCGTCGGATACTCGGGGATCAGGTCGCGGATCTCGGTGACGTCACCCTCGGCCAGCACCTTCGAGCGATGGATGAGGATGATCCGCCGGGTCATCTCCTCGACCTCGGGCAGGATGTGGCTCGAGACCAGCACCGTGCGCCCCTCCTCGCCCAGCTGGCGGATGGCACCGATGGCCTGGTGCCGGCTCACCGGATCCATGCCGTTGAGCGGCTCGTCCATGAAGAGGACGTCGGGATCGTGCGCCAGCGCCTGGGCGAGCTTCAGCTTCTGCCGCATGCCCTTGCTGTAACCGCCCAGCCGGCGGTTCGCCGCGTCGGTGAGCTCGAAGCGCTCGAGCAGCTCGTCCACGCGACCCCGGACCCGGGCGCGCTCGACGCCGGCGAGGCGGACCAGCATGTGCAGGAACTCCCGGCCGGTCAGCCAGCCCGGCAGCGCGTCGCTCTCCGGGCAGAACCCAACGCGCCGGTACAGCCCGACGTGCGAGCGCAGCGGATGACCATCGAGGAGCACGCGTCCCCGGCTCGGGGTGATGAGCCCGGCGAGCAGCTTGAACAGCGTGGTCTTGCCGGCGCCGTTCTGGCCGAGCAGACCGACCACGCCGCGCCCGACCTCGAGCGAGCAGTTACCGACGGCGACGACCTCGCCGAACCACTTGCCCACCTCGTGGGCCTCGAGCCGCACCGGAGGCTGGCCGATCATACGACCACCTCCACGGGGCGGATCCGGCGGCGGAGGACGGCCACCGCCGCGGCCATGATCACCAGGCAGATCAGGAGGCTGACCGCCGGCTCGACCGCGATGCGCGGCGAGGCGGACATGACCAGCGCCGCGGCGTTGTACCAGTGGCCGAGGAAATTCAGGTAGGCGAAGCTGTCGAGCCCGACGGCGTCGCCGATCGAGCTGACCGCGCCCCCGCCGATGCAGAGGATCGACCACCACACCACGACCAGCACGGTCCGCGTGGCCATGGCCGAGAAGGACAGGATCACCAGCGACAGGCCCAGGCCGATGAACGTGCACATGACGATCAGGCGCAGCGGGGTCAGCAGCAGCAGCTCCAGTCCCACCGCCGTGGGGTCGACGAGGTAGCCGAAGACGCAGAGCAGGAGCGACGGCACCAGGGTCACCGCGAGGTAGCCGGCCAGCACGACCAGCACCTTGCCGCCGAGGTAGTCGAAGACGCCGATCGGCCGCGAGAAGTAGAGCGAGAGCCCGTTCTCCTGCTTGTCGCTGGCGATGAGCGCCGGACCGAGCACGAGGGTGACCAGGAAACCGAACAGGCTCGGCCACCAGTCCAGGAACGCCATGAACCCCGCCGGGGTCAGGCTGGTCCAGTCCGAGCCGACGGCCAGCTCGAGGATCTCGCCCGCGCGGGCCTTGATGAAGATGATCACGCCCTTGATGATCGCCGGCACCAGGGCCGCGAAGAGCAGCAGCAGGTTGCGCCGCTTCTTCAGCGCGGGCACCAGACCGCGCCGGGCGATCACCAGCCATGGCGGATCGGCCGCCAGTCCGGAGGGGTTCCAGTGCGTGTAGCCGCGTTCGTGGACCGGCATCAGGCGTCCTCCCCCTGCACCAGGCTGTGGAACTCGTCGGACAGCGTGACCGGCCGGCGTCGCATGCGGCGCGGCGCGTAGTCGCAGTCGCGCGCCAGCTCGAGCACCGCGCGCACCGCCCGGGCCGACGGGGCGCCCTCGCCCGCGGGCAGGGCGTCGAGGTCGATTACCGCGGTGATGGTGCGCCCGTCCTGCTCGACCGCGTCGGCCAGCCGTCGCAGGCCGGCCACGAAGGCCTCCTCGCCCCCGAACCCGGCGATCTCGAATACCTGTCGGCCGGCGACATGGTGCGGCGCGACCGCGTGGCGCTCGAGCAGCCGACCCTGCTTGAGGACCAGCAGCTCCTCGCAGGTCGCCTCCACGTCGGCCAGCAGGTGGGTCGAGAGGATCACGCCGAGGCCCTTGTGGCCGGCGAGGTCCTGCACCAGCTCGAGGATCGCCGCCCGGCCGCCGGGATCCAGGCCGCTGGTCGGCTCGTCCAGAAGCAGCCATCGCGGGTCGTGCACCAGGGCGCAGGCCAGCTTCAGGCGCTGGCGCATGCCCTGGCTGTACGTCTCGCAGGGGCGGTAGCGCTCGTCCCGCAACCCGACGAAGTGCAGCACCTCGTGGGCGCGCTGCATGGCGTCCTGCCGGGGCATGCCCGACAGCTCGCCCATGTAGGCGACCAGGCCGACTCCGGAATGCCCCGGAATGATGCCGCCGCGCTCGGGCATCCAGCCCAGCTGCCGCCGCCCCTCGGGGGCCTGGCGGGCCATGTCCGTGCCGCCGACGGTGACCTCGCCCGGGCGGATCCCGACCTGGCCGAGCAGCGCGCGCAGCAGCGTCGTCTTGCCCGAACCGTTCGGACCGAGCAGGCCGACCGCCCCGGGTGCGAGCGTGAACGAGACGTCGCGCAGCGCGGGTTCGCGGCTGTAGGCGAAGGTGAGGTCGGCGACCTCGATGGTGCAGCTCGTGGACTCGGTCATGACGCCTCGCTCGGTCTCGGAAGCCATCGGTCCGGCGGGCCGGCCGGTCGCGACATTACGGCCGCCGCCGCCCGGGGTTTCATCGGCCTCGAGGACGCGGACCGGACGGTCAGAGTTGCTCTTCCTCGAGGAAGTAGTTGTAGTCCTCGAACTCCTCGGCGTGGAGGATCTCGTGCACGTGCGCCGGGCTGTGCGCGTGGTAGAGCTGGTTCTGGAAGTTCGGATCGGCGCCGATGCTGCGCGCCAGGGCCGCCAGGACCTCGAGGTGACGGCGCTTCTCGTCCGCCGGCACGACCAGCAGCGTGATGCAGTGCACCGGCAGCCCGTCCGGCGTCTCCAGCGGCAGGCCCTCGCGGCTGATGGCCATCACCCCGACCAGCTTCGAGACCCCGTCGAAGTGGGCGTGCGGGACGAACAGGCCGCGGCCGACGCAGGTCGACATCGCCTTCTCCCGCTCGATCACCTCGGCGACCAGCGCGTCGCGATCGACCTCGCCCAGGCGATGGCTCCGCAGCAGCACGTCGACGAGCTTGCCGATCGCCTCCTCCTTGGTCTCGGCATGGAAGCCGGTCACGATGTTGTACTCGTGCAGGAAGTCGATGAGGCGCGGGCGGTCCTTGCCCTCCTCACCGGAGCGGCCGATGGCCCAACGCGTGGTGATGGGGCCGAGGATCTCGTTGAGCATGACCGTGGCCACGCCGACGACCAGGAACAGCTGGCCGACGGTGTCCTGCAGCGGGCTCTCGCGCACCTTCAGCAGCAGACCCACCGCCACGCCGGCCTGGGGCAGCAGCGCCCAGCCCATGTTCTGGCGCATCCGGACCGGCGCCCGGGCGATGGTCATCGCCACGTATCCGGCCAGCACCTTGCCGCCGGCCCGGGCGGCGACCACGGCGGCGGCGAGCAGACCGGCCGGCGCGAGCATGCCGAGGTCCAGCTCCAGGCCGGCCACCGTGAAGAAGATCGCCAGGATCGCCGGCTCGAAGCTGGCGAAGGCGCGGTGCCCCACCTCCTCCTTCTCGGGCACCGTGTTGGCCAGCGTGGCGCCGAGGAACAGGCAGGACAGCAGCTGGGAGATCCCGACGGCCGAGGCCACGCCCACGGTGAGCAGGAGCGCGACGAGCGACGCGGTGGCCAGTCGATCGGGCGCGAAGACGTGGCGGGTCAGCACGACCATGCCCAGGCCCACGCCACCGCCGATGAGCGCGGCGCCGGCCACCTGGGCCACCGGTGCCAGGAAGATCCGGCTCAGGCCCACGCTCGGATCCGCCCCGACCGAGACCGCGGTGAAGGCCATCTCGAAGAGCAGGATGCAGGCGATGTTGTTCAGCGCCACGGCGGCCATCAGGGTGCTGACGAACACGCCGCGCGAGCGCGTCTCCTTGACGATGGCCACCAGCGTGGCCGGCGCCGTCGAGACCGCGAGCGTGCCCAGCAGGAGGCTGAACACCCAGTTCCCACCGCCGGCCACGTGGGCGGCGGCGAACACCACCGCCGGCACGAGGGTCATCTCCAGCGCCAGCAGCCAGCCCAGCCGCCGCGACGCGCTCTCGAGGTGGTAGATGTGCAGGTGGCTGCCCACGGCCATGGCGATCAGGCCGAGGGCGACGTTGATCACCGGCGTCAGCGCGTGCGCCAGGTCGTGCCCGAACAGGCCGAGCACGGACGGCCCCAGCACCACGCCGGCGAGGATCTGGCCGGTCACCGACGGCAGCCGGATGCGGCGCGCCAGCTCGCCACCGACCAGCCCGCTGACCGTCAGCATCGCCAGTCCGAACAGGTTGTCGAACTCGAATTCGAGCACGGAGGACCTCGGGAAGACGGATGATGCGATCGCTCCGCGCCAGCATAAGGGCGGGTCGCGACCGGTGGCCACCAGATTGTTCGGGCCCGGCGAGCGACGTCGGGACACCGGCGGTCGGCGGTCAGGTTTGGGTTGCCGACCGGGTACCTCTGCCATTAGTGTTGTCACGGATTCGGGACGTATGAGGCCTCGCGGGCCTCGACGTTCCGTCACTCGCAATGGATCCCGGAGGCGATTCGATCATGGCGACGATCCTGGTGATCGACGACGATCAGGAAGTCCGTGAGTTTCTCGTGACGGTGCTCGAGCGCGCCGGCCACCAGGTCGAATCCGCCAGCAACGGGCGCGACGGGGTCGCCATGTTCCGCGCGAACCCCTGCCAGGTGGTCATCACCGACATCATCATGCCCGAGAAGGACGGGATCGAGACGATCCTCGACCTGCGGCGCGAGCACCCGGATCTCAAGGTGATCGCCATCAGCGGCGGCGGACGCACCACGCCGGAGAACTACCTCCACTCGGCGCGGCTGCTGGGCGCCGACCGCGCCATCCGCAAGCCGTTCAAGAACGAGGACATCCTCCACGCCGTCGACGAGCTGGTGCAGGGCTAGCGCCGGTCGCGCGCCTCGCCGGTCTCACCGCCCCTCGGGCGACGCCACGCCCATCTCCGCCAGCAGATGCATGGCCCCGTCGACCTCGCCGATGACCCAGGCGGCGAAGCGCAGGTCCACGCCGATGGAGCGGCTCCAGGCGTGATCCCAGGCGTAATCGTTGATCGTCGCCTCCCACGGCCGGTCGAAGTTGAGGGCGACCAGGCGCCCGGACCGGTCGAAGACGGGGCTGCCCGAGCTGCCGCCGACCGTGTCGGTGGAATAGAGCAGGCAGACCGGCACGTCCAGCGCATCCGGGATCGCGCGCTCGCGCAGCCGCGCCGGCAGTCGGTACGGCAGGCGTCCCTCGTCCTTCTCGATCAGACCGCGGACCGTCGTCAGCGGCCGGTAGTGGACCGCATCGCGCGGATCGTAGCCCTCGAGGCGTCCCCAGCTCAGACGCAGGGTTCCGTTCGCATCCGGGACGAAGTCGCGTCCCAGCGCCTGCTGCCGCGCCTCGACGAGGGCGGCCAGCAGGGGATCGAGTTCGCCCCGGCGCCGGCGGACGTCGTCGCGCTGCCGCTCCCAGGCTGGATACAGCCGCGCCGCCAGGGCCAGCAGCGGGTCGTCGAGCGCGGCCTGCTCCTCGGGGCTCATCCTGGCCACGCGACGGCACCAGTCGGCGTCGGCGAGCCCCGTCCGCACCAGGGCGTCGTCGACCAGGCGCTCGGCCCCGGCCCGCCCGGCCTCGCCGACGAACCGGTGCAGACCATCGGGAACGCGCGCCGCCGGCAGATCGCCGCCGCGTCGGAGCAGCTCGAGCAGGAGGGCGCGCTCGACCTCGTCGACCACCGTCCGCGTACGGACGGCGAGCTGCTCGAGCGTCTGATCGAAATTCCGGTCCATGTAGTCGCGCTCGCGCTGCAGGTCCGGCTTCTGCCGCTGCACGGCGGCCTCGTGCACGGTGAACGCGAGGTCGAGGTACGCCGGATCGTGCCGCAGATGATGGAGCCAGAGCTCGGCCGGCCGGACCGCCGACAGGGTCCTGTGCAGCGCCGTCAGCCCGGGCAGGACGCGTCCGAATCGCCGCTCGCGAGACGGGTCGTCCGCGATCCATGCCGCGAGCCTCCGATCCGCCGCCTCACGCCGGGCGAGCAGGTCGAGCCGCGCGATGCCCTGCAGCTTGCCGCGATGGTTCTTGTGCGTGTTGTGCAGGCTCTTCAGCCGGCTCGCCAGCCGCATCCGGTCGCGAGGCCGCCGGGACGACGCGGTCTCGAGCAGCTCGATCTGCCAGCCGTACCAGTCGACGATCCAGGGCAGGCGCACGGTGGCCTCGTGCCTCAGGAAGGCCGCCGAACGGTGGCGGACGGTGGTGCCGGGATAGCCGAGCAGGAACACCGGATCGCCGGCCTCGACGCCGGCGTCGGAGATCCGCAGATGGGTGCGCGGACGGTAGGGCACGTTGTCCGCATGGTGGTCCGCCGGCTCGCCATCCGGCCCGACGTAGGCACGCAGGAGCGCGAAATCACCGGTGTGCCGGGGCCAGGCCCAGTTGTCGCGCTCGCCGCCGAAGTTGCCGACGTCCCGGGGCGGGGCGTAGACCAGGCGCACGTCCTTCAGATACGTGTAGGAGAACAGCACGTACGTGCGACCGCGGAACATCTCGGCCACCTCGGCGCGCACCCCGGGCACGGCCCGCTCGGTGGCGACCTCGATCTCCTTGATGCGCTGCTCGATCGCCCGGGCGCGGGCGAGCGGATCGAGATCCTCGTCGACCGCTGCGAGGACGTCGGCCGACACGTCGCGATACCCCTCGGTGATGCGCACGGTGTAACCCTGCGCCGGGGCCTCGTCGCCGCGCGCACGGGCCACGAACCCGTCCATCAGGTGATCGCGCCCCGGCTCGCTGGCCTCCTGCACCGCGCGGAAGGCGCAGTGGTGGTTGGTGAGGATCAGCCCCTCGTCCGAGACGAAGCTGCCGGTGCAGCCGTTGACCTTGCAGATGCCGTCGACGAGGCTGACCGACCTCGGCGCGAACACGTCCTCGGCGGTGATCCCGAGTCCGGCCGCGGCGAAGTCGATGCGATCGAGGTCGTTGACGGGGTGCATGCCTTCGACTCCCCGGGCCGGGCCGTCCGGTCGTAGCAGGACGACGAGGATGAGGATGACGGGGATTGCAATCCGACGGGTCCGATGCATCACGAGCCTCCCGTGGCGTCCTGGCGTGCCCGGAATGTGCACCAGAGCGCCCGGGGGAGCAAGAGCACGGTTTTCTCAAATCATAGACATTATAGGGACATTTGATCACTTTAGGCACAGATATCGTCATATTTCGCATCTTAACGGTGGCGAATGCATTTTTGTCCATCTATTGTCTAGTTATCGCGCAGGCCGCGCCTGCAGCCGACCAAGGACCCGCCGCCACCTGCGGCGCCCCACAGGATGGTAACGATGAAGACCAAGACCCCGACCCTGATCCTCGCGCTGGCCGCCGTGGCGTCGCTCGCCGTCGCCGACACCGCCGAGCTGCAGGTCGTGCACAACGCCGCCGATCCGGCCGCCGCGACCGTCGATATCTACGTCAACGAGGAGCTCACCCTCGACGACTTCGCCTTCCGCCAGGCCACCTCGTTCCTCGAAGTGCCCGCCGGCGTCGAGCTCGCCATCGGCGTCGCTCCCGGGACCAGTGGCGGCCCCGAGGACATCATCGCCACGATCCCGGTCACGCTCGAGGAGCACCGCCGCTACGTGGCCGTCGCCAGCGGCGTGCTCGACCCGGACGCCTTCGCTGCGAATCCGGACGGCCGCGAGATCGGCTTCACCCTCTTCGCCGAGGACGGCATCCGCACGGCGACCTTCCCCGGCCTGGTCAAGCTGAAGACCCTGCACGGCGCCTCGGACGCGCCGGCGGTGGACGTCAAGGCCCGCACCCGCTGGGGCGATCTGACCCTGTGGCACGGCCTGGCTTACGGTGACTTCGGACGCTACCGCACCGTCCTGGCCACCGACTACGATCTCGTCGTCACCCCGGCCGGCAGCGACGCGGTCGTCGCCGGCTTCGACGCCGACCTCGGCGGCCTGAGCGGCGGCGCGGCCGTCGTGATCGCCAGCGGCTTCCTCGATCCCTCGGCCAACCAGGGCGGCCCCGGCTTCGCCCTGATCGCCGTGCTGCCCGACGGCACGGTCGTCGAGCTGCCGATGACCGACGCGGTGGCCCGCGTCCAGGTCGTCCACAACTCGCCCGACCCGGCGGCGGCCGAGGTCGACGTCTACATCGACGGCGAGCTGGCGCTGGACGACTTCGCCTTCCGCGCCGCCACGCCGTTCCTGGACCTGCCCGCCGGCGTCGAGCTGACCCTCGGCATCGCCCCCGGCACCAGCGGCGGCGCCGACGACGTCATCGCCAGCTTCCCGGTGACCCTCGCCCGCGACGAGACCTACGTCGTGATGGCCACGGGCGTCCTCGACCCCGACGCCTTCGCCCCGAACCCCGAGGGCCGCGACACCGGCTTCACCCTGCAGATCCGCGACGGCGTGAGCGAGACCGGTTTGATCCGCCGCCTCGCGATCCAGGCCTACCACGGCAGCCCCGACGCGCCGAGCGTGGACGTGCGCAAGCGCATCTGGCGGTTCAACCGCCTGCTCATCGACGGCTTCGGCTATGGCGAGTTCCAGGGCCCGGCCTACCTCTGGCCGCGCAACTACCAGCTCGACGTCACCCTGCCCGGCGATCCCGAGGCCGTGGTCGCCAGCTACCAGGCCGACCTGCGCGGCCTGGCCGGCGGCGCGGGCGTGGTCTTCGCCAGCGGCTTCCTCGATCCCGCGGCCAACCAGGACGGCGCGGCGTTCGGCCTGTTCGTCGCCCTGCCCGACGGCACGGTGATCGAGCTCCCGGCCGGCGGCGCGCGCACCGAGGACGAGAACTACGCCGTGAACAAGTCGGCTGCCGGCGAGCTGCCCGACCGGCTGGT
>WJIQ01000261.1 GCA_014730255.1 bacterium | reverse complement strand
CCGGACGCGCTGTTCTCGGGCATCGACGACCCCGCCCGCATGGATCGCTTCGTCGCGGGCAACCGCCAGCTCACCGTCGCCCTCTATCACAGGCTGGCCGGCAACCGGCGCCCGAGCCTGGCCGCCCTGCAGCAGGCCGCACGGGTCAACCCCGAGAACGAGGAGTACCCGTTCCTCATGCGGCTGTATTTCCCGCAGGCCCGATGAGCGACGCCGCGGATCCTCGCATCAAGGCGACGTTCGAGGCGGAGGTCTGGGACCTCGTGCGGACGATCCCCCGCGGCCGCGTGACCACCTACGGCCGCATCGCCACCCTGGTCGGCACGCCTGCCGGCATGGCCGTGGTCGCCTACCAGGCGTACGGCGCGCGCTGGGTGGGCGGTGCGATGTCGCGCAGCCCCCACGGGGTGCCATGGTGGCGGGTGATCAACGCGCAGGGGCGCATCAGCGTGCGCGACCTGGCCAGCGAGCAGAGGAGGTTGCTCGAGGCCGAGGGCGTGGTGTTCGATGCGCACGACCGGGTCGACCTCGCGCGTTTCGGCTGGCCCGGTGACCTGTTCTGACCGTGGCTAGTCCGTTCCGAAGTAGTGGATCAGGATGTCGTCGAGCAGCGCGCGCCAGTTGCCCCAGGAGTGCCCCTCGTTGACCACGATGTGCTGGTAGTCGTAGCCCTCGGTGTCGAGCAGCGTCTGCATCTGCACGGTGGTCTCGCCGAAGTCGTAGAACGCCCCCCAGGTCAGGAAGATGTCCAGGTCCAGCAATGGCGCGGCGGCGTAGAGCGGCAGGATGCCGCCGCTACCGGCCTGGAACGCCGGCGACTGGCAGACGATCAGCTTGAAGGTGTCGGTCTCCTGCACCCCGAAGTAGGCCGAGTTGAGGCCGCCGAGCGACGTGCCCAGGATGCCACGATCGGCGCGGTCGGTGCTGGTCGCGTAGGTGGCGTCGATCAGCGGCACCAGCTCGTCGGCCACGAAGCTCGCGAAGTCCGGGTTCAGGATGTACTGCTCGGCGCGGCGGTTCGTGCCGTCGATGCGCGGGTCGATGAACACGGCCATGATCGGGGTGATCTCGCCGGCGGCGATCAGGTTGTCGAGCACCTGCACCATGCTGCCCATCAGTGGGTCGGCGTACTCATGACCGTCGGTGACGTACATCACCGGCAGTTCGGTCAGCGACTGATGACCCGCCGGCTGGTAGACCACGTAGTCGACGTCGTAGCCCAGGGCCGTGCTGGCCAGGCTGCCCGGCACGAGCGTACCGCCGACCACGCCGTCCTGCTCCTCGACCCACGGCGAGGGCACGTAGCCGGGCATGCGGAGCTCGGAGTTGTCGCCGAAGCCGCTGCGCTGGCGCAACGGGTTCTCGGGATCGAGCAGCCAGGTGCCGCCATCGCGCACGAACTTGTAGTCCAGACGCGCGTCGGTGGGGAAGACGTACTCGGCGATCCACACGTCGCCGTCACCCAGGCGCGTGGCCGATCCGCTGGCCGGGTTCCAGCCGTTGAAATCGCCGGCCACGGCCACGCTGCTCGCGGTGCCGCGATAGAGGAACATCACCGAGTCCTGATGCACGAACGGAAAGCGGTCGTGGGCGCGCAGGGTGTCCCAGACGGCGTCGATGAGCGGGTCGGAATCGGTCACCGAGGCCATGCGTGCGAGGTCGGCCGCGAAGCCGGCATAGGTGCCGAGGCGCAGGTCGTCGATGGTCGGCTGGTCTGGTGGGGTGCCGGGGTCGGCGGGCGAGCTGTCGTCGTCGGAGCAGGCGACGAGCAACACGAGGCTCATCAGCAGCGAGGCGATGCGCATCATCAGTCGACCTCGGAATCGTTGCGGGTCGCGACGACGGATAGGAATTTCAACCGCATGGTTCCACCTCCCGACGCGCCGGATCGCGCCTGATTCGGGGAAGATTGTACCACCGCGATCATCCCGTGTTCAATCGGGGGCCGGTTCCGCGGCCCCCGACTTGAGAAAGGATGGTCACCGTGGTGCGATCTCCTCGAATCAGGCGCGATCCGGCGCGTCGGGAGGCGGGACTATGCGGTTAAAATTCCTATCCCCCATCGACCGAGGTGACCATCGCTGCCTGCTCACCAACTTCCGCACCGCCTGCCGGTATGTCGGGACGTGCCGCCGTGCCCAGGCGCCTCCAACTCGCGGGAGCCGCCGGCCGGGGCCCCACCGCCGGGAGGCCCGCCATGAGGTTCGTCATCGCCCTCGCCCTCGTCATCGTCGTCACCGTGTCGTTCGTCAGCCCAACCCACGCCCAGCTCAATCCCCACCAGCCGGTTCTCGATGCGGTGGCCATCTCCTACGGGTCGGCCCATCTCACCTGGAGCTGGCTACCCGACGACCTCTACATCTACGCCGGTCAGGAGATCCGCCGCGCTCCCACCGAAGCCGACCTGCAGGACGGCAACTACACGGTGGTGGACGACCTCGACGTCGACGCCCGTAGCCACCTCGACACCGGCCTCGTCGGCTCCGAGAACTACTTCTACCAGGTGGCGCCCTACTACTACCTGGTCGGAAACCGCATCTTCACGCCGTCGAACATCGACGGCGTCACCACCAGCGAGGGCCCGGCGCCCTTCCCGCCCTACGCGCTGGCCGCCACCACCTGCGGCTCCCGCGTCGACCTCACCTGGTCGAATCAGTCCACCATCGAGGACGGCTTCCTCGTGCGCCGCGCCACCGATCCCGATGGCCCCTACGACGTGATCGCCGAGCTCGCCGAGAACGCCGGTTCATACAGCGACGACGACGTTGTCCTCGGCGACGAGTACGTCTACCGCGTCACGGCGTATCGCCAGGTCTCGATCTGGCGTGTCGAGTCCACGCCCGACCAGCTCACGGTCCTGCTGCCCGGCCTCGAGGGACCGCAGCTCACGTCACCGGCCGACGGCGCCACGGGCGTGCCCCAGCCCATCACCTTCCGCTGGGACGAGTCGCCCGGTGCCGGCCGCTATCGCCTGCAGGTGGCCACCGACGTCACCTTCGCCGACCCCCTCGTCGACCTGGAGACGCGTATAGGCATTTCAAACGCATAGTCCCACCTCCCGAACCAGTATCCCAGACCGTCGCCCCGACGGTTTTTCCACAACCCGCCACCAGACCGCACCGAAATGACTGTGAACGCCGCGGTCAGGCCATTCATACTCCGAGTGCGGCATGTTCCGGACACACCCCACCGCCCCCCGCGCTCTTGCCGCGCACGGACGCCCCGCTCCTCGCCATGCCCCGGTCTTCACCCCCAGCCGTCGCCCCCGCCACCGGTCTGAT